>NZ_LXFY01000031.1:221647-223648 GCF_021432585.1 Pectobacterium sp. IFB5596
TTCAGCAACGCCTGCGCTTTTTCGACCACGTTATCGACGGTGAAGCCGAATGCTTCGAACAGCAGTTCCGCCGGAGCCGATTCGCCGAAGCTCGTCATGCCGACAATCGCGCCGTTCAGGCCGACGTACTTGAACCAGTAGTCCGCGATACCTGCTTCAATCGCCACGCGTGCGGATACGGCCTTCGGCAGCACCGCTTCACGGTAGGCTGCATCCTGCTTGTCGAACGCATCCGTTGATGGCATCGACACCACACGCACCTTGCGGCCTGCGGCAGTCAGTTTGTCATACGCGCCGACAGCCAGTTCCACTTCAGAGCCGGTGGCAATCAGGATCAGCTCCGGTTGGCCGTCGCTGTCTTTCAGCACATAGCCGCCTTTCGCCACGTTCGCCAGTTGCTCAGCGGTACGTGACTGCTGTGCCAGATTCTGACGGGACAGGATCAGCGACGTTGGGCCGTCCTGACGCTCGATCGCGTATTTCCACGCCACCGCCGTTTCCACCTGGTCTGCCGGACGCCAGTTACTCATGTTTGGCGTCACGCGCAGGCTGGCCAGCTGTTCAACCGGCTGGTGCGTCGGGCCGTCTTCGCCCAGACCGATGGAGTCATGGGTGTAGACGTAGATGCTGCGGATTTTCATCAGCGCGGCCATACGCACCGCGTTACGGGCGTATTCCACAAACATCAGGAAGGTCGCGGTGTACGGCACAAAGCCACCGTGCAGCGCAATCCCGTTGGCAATCGCCGTCATGCCGAATTCACGCACGCCGTAGTGGATGTAATTACCCACGTGGTCTTTATCCAGTGAAACCGAGCCAGACCAGATGGTCAGGTTGCTCGGCGCCAGGTCGGCAGAGCCGCCCAGGAATTCCGGCAGCAGTTTGCCGTAGGCTTCCAGCGCGTTCTGTGACGCTTTGCGACTGGCAATTTTCGCCGGATTCGCTTGCAGGTCTTCAATGAATTTCTGTGCGTCTGCCTGCCAGTTGGCGGGCAGTTCACCGCCGGTGCGACGAGTGAACTCGGCAGCCAGTTCCGGGTACGCGCTGGTATAGGCAGCAAATGCCTCGTCCCAGGCAGCTTCCTTACGCTGACCGGCCGGTTTGGCATCCCAGGCGGCATAAATATCGGCAGGAATATCGAACGGTGCGTGCGTCCAGCCCAGCTGTTCGCGGGATGCAGCCACTTCGGCATCGCCCAGCGGTGCACCGTGCGAGTCGTGCGTACCCGCCTTGTTCGGAGAACCAAAACCAATCACGGTTTTACACATCAGCAGCGACGGTTTGTCAGTGACAAGCTGCGCTTCGCCGATGGCGCGTTTGATAGCGTCCGCATCGTGACCGTCCACGCCGCGCACCACGTGCCAGCCGTAGGCTTCAAAGCGGGCAGCAGTATCGTCGGTAAACCAGCCTTCAACATGGCCGTCAATGGAGATGCCGTTGTCATCATAAAACGCGGTCAGTTTGCCGAGCTTCATGGTGCCCGCCAGCGAGCAGACTTCGTGGGAAATCCCTTCCATTATGCAGCCGTCACCGAGGAAGGTGTAGGTGTGATGGTTAACAATCTCATGACCCGGACGGTTGAACTGCGCGGCCAGCGTGCGCTCGGCAATCGCCATACCGACCGCATTGGCGATACCCTGCCCCAGCGGACCGGTGGTGGTTTCAACGCCGGCGGTGTAGCCGTATTCAGGGTGACCTGGCGTTTTGGAGTGCAGCTGACGGAAGTTTTTCAGTTCTTCAATCGGCAGGTCGTAGCCGGAGAGGTGCAGCAGGCTGTAAATCAGCATGGACGCGTGGCCGTTAGACAGCACGAAGCGGTCACGGTTGGCCCAGTTAGGGTTGGCCGGATTATGGTTAAGATAGTCGCGCCACAGCACTTCGGCGATATCGGCCATGCCCATCGGTGCGCCCGGGTGACCGGATTTGGCTTTCTGCACCCCATCCATGCTCAGCGCACGGATAGCATTGGCAAGTTCTTTACGAGAGGACATGCTTGACTCC
>NZ_LXFY01000032.1:0-218615 GCF_021432585.1 Pectobacterium sp. IFB5596
CAACGTCAACGATGCACCCGTGGTCGCCACGCCAATCCCGCCGCAAAGCGTGGCACAGGATGGTGGCTTCAACTTCACCGTGCCTGACGGCACCTTTAGCGATCCAGATGGTGACACGCTGACGCTCAGCGCTACTCTCGCCAACGGGTCACCGCTGCCAAGCTGGCTGCGTTTCGATCCGACTATCGGCACCTTCTCCGGCACGCCGGGCAATACGGATGTTGGTACCTTGGTAATCCGGGTAACAGCCACCGACGGCAGCAATACCTCCATCAGCACCAGCTTTGGCCTGACGGTGACGCGCAGTCTTGTGAGCGGCGATCCGCAGTTCAAAGCTAACGACGGTATTGGCCGGACACCATCAGCTAGCGATACACGCCAGTTGTCGGCGCAAGATGCCATAACAGCACCGCCGACATTAGGTGGTTTGATTGCCAATCCTTCACTCGGCAATTTCACCGTGGGTAGCGACGGTGCACCGAAGTCAGTGATGTCTGCTATTTTCGCTACCGGACGTCAGAACACCGAGGGAGGCTCCCTCCCAGCTAGCCAGGTGGCCAGCACTTTCGGACGTGGCGTAGCCAGCGGCATTGGCATTAATTTCGACAGCACACTAGGTTCCTTCCCCAGCTTCAGCAAAGATCCCGCGTTAGGCGGCACCTCATCGCTGGCTAGCGCATTCTCGGGGATCTATCTGCCTTCACTGACGCCAATGGAGGTCTTCTCCAGTGGCAGTTGGAAGGACATTCCGCTCGATAGAGTAAGTAACACAATGAATAGCACCGATGACGGCACTGGGCGTTCCGTGGCATTTACGCCTTCGCTAGATCGGCAGCTACAACAGATAGGTGACTCGGAACTGCAACGTCTGGCAGCTATTGAGCAAGCATTGCAGGAAAGTGGTCAGCAGCAAGGATAACCCTGCACCACTGTGCAGCAAGCAGCGATACGCCAGGCGATCGCAATAACAACCAGAACCATCACAAGAACAAAATTGGTAATAATGACAATGACGAGGAGCGGAATCGTGTTAAAGGGTCGGAAACTATTTAGCCTTAGCGCCATCGTGCTAGCCGCCAGCGGCTGTGCCGTAACCACCCAGCCGATCAGCAAGGTCGAAAGCGGGCAACGCAGCCAGCAGGACCGAGTCGCCATGTTCAGCCAGCAGGAGCCGGTTACAGCACCGATCACGCTGTATGATGCGATGGCGCGTGCGCTGAAATACAACCTCGAATCACGCTTAAAGGTGATGGAATATGCGCTGAGCCAGCAGCAGGTGGATCTGGCACGCTACGATATGTTGCCGAAACTGGCGGCATCTGCGGGCTATGTGGGACGCAATAATATGAGTGCCTCCAGCAGCCGCAGCGTGGAAACAGGACGTACCTCTCTGGAACCGTCCACTTCACAGGATCGCGACCGCGATGTGGCCGATCTGACTATGGTGTGGAATGTGCTCGACTTTGGCGTCAGCTACGTTACCGCTCAGCAAAAATCGGATCAGCGCTGGATAGCCGAAGAGCGTAAACGCAAAGTCGTGCACACCATCCTGCAAGACGTGCGCTCCGCCTACTGGCGCGCCGTTGCTGCCGAGCGTCTCTTGGGACAGATTGACAGCCTTATCGCCCGCGTTAACGCCGCACGCGACGCGAGCGAGCATATGTCATCACAGCAGATTGGCGATCCGATTGAAGCACTAAGCTATCGGCGCGCGCTGATTGACGCCACGCGCCAACTGGAAGAACAACGCCGCGCGCTGTCTCTGGCTAAAACGGAGCTGGCAACGTTGATGAATCTGCCGCTGGATACGGCCTACAAACTCGCGTTGCCACAGAGCGGTGATGAAGTCGTACCGCAGTTGAATGTCGATGTGAAGGTGCTGGAAGAGACTGCACTGGTCAGCCGCCCGGAGCTGCGCGAGCAGGATTATCAGGTGCGAATTCATGCCGCCGAAACCCGCAAAGCGCTGCTGCGTATGCTGCCCGGCGTGGAAATTAGCGCAGGCGGCCACTATGACAGTAACTCCTTCCTGGTCAATAACAGCTGGGCGGACGTCGGAGTAAAAGCCACTTGGAATCTGTTTAACCTGTTGTCCGGCCCGGCCGCACGTAAAGCGGCGCAGGCTAACGAGTCGGTGTCGGAAATTCAGCGTCAGGCGATGTCGCTGGCGATCATGGCGCAGTTATACATCGCCAGAGCCAACTTTAATGAGGCACAGAGACAGTATAAAACCAGTGCAGAATTGCGCGATCTAGACACCCAAATCGTCGAACAGTTGCGAAACCGCTACAAGGCCAACAGCATCGGCGAATTGCAGCTGATTCAAGGTGAGCTAAATGCCCTTAACGCCAGCCTGCGTCAGGACTTGGCCTATGCAGAACTACGCAATACCTATGGCCAGATATTCTCAACGATCGGATTGGATTTACTGCCGAAATCATTGCCATCCGATAGTCTGGTAGATATCAGCAAGTCACTGCGCCAATCTGACACCAACTGGCAGCAGGGTAAAATCAGTACATTACAATCGTTCTGATAGCCGTGTGGCAATCGTGTATTGCCACCGCCGCTTTTTACGCAGACACAGAGGGCAGCAACGCTGCCCTCTGTGTCTTTCAGACTTCGGTCAGGCGTTTACGATCGACCTTGCCACTACCCGTTTTGGGCAGCTTGTCGAGCACCACAATGCGCCCTGGCACCATGTAAGCCGGCAAGAACTGGTGTAACTGTTTGCGCAGCGCCAGTTTGGTCATCTCTGAGCCGGGTTTATATTCAACGTAGCCGACCAGTACCGCCTCATCCCCTTCCCCCTGAAGTTTGACGGCCGCATCCTGCACCTGTTCGATGCGTTTTAATTGTGCCTCGATCTCCCCTAGCTCGATGCGAAATCCGCGTAATTTTACCTGATCGTCGAAACGCCCGAGATATTGGTAACGATCGTCCGCCAGCAGCCGGACTTTATCGCCCGTGCGGTACATCCGCTGTCCCGACTCCGCCTGTTGAATAAAGCAGTCTTGCGTCAGATCGTCACGCTGCCAGTATCCACTGCTCAGTGCGTCACCGAGGATGCACAGTTCGCCAACCATCCCTTCCGCCAGCGGATGACGATCGTCGTCGATCACCAGATGCTGATAGCCCACCAACGTGTTCCCCAGCGCGACCGTGTGCTGGTTCTCCAACGCTGCGCTATCTATTTGTGCCATCTGCGACCAAATCGTCGCTTCAGTTGGCCCATAGCAATTCCATAACGTCCTGCAACGGCTGACCAAACGCTGTGCCAGCCGCAGATCCAGCGCTTCGCCGCCGCACAACGCCACCAGATCGGGTTTACCCTGCCAACCCGCTTTGAACATCATGCGCCAAAATGCGGGCGTGGCCTGCAATACGTTGATTTCCGGTCGAACCTGTAAATACGCCGCCACTGCTTGCGGATCTTTGTATTCCTCATGCGTGGTCAGGTGCAGCACGCCACCGATCCACAGCGGGGCAAACACTTCCAGCATGGAGATATCAAACGCCAGCGTGGTAATCAGCAGCCAGTTGGCGTTATCCGTTAAAGCCAGCCGATCTACGCTGGCATGAATAAAGGTTTGCAGCGCCCGCTGACCGATCACCACACCTTTCGGTTTCCCCGTCGAACCAGAGGTAAACATCATGTAGGCCGCCGTTTCCGGTCCTCCGACCCGTGCCAACTGTACGCTCGCCGTAGAATCGCTGGCGGCATACGGTAAATCACACAGATTCAGTACCGGGCAGTTAAACGCCAGCGACCCACCGGTATAGCCGTCCTGCAAGACCGCTGCCAGTGCTGCTTCTCGCTGAATCGCTTGTAGCCGCTCTCCCGGAAAATCCGGCTCCAGCGGCACAAACGCTACCTGAGAAAACAAGCAGGCCAGCAGCGCCGCTACCGTGTCAGGCTGCCGACTGAGATGCAGCCCCACACGCTGACCAGCAGTGATACCCTGCGCCGCCAGCACCTGTTGAATCAACGCCACGCGTTGCAGCAGTTCCCAATAGCGAATTTCGCGTTCCTGAAAGGCGATCGCCACACGATCCTGACGCGTTTCCTCAGTAAGACGCGCCAGCAGTTCATCGTGCAATGCGAGCGTCGTCGCTCTATGCGGTAGCGGTGCCACCTGCGGGCTGAGGCGAATCTGCGTCAGCCGCTCCCAGCGCTGTGCCAACAGGCCATCGAGTAGCTGCGTGAGATGACGAGACATACGCTGTAGCTGCTGATTATCGAACTGCCCATCAGGTGTCGTCAGAATTAACCGATCATTCTGCACCTGTACGATCAGCGCCACTTTTTGCACGCCTTCAGGCAACGATGCCGCATCTCCCGCAATTAGCAGGCTGCTAAACAGCGCATGCTGAGTTTCATCAGTCAGAACTGCGGACGCAGGCTGTGAATCGCACGACGATCCCACCTCTGCGGTCCACTCGCTGACAAGACGATCGCGCTGGTGGAAATGAGCGATCAACGGCCTCACGTTATCAGGAAGATCGGACGTAACGAACGCAGCACATACCTGTTCTTCACCACTGTATTTGTACAGTAGCCAGCTCCACGCCGCACACACCAGCGATGTAGGATACTGACGGGACAGCTCACTGCTGTGGCGCTGTTCACCGTGCGCGGCACCCGTCCGCTGCCCGAAGGCTGTCGGTTGCTGAATATCTACCAACAGATTCCCGATGGCATCGTTACTCCCTGTCATGACAGCGTTTCCTCATTGGCAATCGCCCTCGACAGAGCCAAATACTCGCTCAGCGCCTGTGGTGACGGGTAGCGCTGCAAGAGCGCAACATTTATCGGCAGCGCTAATGCACGGCTCAGCGCCTGTGCCAACGCAATACGCTGGAGCGAATCGACACCGCTTTCACACAGCGTCTGCGACCAGAGGCCAGATTCAGCGAGATGCAGCGTCTGCGCCCACACGCGCAGCAGCAGTTGAGCAGACGGCGTAGTCGGCTGGCTAACACCGCTATGCGGCGCGATTTTCTGTGCAGCCGCTAAACCTGTCGCTTTATCATGCCCGATAATCTCGGCGGGCTGCTGTGGCGAACTGTTCACCAACGCGACCACATCGTCATGCCAGCGCATCAGCACCCGACGCGCCTGCGCACTATCCAGCGCATCGGCATCAAACTCGAAGCGCAGCAGCATACAGCCCGCCTGCTCACGCACCACCAAATTCAGCGGCATCTCGACTTTTTCATAGGCGGCGGAGAACTCGGGAGATAGCCGATGCGGTTCGTCAGCGCGTTGGCCCGGTTCTGCTTTCACATCTGGATAGTTTTCATAAATAAACAGGCTGTTGAACAGACGCGGACGTCCGGCTGTCAGCGCAATCAGCGACTGCGTGGCATGCTGATTCATCGCCATCAATTCATTCTGCAACTGCACCAAATGCTGTTGCAGCGACACGGACTGCTGCCAACTCAGCGCCAGCGGCAGGCTGTTGATGTACAGACCTACGCTGCTCGCTACGTCCTCCACCGGACTTTCCCTGCCCGACAGCACATTCCCGACAATACTGACCGCATCGCCGGTCGACCGCGCCAGCAGCCGGTGCCAGGCGTATTGCGCGATAATGCTGTGCGTAACGCCCACCTCGCGGGCAAAGGCGATGAGTGCAGCCTGATCCTGTTCGTTCAGGCTCACGCTGGTAACCTGCGGTTCAATCTGCGTCAGGTGCTGGCTGAGATCGGCGCGTTTCCCCGCCGCCGCAAACAGCATCGCTACATCGTTGGTCTGTGCCAGCAGCGGCTCCCTCTGCTGCCAGAAAGCCTCGACAACGGGCTGCTGCGCCACGGCGTGCAGCGTATAATCCACATAAGCACGATCCACCTGAATCGCGGGCGCTTCGCCGTGCATCAATATCTGACTGTTCATCAACATCTGATAGTCACGGTGCACCGCCCCCAATAGCTGTGGCCCGCTCCAGCCATCGATCACGCTGTGGTGGCAGCTTAAGAGCACCTGATAGTCCTGCTCGCCCAAACGGAAACAGGCAATGCGCAACAGCGGCGGCTGTGACAAATCAAATCCGGTGCGTAAATCCTGCTGACGATAGCGTTCGATGACCGCCAGTGGATCGGCATCCCGCATCAAATCCTGATAGTAGAAAGGCAGGTCTGCCTGCTTCACAATCACCTGTACGCAGGCACACTCGCTCTCCAACGCAGCACGCAAAGCAGGGAAACGCTGAATCTGGCGCTGCCACGCCTGACGATAGCCTGCCACATCCAGCGCCTGCGCATAGCGAATCGGCGTTTGTAGATGATACGCATCATCCTGCGGACAACGCAGACGGTGATACAGCATCGACTGCTGGAGAGATGACAGCGGCAGCAGTGTATCGATGTCATAACGCTGCGACAGGCTGTCGAGCTGCGTCTGGCTCAGGTTAACGGCCGGGAAATCGCTGGGGGTAAAGACGACTCCGTGACGTAGCTGTGCCAGACAGGCTTTCGTCAGCGCCCGCAGATTTTCCGTCAGCCTCGCCATCAGGCGTTCGCTGTCGCGCTGGTTGAGGCAACCGACCTGGCGCAGCGTCAGCTGTCCGCCCGTAATACCACCGTGAAGGCTGATAATCTCTGCCGGTTTATTCTCCGACGATACACAGACTCCCGGCGCGACATCGACCGGACGCCACACGCCAGCCGCCTGAACCGATAGGCCAAGATAGTTGAATACAATCGGCGATAGCGTCAGCGAACCGCCCTGCGGGTGATGGTAGCGCAGCGGGTTAAACCCAACGCCTTTGTCCGGCACCTGACGCAGCCGTTCCTTGCTAGATTGAATCAGGGAAGTCCAGTCAGGCTTATCTTGCAGACACACTGGATAGGTGCTGGTAAACCACCCGACAGTGCGGCTGACATCCAGCGTCGGATCAATCGTTTCGCGACCGTGTCCTTCCAGCATGATACGTGCTTTATCGCCCCAGCCGAGATCGTTTAGCGTGCGCATCAGCGCGGCCAGCAGTAAATCGCTGACGTCGGTATTAAAGGCACGATTGGCCTCGCTCACCAGTTGGCCGGTGGTTTCCGTATCCAGCGTCAGCATCGCGGCGCTGGCCTGGCCCTGTGGATCTTTCACCGCCAGCAGCGCCGTCTGATCCACGCCGTCTTCCTGCGCCTGCCAGTACGTCAGCTGTTCTGCATGTTGTGTAGCGTAGTTTTGCAGTGCCGTCCCCCACTGGCGATAGCTCGACGTTTTAGGCAGCAGCGGTTCACCGAGGTACAGCCGCTCAAGATCGTCGACCAGAATGCGCCAGGAGACGGCATCAATCACCAGATGGTGGAAAGCGAGGAACAAGGCAGTGTCCGCCTGTGGATGGTGTCGCACCAGCGCACAACCCATCGTTCTTCCTTGGGCGGGATCGAATTCACTCTGCAACGCGGTAAGCGCCTGCTGTAGGCCATCGTCGCCAAGCTGGCGATAATCCAGTGTCGACACAACAGGACAAGGCACGTCTGCCAGATAGCGTTGCCCTTCGGCATCACAGGCCAGACGCAGCGCGTCATGTTGCGCCATCAGCGCCTGCAACATGGTGGTAAGCCGTCTGGCATCCACCTCTGGTAATTGGATCATCGCCGCCTGATTCCAGTGTTCAGGACGTACCAGCGCTTGATCCATAAACCAGCGCTGAATCGGCAGCAGCGCGAATTCGCCTTCCAGCGTGCCCTGCTCTGCTACGATACCGACATCACGATTATTCTGCGCCAGCACGCGACACAGACGCCGCACGCTCTTCGCTTCAAAAACGTCTTTCACCGTGCAGACATAGCCTGCGCTGCGCAGTCGCGTCGTCAGTTGGATACTGAGGATGGAATCACCGCCTAAGCGGAAAAAATCATCCTCAACGCCCAGCGGCGTATTCAGCACGCTGCGCCAAATCGCTAGCACGTCCGCTTCCAGCGGATTATCGGCTTCACCGTCGCCGTCATTCGCTTCCAGCACCGGCGGCAGCTGTTTCGTATCCAGCTTGCCGTTTGGCGTCAGTGGCATCTCTTCCAGCACAATCAACCGGAAAGGCACCATGTATTCCGGCAGGTGCTTCGCGACATCAATCAGCACGGCAGCAGGTTCAGGGGTGCTGCTACCTACTTTCACCGTGCCATAAGCGACCAGCGCCGGACGACTCCCCACCGGCGCCACAATGACTTTAACCTGCTTCAGAGACGAGCAGACCGCCGCCAGCTGTGCCTCGATTTCACCCGGTTCTATGCGATAGCCACGCAGTTTGATCTGCTCATCAATACGGCCACAGTATTCATAGTCACCGTTGTTCAGCAGTCTGGCTTTATCGCCCGTGCGATAAATGCGCACGGTCACCGTACCCAGCCCCGTATTGTTCACGTCGTGTAGCGTGATGTGCTCGAAGCGGCTGGCGGTCATCTGCGGTTGATTAAGGTAGCCACGCGCCAGACCAAGTCCCGCAAGGCATAGCTCTCCCGGCACGCCCACCGGACACAGCTGTCCAGCCGCATCCAGAATCAGCGCCTGAATATGAGCGATGGGCTTACCGATGGTGACAGGCTGACCTTTACGCAGGCGGGTGCTCAACGCCGTAACGGTACACTCCGTCGGCCCGTACATGTTGTACAGCGCAACCTTATCGGCCCAGTTTTCCACCACGGCATTCGGGCACGCTTCACCGCCCATGCCAATGGCCTGAATGCCGTTAACCTGTTTGGGATCGAGAATCGACATCAGCGCTGTTGGCAGGATCAGGTGCGTCGCCCCTGCCTGTTCCGCCTGCACAATCGCCCGATCGTTGGGTTCGCCAAACGCCAGCGTGCCACCGCTGCTCAGCGGCAACAGCGTCGTCATGTTACCGGCGTCAAACGACAGCGACATGCAGTTGAACATGGTGCTTTGCGGCGTGAACGCGATGCGATCGCGATGATCGTCCAGCAGATTGATCAGCGAACCGTGTTCGATCATCACGCCCTTCGGCAGACCGGTCGATCCCGAGGTGTAGATCACCTGTGCCAGTTGCTGTGCATGGCGCAGAATGGCTGGCGGTTCATCGCCCGGCAGATCGTGCCACTGCGCGGCAACCGTAGGATCGGTCAGATCGATACACTGCTCGGCTGACCACTGCGCCAGTGGTTGCCCATCACCACCGAGAATGACGGAAAGATTGGCATCGGTAATGATGTGGCGTAGCCGCTCTGGCGGGTAATCAGGGTCCAATGGTACATAGGCTGCGCCTGCTTTCCAGACGGCCAGCAGCGCAATGACAAAATAGCGATCGCGCTTCGCCAGCACGCCGACCAGCGACTGCTCACCCAGCCCCAAGCGGTATAACCAATGTGCTAGCTGGTTAGCCTGCCTATTCAGCTCAGCATAAGTCAGCGAGTCAGCGAGACTCTCGCCATCAAAGGCAACGGCCAGTTGCTGTGGATCGCGCTGAGCCACCGCTTCAATCACGTCGGTTACCGTCAGTTGCGGCTGCGGATAGCTACGCGGCAACTGCTGTGTTTCCGCCAACACGGCGGCAAATCGATCCGCTTCCATCAGCGGCAGATGCCAGACATCGGTTTCCGGGCTCTCCACCACGGCTTCGATCAGCCGGATAAAGCGGTCGGCGTAGTACTGGATCGTCTGACGCTCAAACAGCGCAGTGGCAAACAGCCAGTCCAGCCGTACTTCGCCCATCAGTTCCGTCACTTTAACCGAGATATCCGTCTTCGCCGGCAACACCGGCGAGGTTTCCTCCGCCGCATCACAGCCGGGGATCAGATCGTTAAAATCCACTTTAGCCTGATAAACCAGCATCACCTGAAAGATCGGGTTGATCGCCGTGGTGCGATCGGAACCGATCGCTTCACTCAGCGCTTCAAAGCGATAGAGCTGATGATCGAAAGCGGAGAGATCTTGCTCACGGCAGTATTGCAGGTAATCGACAAAGCTCTGTTGATCCTGCAACTGGGTGCGCAGCACGATGGTGTTAACGAAGAAGCCAACGACATCTTCGATATCCGGCCGCTCGCGGTAGGCCAGCGGTGAACCAATGACGATATCTTTCTCACCGCTGATGCGCGCCAGCATCAGGGAAAACACCGCATGCAGGCCAATGAAATTAGACGTGTTGTAGCGCTGACACAGACGCTTAAATTTATCCCACAAATCGTTGTTAATCGCGGAGAAGATCACCTCACCGCCACTGTTCTGGTGTGCCGGACGCGGTTTATCCAGCGGCAGGCTATGTACTTCAGGAATACCCGTCAGCCGCTCAACCCAGAACGGTTTGAATTCATTGTGGTAATCGAGAAACGACGCAGAGTTAAACCAGTGTGCGTAGTCGATATAGTTAAGCTGCGTGGTCTCGACGGGATAGGGTTGGCGGTTCTGACAGGCCAAAAAGGCCGGCTTGAAGTCCGCAAACATATTCTTCACCGACCAACCATCGGAAATAATGTGATGCTGGGTGATCATCAGAACGTGCACCCGTTCGTTCATCGTTACCAGCCGCACACGGGTGAGATCGCCTGCCGTGAGATCGAACGGACGGCTGATTTCCGCTTTCACCTGCTGTTGTAAACGCGCCTCCCGTTCGGCTTCCGGTAACAGTGAGAAGTCATCATGCTGTATCACAAACGGCTGATAGGCATCGATACGCTGCTCACCCTTGCCCTGTTCATTGACCACAAAACGGGTGCGCAGGCTGGCATGGCGCTGTGCCAACGCGTCAAAGGCAAACTCCAGTGCGGCCACATCCAGCGTGCCGGTCAGACGAAAATAGACCGGCATGTTGTAGAGGTGCGATTGCTCTTCGTATTGCTCGATAAACCACAGCCCACTTTGCGATGATGACAGCGGGCCAGACGTCGCATTCTGCGGCGCGATGGGGCGTTCAAACGCCTGTTGCGCCGTCAGGCAACGCACGATGGCGTCCTTGTTTTCCTTAATCGTGCGCCCAATCTCTGCCGTGATCGCGTCTTTATTGGACTGAGAAACCAACTGCCCTTGTGCATTTAACGCCAGACGAACACCCTGCCGTTCCAACTGCTTTAACAGCGTTACGATATCTTTCATGACTTGTCACTCTCTTCGCAAATCAGGCCGTCAGCGTTGCCCCGCCGTCCACCACCACGTCCTGCATGGTGATGTGGCTGGCCAGATCGGAAGCCAGAAAAACCACGGTATTGGCGATCTCATCCGGCTGAGCAATCTTACCCAGCGGAATTCCCAGCTTGTACTGGTCAGGAAAGCCCGCGATAGTGCGCTGCTCGGCATCAGCGCTGTGCCACATGCCGCGCTGCATCGGCGTATCCGTCGAACCAGGCGATACCAGATTGCAGCGCACACCGTAAGGCGCCAGCTCCAATCCAGCACAGTGAGACAGACTGGTAAGCGCCGCTTTCGAGGCGCAGTACGCCGCCATCTGTAGACGGGGGACATGGGCGGCATTAGAACCGACGCAAACAATCGCACCGCGACGCTGCTGCTTAAAGTGCGGAACCAGTGCGTTCAGCAGATAAAATACGCCGGAGGCATTGACGTTAATGCACTGATGCCAGTCGTCCACACTCAGCGCATCAATGTCACCTAAACGCAGAATCCCGGCGGCGTTAACCAGAACATCAAGCCCCGTTTCCGCCAACTGCTGACGGCACACCGCCGCCACGCGATTCGGCTCGCTAATATCCAGCGTCACGCTGGTAAACGGGCGATCGTTATACGGTTGAAATGCACGGTCGAATCCGATCACGTTCGCGCCCAGCGCGACAAACTGGCGGGCAATACTTTCTCCAATGCCGCTCGCCGCACCGGTTACCCACACCGTTTTCCCACTGAAATCAAACTGAAGAGGTTGTGCCTTGTTCATCATTTTCCCTACCACACCATTTCCACGCTGTTTTCATCCTGCGACAGCCTGTCATCCAGATAACGGCAGAAGTCGCTGAGCTGTGGGTGATCGAATACATCAGACACTTTGATGCTGACGGAAAATTCAGCAGCCAGACGATTAACAATCTGAATGGTCTGCAATGACTGCCCGCCCAGCTCGAAGAAGTTATCCCGCGATTGAATCCCCGATACACCAAGGATCTGCTGCCAGATAGCGCTGACCCGGTTCTCGGTTTCGTTGGCCAACGCCTGCGTAGGAGCTTCATCGCAGTATTCCGCCAACAGACGTTTGCGATCGACCTTGTTGGAGCCGGTTTTCGGCAACTGGTGGAAGGCACGGTAATCCGTAGGGATCATCGCAGGCGGTAGCACACTGCTCAGACGCTGTTTCAGCGCACGAGCATCGATTTCTCCCTCTTGCGTCGCGACAAACGCCACCAGACGCCGCACTCCGTTGGGATAAACCATGCCCTGCACGCAGGCTTCGTCGATATCAGGCTGTGCCAGCAGATGAGCTTCGACTTCCCCTGGCTGAATCCGATAGCCGCTGATTTTAAATTCGTTATCCATCCGCCCGAGGTACAGCAGCCGCCCTTTTTCCAGCCGTACTCTGTCGCCCGTGCGGTAGGCAGGCCGTTGCCGATCGCCCACCGCCAACGGCGCAAACGCCGAGTGCTCCGTGCCGATATAACCCGCCGCCAGCGTTGGCCCCAGTAGCACCAGTTCCCCTTCTGCCGCAGGGCGGTCACCCACCGCCAAAATCAGCGCGTTGACGCCTGCCAACGGCAGACCGATAGGAAGCTGTGCCACATCGGCAGACTGCGTTTGCAGATCGCAAGTGGTCGCCACCACCGTGGTTTCTGTTGGACCATAGGTGTTGATTAAGCGCAGCGTATCCGGCGCATAGCGTTGCCACTGCACCAGTTGTTCGGGATACACGGCTTCACCGCCAATGATGATGGCACGCAGAGCAGAGGGCATCGCCAGCGTGCCGGTTTTCAGCCCGATTACCCATTCGTTCCAGAATGCGGTCGGCAGATCGAGCAACGTAATCGCCTGTGCTTCTACCTGCTCAACAAAGGTCGGAATCGATTCCAGCATCTCATCGGTGCGCAGCACCAGCGTCGCACCGCTGGTCAGCGTGGCAAAAATCTCTTCAATGCTGGCATCAAAGTTAAACGGGGCAAATTGCAGCACGCGATCCGTTGCACGCAGGCCATAGCGTTGGCGTGCCGCCGCCGTGAAGTGATCCAACGCGCTAGCGCCGATCTCCACGCCTTTCGGCAATCCCGTCGATCCAGAAGTAAACATGACATAGGCAATCTGTCCTGCTTTCGACTCCACAGTAGGCATAGCCACGGCCTGCGCGTGGGATGATAAAAGATGCCCTGCCAGAACGATCTCACCAGAAAAAACGGAGGCTAGCCGATGCTGGTAGTCCGCCTGCGTCACAATCGTACGCAGCTCAGCAATCTGGATAATGTGCTGCTGCCGTTCGCGTGGCTGTTCAGGGTCGAGTGGCACATAAACCGCGCCACACTGCATCACGGCCAGCAAACTGATAATGGTTTCCGGGCTACGATTCAGCATAATGCCGATGCGTTCGCCGGACTGTACGCCACGCTCATGCAACGCCGCGGCGGCCTGAACGCTCAGATCCAGCAGTTGCTGATAGCTGTATTGCCGATCGCGCTGCACTAACGCGATATGATGCGGGTTTTTACGCGCAGCCTTGGCAATCGCCGTCAGAACGGGTTCAACAAACGGCTCAGGCTCACGGCTAGCGATCAGCGCCAGTTCACGTTCTTCACGCAGCCAGCGTTCTAGCAGTTCGCCGCTGGTTTGCTGCGGCTGCGCCAGCCAACGCTGAAGCAGCGTGAACAGGGTTTCTTGCAGGCTGGCAAGCGCTTCCGCGCTGTAACAGGCAGGATTGGCATCAAAGTCCAACACCGGGGTGCCATCCGGTTTAAAATGGATCTCGATCGTCAGATCTTCTACTGGCCCAGCGCTGAGATTCAGCGTGCTGGACGACAGCGATCCGTAATTGAGCGGATGATCGAATGGCATGATATTGATCAGCGGCCCGAACAGGCGCTGTTCACCGCCGACGCGGTTCAGATCGCGCCGTAAATGCTCATAGCGATAATGCTGATGACGACGCAACGTGCGTTTGGTGCGGGCAACCTGCTGCGCCAGCGCCACAAAATCCGCCTGCTCATCCACCTGAATGCACAGCGGCACGATATTCATCTGCATGCTCGGCACCGTCAGCGAGGCGGAACCGATTCGGTTCATCACCATCATGCCGAACGTCAGTCGGTCGCTGCCGGATACCAGTTTCAGGTGCGTCGCCAACATCGCTAAAAATAGATCCGGCCAGCTGATTTTATTGCCTTCACACAGCGCCGTTAGCGGCTGCCAGAGATCCGCAGGCATATCACAGCTTTGACGCAAAAAACGCGCCGCTATCGGCGCTTTCTTCTCGCTGAAACTGACCGGTTCCGGCATCGCATTCAGCGTTTCCAACCAGAAATCACGCGCCTGTGCTGTCTGCCCACGGGTATCGCGCTGCCGTTCCTCTTCCAACACCTCGCTGAATGGGCCAAACTCGGCCACCGGTGCAGATTGTCCTGCCGTCAGCGCGCTGTAGATCTGGGCGATACGTTGAAACAGCATCGTGGTGCCGAAACCGTCCAAGGCAATGTGGTGAACGCAGCTGTAGAGAAAATCACGCTTTTCACCGCACAGCAGCGCAAAGCGGCAAGGTAATCCGTTTAGCAAATCCAGCGGCTGGGAGATTTCATCACGCGCCCACTGGCGTATCGTCTGCTCTTCATCCGCCATCGGCACAGGCAACAGTTCGACAATCGGCAGCACGCCAATCGGAACGGGTAGTTGCGAAGCGACAAAACCGATCTCTGGTTGCTCTGCATGTTCACCCGCAACCTCAACAAACTGGCAGTACAGGCATTCGCATTCCATCACCGCCTGACGGATTGCGCTTAACATGGCTTCAATATCGATTTTGCCATCAAATGCGATGCACTCCGCCGTGTTGAACGTCGCCTTATCCTCGTTCAAGGCATGGCCTAACCACAGCCCGCACTGCGCCACGCTCAACGGCTTCATGATACGGCTCCCTGCTGTTTTTCGATCAGCGCCCACCAGGCATTCAGGCTGGGGTTACGCGCCAGATCGACAAAGCTCAGCGTCACGCCCTGATTGCGCCATTCGGTCAGCAGCGCCATCATACGCACCGAGTCCAGGCCATAGTCGATCAGATTTTCATCTTCATCGAACTGATCGTCTTCTTCGTCGATCAAACTCAGCAGATGCGCTCTCAGCCCTTGTTTCGTGAGTGCCTGTGCCATTTTTGCTCCTGTGAGTTCTGCTGTGCTAATCACCCGTCCGGCGCGCGTCGCCACATATTTCAGCGCCATCTGGTGTTCCTGAAGTGAGAAATCCGCAATCGCATCGCCGACCATGAAGGGCTTGATATCGCGCATGAAGGCATCCGTCGCGGTAATCATGCAGCCGATATGCCCATAAACACCGCAGATAATCAGTTGATCTTTGCCCATCTCTTTCATCATCGGTTCCAGCGGGGAACGATGGAATGCGCTGTAGCGCCATTTCACCAGCACGGTGTCATGTTCATCGGGTGCCAGTGCGCTCACAACACGCTGTTTTTCAGGATGATTATTCAGCCCTGCGCCCCACATATCGTTCAGCAGCGCGCGGTCAGCCGCGCTCTGCGCGTTAGGTTGCGCGGTATACACCACCGGAACGCCCTGCGCTTTGCAGTAGGCTCGCAATGCCGCAATGTTTTCAATCAGCTGTTGCATCAGCGGACTGTCCGCGCCATAGAAATTCACGAAATAGTCCTGCATGTCGTGAATCAGCAGTACCGCACGCTCAGGTTCAAACGCCCAGGACACCTTGTTGTCTGGGAAATCCTGTGCGCACGGCAGGGGATACGAAGCAATAGAAGGGATTGCCATCACAAAATCCTTATTTATTTTGAATGCTAAGTTGGGTCTGAATGCGCTGACGGAGTGATTTCTTATCAATCTTGCCGACGGGTGTGACGGGCAAGGTGTCGATCATCTCGAAGCGGTCTGGCAGTTTGAATTCAGCAATACCCTGATTCCGCAGATATTTTCTTAATGTGATGGCTTTCAGCGAAGGATCGCTGACCACCAGAAAAGCACAGCTCTTTTCGCCCATAACCGGGTCAGGCATGGACACCAGCGCGGCATGGAGAATGCCGTCATGCTTGAGCAGCAGGTTTTCGATTTCTTCGGCGGCAATCTTTTCTCCACCGCGGTTGATCTGATCTTTCTCCCGCCCGACCACGCGCAAATAGCCCTCTTCGGTCATTTGCACCACATCACCCGAGTGATAGAAACCTTCTCCGTCGAAAGCTCGGGCATTGTGTTCCGGGCTGCGGTAATAGCCACGGAAGGTGTACGGACCTCTCGTCGCCAGCAGCCCCGCCTCGCCTCTCGGCACCGGATTACCATCAATATCCAGCACTTTCACCTCATCGTCCGGGCTCATCGGGTAGCCTTGCGTGGTGAAGATATGTTCATCGCTGTCATCCAGTCGGGTGTAATTCACCAGCCCTTCCGCCATCCCCAGCACCTGCTGTAGCTGACAGCCCAAGACTGCCGGGATGCGTCGGGCAACGGCTTCACTTAACTTCGCGCCCCCCACCTGCAAAACCTTCAGGCTACGCAACGCCGCACCAAACTGCTCTGCCGCCTGAACCCACAACGCGGCAGCGGGCGGCACCAGCGACGTAATATCGATCTGATGGCGCTCGATTAACGGGAAACAGGTCATCGCTCCCGGATCGGACGCCAGCACGACGCGTCCACCAGCGTAAAATACGCCGAGCGAACCGGGCGAACTTAACGGGAAGTTATGCGGTGCGGGCAACGCGCACAGGTAGCGGGTTTGTGGCGTCAGCTCGCAAATTTCTACGCTACGACGCACGCTGTAGTAGTAATCGTCATGGGTGCGAGGAATCAGCTTCGGCGTACCGGTACTGCCGCCAGAAAGCTGGAAGAAGGCGACCTGCCCCGACGCGGAAGGCTGATACTGACTGCCCGAAGCATTCAGTTGCAGCCAGTCAGTCAGACTGTGCCCTAGCGGGCTGTCGC
Source organism: Pectobacterium sp. IFB5596 (assembly GCF_021432585.1). NCBI lineage: Bacteria > Pseudomonadati > Pseudomonadota > Gammaproteobacteria > Enterobacterales > Pectobacteriaceae > Pectobacterium > Pectobacterium sp. IFB5596. The sequence goes on from NZ_LXFY01000032.1 coordinate 17,032, forward strand.
CGAGCATCACCACCGTTTGCAGGCGAGGAACCTGCGTCTGTAGCCGATCCAGAAACTCACCGTTGCCAAACAGCGGATGCTCTGCTGATGCAATCAATAAGCGTGGTTCGATCTGCGTGGCATACGACAGCAGCTCCAGCTTGTTATGACTGAACAGCGCGTTAACTGGCGCGACCCCCATTTTCAGCAATGCAAAAAAGGTCAGGTAAAATTCGGCTACGTTTGGCAGTTGCACCAGCGCGGTATCGCCACTGCGCAAGCCCTGTTCCGTCAAGCGAGATGCCAGCGCGGAAGACTGTTGGTCCAGTTCCCGATAGCTCCACTGACGCTCACCGCACACGACCGCAACGGCATCCGGCTGCGTCGTCAGGTGGCGCTCCCAGGCGTCCGTTAACGGCAAGCCGACCCAATAGCCTTTCTCACGGTAGCGCTGTGCCAGCGCCTCTGGCCAGGGCGTAAATTCAATGCTCATAGTCCATCCACACCTGAGTTAAGCCCAAATGCATTCAGCATCGTGTTTAATTTGGCAGCGGTTTCAGCCCATTCATCCTCGGGGACGGATGCCTCAACAATGCCCGCGCCAGCAAACAGGCGGACTTTATTGTGTTTGATGGTGCCGCAGCGAATCGCGATCGCCCATTCGCCATCACCGTTGGCATCACACCAGCCGACAATGCCGCTGAATACGCCACGGTCATGCGGTTCCAATTCTGCGATCAGCTGGCGCGCTTCCTGCGTGGGGAAACCGCAGAGTGCGGGGGTGGGGTGTAGCTGACAGGCGACCTGAAGCGCTGTCATCTCAGGGTTCACCAGCTCGCCTCTAATCGCCGTGGACAAATGCCACATTGAAGCGGTGCTCATCAGCGAGGGGACCGATGGAATGGTTAACGACACGCACAGCGGCATCAGGCGTTGGCGAATGTCGTCCACCACCAGCTTATGCTCGTGCTTATCTTTGCCAGAATTCAGTAAACGCTGGCTGTTCAGGTAGTCCAGATGTTCATCGCTCATCCGTCGTGCCGAACCCGCCAGCGGATTAGAGACAATCACACTCCCCTGCTTACGCAGCAGCAGTTCCGGGCTGGCACCCAGTAATACCGAACCATCCGGCAGCGGCAGCGAGAAGTGATAGCCACCCGCATTCTGTACCATCAGGTTGTTGAGGATCGTCTGAGCCTTAACGGGTTCCGTCAGCTCAATGTCCAGAATGCGCGACAGCACCGCTTTGCTTAGTTCACCGCGTCGGAACCGCTCAACGGCCTCTGCCACAATGGATTTGAACTGAGATTCATCAGGAACACTGTTTAGCGTTGATGCTTTAGGTGCCGCAGTCGTGTACTTACGGGCGCGGCTAACGAGTTCCGATTTCGTCGTAACGGTGTAGCTATCAGGCACATAGAGACAAGAAGGTTGTGTGGTATCAAAGGGGATTGCCCCTACAACAATAGGCAGCGACTGCCCTGCTTGACGCGCGCGCTGAAACGCCTGCGCGATTGCTGAGCTAAGCCTGTCATCGTGCGAGCCCGGAGTACAAACAGGGGAAGAAATACGTTCAAATAAGCCGGAAGTAGAAAGGCTTCGGTGTTCCGATGCATATAAAAAAGCGGTCTGTTCTGAATAAGTTAGCCCGCTAAATGTTTCAGTTTCTGTAATCAGTGTATCCACAAGACAGCTCCTGCGCTCGCAAATTAAATACCAATGATTATTAAAATCATTATCATTTATATTAAGCGCAGTTAAATTACACTGAAGTAACGTGTTCGGTCAATCCTTCCACAAAATGGTTATTTCCTCCCCAAAATTGCGGGTTATATTGATGTTAATCAATTTTATTGTTCATCTTTCATAACCGTTAATGATTAGCAATAGGAATGTATTGATTATAAAACCCACATCACAGATGATAATGAAAATAGTTATCATTCATTGTCAGCGGAATTAAGCTGCGCTAGACTGCGCCAATATTTTACTAACTGTGTCTAAATGTGAGCCTGTCATGGATGAAAGCATGTACCGCCAGCACACCCGATCTGTTGTGCATCTGGCGTTGCTAATCAATATGCTTTCTCTCGGTAGCCTAATGATGGTGATGCCGCTAGGCCCCGACTTCATCAGCGCACTCTCCATGGATGCCAAAAACATCGGCTATATTAGCGGCGGCGCAACGTTTGCCTCAGCCATCGTCGGCTTCCTCGCCGCGCCTTATCTGGATAGATTTAACCGTAAACACGCCCTGCTTGTTCTACTGACGTTGCGCTTTGGTCTGACGGCAGCCTGCATGTTTGCCACCAGTCAAACCCATCTTTTGCTGCTGTTTATTTTGGCGGGCTGTGTTGCTGGCCCGGCATCGGGCGTCTTGATGGCGGCGGTTGTTGATATCGTGCCGACCAACGAACGCGGAAAGCAGTTGGCCTACGTCGGAATGAGCTTCTCACTCGCAGCCATTGTCATCATGCCGCTGTCACTGGAGTTGGCCCACCGAATTAACTGGCAAGCACCGTTTTATACCTTCGGCCTCGGCGGCCTGCTACTGGCGCTGTTAGTGCTGTGGTTTTTTCCTTCAATGCCTCCGACGCACCGGGTTCAGCAAGGTTCGTCACCCACGACAGCGCCCGCTTCGGTATTAAAAGACCTGCTGGCATCACCCATTTTCCTATTGGGGCTGACGGTGATTTCGCTACAAATGTTCGGACATTTCCTGCTGATCCCCCATTTCTCCAACTATTTTCAGTTCAACCTCGCTTTCCCTCGGGATGATATTTCCCTGCTCTATCTCTGTGGCGGGCTGGCAAGCATGGTGACCATGCAGCTGTGTGGCAACCTGTTGGATCGTGGGTATGCCAGCCAGACAATCATAGTAACGACACTGCTGCTGGCGGTTGTCATTCTCTGTGGCTTTGCATTGCCCTTCTCGCTCTCTCTGTATCTGATGTTCCCCTTGTTCATGGCGCTGAGTGCGGCTCGTTCTAGTAGCACGCTGGCGATTACCGCAGGTATTCCGCTACCGCATCAGCGCGCCGCGTTTATGTCCTATCAGGGAACAGCGGCCAACATTGCATCAGGGCTTGCTAGCGTTGCCTCAGCCGCTTATCTGAGCACCTCCACCGAGGGGAAAATTGACGGGTTCTCACAGCTTGCCGTGGCCAGCACCGTATTTGCGCTGGTCGCCATGCTGCTGACCATGCGCTTGATTCCGCAATTGGCTGAACGCGGCCGGAGAATGGCAGCACGCCAATCAGCACAGGTGACTGGGCAATAAACCGATCGACTCACGCAACGAGTGGGTCGGCAATACTCACAACACAGTGAGTTACTTACGGGGATGTTTTTTTCTACTATTTGATGGGGTCTTTGACATGCAGCTAAAACCGGAAAGTCGTTTTTCACATCATCATTTCCCACACAGCAAGGTGTATCACGCCCTGCTGATGACTGGATTACTGGCACTGCCTGCACTTGCGCAGGCAGAAAACGCGGCAGATGAAAAAATCGTCGTGACAGCAACACAGACGAAGCACACCACGCTGAGCGCGCCCGCGAGTGTCTCTGTCATCACGCGTGCCGAGCTGGAAAAGATGTCGGTGAATAACATTTCCGACGCGGTGAAAAAGCTACCGGGCATTAACATCAATCCGTCGACGAGTTATGGTCGTAACGAAATCAAGATCCGCGGTATGAAAGCGGACTATACGTTGTTACTCATCAATGGCCGTCGAGTTAATTCCCGTGATGCGCTTGCTGGAAATATGGGTAATGATTTCGATCTGAGCGCAATTCCCATCTCAGCGATCGAGCGTGTTGAAGTGATCCGTGGGCCGATGTCCTCCCTGTACGGTGCCGATGCACTGGGCGGTGTCATTAACGTCATTCTGAACCAACCGAGCAACGAACTAAAAGGCGAAATTGGCTATAACATTACATCGCCAATGGAAGGATCGGGTGGTGACCATAACCGTCTGAATGGTTATATCAGCGGACCACTCATAGAAAACACGCTGCTGGGGAGCCTGCTGGCCGATGGCGGAGAGCGCGATGCATGGAAAACTGAACAGTCGGTAAATCAGAATACTGATGCGCTGGAAAAACGTGATAATTACAGCGTGATGGGAAATTTAACGTGGTTGATTGATGATCAACAGAGCTTGGATTTCGACGCCACATATGCCAAAGACGACCGTGACGTACGTTGGAATAACTATGGTGCAGCTGTGCGTAACATTCAAAAAATGGAACGTCTGGGACTGGGATTAACGCACAACGGTAGTTGGGATAACGTCGATACGCGTCTACGCTATTTCTATGAAAATGTGGAGTTGATGGATAATTCCCAACTCAATAATGGCAAAGCCGACATTACGCAGGATAACCATACGATTGACGGACAGGTCTCTGGCTATCTAGGCGATCATCTACTGACTGGTGGCGGAGAATATCGCCTCACTTCCTTGAAACACAGTATGAACTTGCCCAACGGCACCATTGACGTGAGTCAGGGTGCACTCTTCCTGCAAGATGAATTCAAGTTATCCGATCTGGCATTAACCTTCGGCGGACGTGTCGATAAGCATGAGACTTACGGTACAGAGTTCAGCCCGCGCGCTTACGCCACCTATAGCCTCACCGACAACTGGGTGGTAAAAGGCGGCGTCAGCAAAGCGTTTAAAGCCCCCTCAATTGCACAATCATCGGAATCGTACGCGATTGCCGCCTGCCGTGGCCGCTGCCAGACGGTAGGTAACCCGGATTTGAAGCCTGAAACGTCAATCAGCTATGAAGTCGGCACCGCTTATGAAGCCGAGCGCTTTGGCGCGGGTGTTACTTTATTTAATAACGATATTAAAGACATGATTCAGGTTCAGACCTGGGACAGAGTCGCGACGCGCCTCACCTATGAAAATGTGAATAAAGCGCGAATTCAAGGGATTGAAACTTCATTCTGGGTCGATGTGACAGATGACCTGAACTGGACCACTAACTGGACTATTGTCGACGCGGAAGATCGCACCACCAGAATGCGCCTGAAGCAAACGCCAAAAAATACGGTTAACACGCAGTTGAACTGGCAGGCGTTAGATAATCTATCGACTTATATTGCTTACCAATACACCGGCAATCAATATCTGTTTGATAAAGAGGTCAGCAAAACACGTGGCTTCAACACCGTGGATATCGGTGCCACCTATACGCCAGTTAAAAATGTGGACCTGAAATTAGGACTCACTAACCTGACCAACGAAAAACGGGATTACGTCGCAACCAACAACGACTACTTCCTGTCTGGGCGGACGATATACGGCGGCGTGAGCTACAAGTTCTGATACCAATACGTTCTAATGAATGACTCGGAGCCCGCTAACGCGGGCTTTTTTAGCAGCAGAGAAAGGTAGTGACGTCGTACTCTCTCAGCAGATACGCACCTTTAAAGCGGCGTCCGGCGTAAAAAACGGGGGTCAGATCGGTCAACAGCTCCAGCTCAAACTCGCGTTTAGTGATATCCAGAGCCACCAGTCTGGCATCCAGAAAATCGAAGTAGTGCCGAACCTGCGGATAAAGCGCCTTGAACAGGCTCTCTTTTGCCGAGAAACTTACCGTCAGCAGGCAGCAGAACGACTCCTCCCGCTCCAGAAACCACTGGAACTCTTCGTCACCAATGATTCCGGGCCACAGCGACTGTGCACGCTCGTCGGATATAAACCCTTCGATATCAACCCCCACGCACGACAGCTCGTCATTACGCACATGTGCAGCGCAAAGAACGCTGTCTTTATTATGACTCAGCGAACCAGCGATGTTTTCCGGCCATTGTGGCGAACGATCCTCCCCACTATGCAGAACAAAATCGGGATGACCCAACTTATTCAACACATGTCTGGCAAGGTAACGTCCAGCCAAAAATTCAGCCCGCCGTTTCGGTACAGCACGCTCTAGCGCATCAGAAAAAGGAATATTCGCCTCAGCGAAAAGTGCATCATCATAGGCAGAAGAATGGAAATGGCAGCGAGCAGTAATACCTGGGTAGGCGGCACCGTCCGTTGCCCGTGGAAAAGTAATCCATTCAACATCATCAATAAAAGCAGAAAGCATGTCACTCCACTCAGGCAAGCAATCGCGCCCACATTCAGTAAACATCGCGTAGATCACGCTTAAACCCTGAAAAACGTAGGGTTTAAAACGAACAATGGGCGACTTTCGCCGCCCATCATCTCGCTACTGCAAGAATGCCTGGTTACATTTACAGAGCCAAAAAGAACCCTGCGATGCAGGCGCTCATCAGGTTAGAAAGCGTACCTGCCGCAACCGCTTTCAAACCAAAGCGGGCAATATCCTGACGCCGAGTCGGTGCCATACTGCCCAAACCTCCAATAAGAATAGCAATAGACGAAAGGTTAGCAAAGCCGCACAGCGCGAACGAAATCACAGCCTTGGTATGATCCGACAGAACCTGCAAGCCAGCGGCCTGCACCACGTCATCTGCTTTCAGATATTCACTGAAATTCATGTAAGCGACGAACTCGTTGACGATCAGTTTTTGCCCAATGAACGAACCCGCAACGGTCGCTTCACTCCAGGGAATACCAATCAGGAACGCAACAGGCGCAAAACACCAGCCCAAAATCAATTCCAGCGACAGCTGCGGGTAGTCAAACCAGCCGCCAATTCCGCCAAGAATACCGTTCAGGACGGCGATCAAGGCGATAAATGCTAGCAGCATTGCACCGACATTCAGCGCCAACTGCATACCGGAAGCCGCACCGCTTGCCGCCGCATCGATGACGTTAGCCGGACGATCGTCTTCATCGACAAACCCAACCATTTCGTCATGGTCGTGCGTTTTTTCCGTTTCCGGCACCATCAGTTTGGCAAACAGTAATCCACCCGGAGCCGCCATGAAGGACGCCGCAATCAGGTATTCCAGCGGCACCCCCATCTGGGCATAGCCCGCCATTACGGCACCCGCAATCGATGCCAACCCACCGCACATTACCGCAAACAGCTCTGATTGCGTCATGTTGGCAATATACGGACGTACTACCAGAGGGGCTTCCGTTTGGCCAACAAAGATATTGGCTGTTGCAGAGAGCGATTCAGTACGGGACGTTCCCAGCAGCTTCTGCAATCCGCCACCGAGCACCTTGATGACCAACTGCATAACGCCCATGTAGTACAACACGGCGATAAGGGAAGAGAAAAAGACAATAATCGGCAAGACTCGGAGCGCGAAAACAAACCCACCGCCGCCAAATACCTCGAACATTTTGTCGGAAACCAGACCGCCAAACATGAACGACACGCCTTGATTTCCGTAGGCGATAACGTTTGCTACACCGCTCGTCATGCCCTCCAGAATCTTGCGCCCGACGGGTACATATAGCACCAAGGCACCGATACCGATCTGAAGAATGAAAGCACCGGCTACGGTGCGCAATCTGATAGCTTTACGGTTATTGGACAGCATAACCGCGCACAGTATCAGAACAATCATGCCGATGAGACTCATAACGAGTTGCATGTGCAGTTCCCTATAACGCGTGAAAAAAGTGAGAGCATAATAAAAATCGTGTCGCCAGAACGGTCAGCACGCGCTGGCGAGCCGATTATAGAGATAGGCCCGTAAAGGTCGCTAATTTATGTCACAAATACATACAACATCGAACAGTCCAAAACACAAAAAAGTGATCTTCATCACAATTTAATGGTTGGCATATGAAATCAAAATGACTGTTCTGCCTGTTGTCGCACAGAAATAACAGAAAAGCGGAAGCAGAGCGTCGTTCCGCTTTGGGGAATATCGTGGCGTAGCAGTAGCCGTGCTACGCCGGAGTGAGCCGCTCAAACAGCCTAAGCGAATTCTGCCAGAGCGCCTCCGCTATCACCTCAGGCGATTCAGCGCGTAGCTCACATAACGTTTGAAACGCACACGAAATACGTTCGGGTCGGTTTGGCTGCCCCTGATAACCGCTCATCGGCATATCGGGGGCATCCGTTTCCAGCAAAAGCCGTTCTAACGGCAGTTGCGCGATTGCCTGACGTGTTTTATTCGCTCGATCATAGGTAATGGTTCCCCCTACACCGATGTAGTAACCCAGCCGGATAAAGGCCTCTGCCTGCGCCAGGCTGCCCGCAAACCCGTGAATCACACCAGTACGCGGCACATCAATACGCCGGAGTAATTGTGCCAGTCGGTCATGGCTGCGCCGCGAATGCAGAATCACTGGGAGATCGTATTTTTTCGCCAATCTAAGCTGCGCCTCAAGGAAAGCAAGCTGTCGCTCGAACTGCGGTTCCGGCATATAGAGATCCAAGCCAATCTCACCGATCGCCACCAGCGCTGCGGGCAATTGGCTTAGTTCATCCTCCAGCCGAAGCAGATCGCTTTCCTGATGTTCAGCAATATAAAGTGGATGAAGGCCAAGTGCGGCGTAAAGCGAAGAATAGGTGCGAGCAAGCGTCAATACGCGCTCAAAATGCTGAGAAGCCACCGCAGGAATAATGATGCGTTCAACCCCAGCATCTTGCGCCAGACGCAAACTTTCCGGTGCATCATCGTAGAATAGGGGAAAATCGAAATGGCAGTGGGTATCGATAAAACGATGTCGTTCAGAAGGCACGTCGCTTCTCTCCGCTAAGATTAAGCCCGTCAGATGAGGCAACCTAATCGACACACAAGTCATATCCTGCCAAAGCATCATGGCAGAATCGGACTTGTCGTTGCGGTGAAGCCTCAGTGTAACGTGGTTTTCTCTGAGGATACCTCTTCGTGGGCTTTTCCGTAACCCTCTTGTAAGACGCCGGACAAGTAATCATTACTTCCTTCCAGCCAGGCACAGTCGCTGTCAAACCAATCGGCCCACAGCGCCAGAAAACTCCCTTTCCACTGTTTCCATTTGCCAACAACAATATCGTTATTCATCATAAACCTCCTGATAAACTGTCGAAATGCAGCAAATACACGAGTAGTATCGGTAAAGGATTAGTGTGCCGGTAAAATGTGACAGCCGCGTGGCGCGGCTGTGTGCTCTGTATGACAATTATTTAGATAAAATAATGTATTTAGATCAAATAATGCGCTGTGCTACGGTCGTTTCCGACCGGTGAACAAGCTAAGCAGAAACAGAATAATACCGACCACAAAGACGATTTTCGCCGCGCCAGCTGCCGTACCGGCCAACCCGCCGAAACCCAGTGCTGCCGCGATCAGTGCGATAACTAAGAATATAATGCCCCAACGAAACATACGCTCTCCTTACCAGACAAAATGAAGAATCATGGTGGTCATCCTGACGCGCGTCGTGCGTCCTGATTGCGTATCCACAGGTGGTGTTTTATTGTGCGGATTAAGTAGGGTTACCCGCGATAACGGATAACCCCGAGTGAAATAGCTATTATTTAACTGTCAGGTCGTTTTTGACGCTTTTCACACCGTCAACAGCCTTCGCAATACTTTCTGCCCGGTCGGACTGCGCTTTGTTATCCACTGTGCCACTCAATAGCACAACGCCTTCTTGCGTTTCGACTTTCACTTTACGAGACGGAACAATATCATCCGCCAACAGTTTGGCCTTAATCGTGCTCGTTACTACGGCATCATCGGCGTAAGCGCCAACCGATTGTGATTGATTATCTTTAACCTGAAGTTTGTCGCTAACAGATTGGACGCCCTCAACCTGTGTGGCAATTTCCACTGCTCGGGTGCTGAGTGCCTGACTGCCGACAAAGCCACTCAGCGTAACGACGCCATTTGATGTTTCGACTGAAATGTCGCTGCTGGTAATCGATTTATCTTCCAACAACGCGCTCTTCACTTTTGCCGTAACAGCACTGTCGCTCATGTAGCCAGACGCTTTATTAGCGGAGCTATCGATTTTTGCACCAGTTGTATCCGCGATACGCTCTACCTTCTGCCCTAACGTTTCTTCAGCTATTGCACCACCAGCCAGAATCGAACTCAGGGCAACTACGATCAGCGATTGTGTCAATTTGGTCTTTTTCATCGATGTCTTCCTTCTTATGCTTTTCTGTAAACCCGAAATAACTGACCCGGGTCACGTTTACGCCTGCACGGTCATCAGCAAATCAAGGTGATAATGACGTTGCCAATACTCCGATGATTCTCTCTTCCTACATAAAAAATCAGAGTATTGAATTGCAAAAGCGAAACAAATAAAAATAATGAACCAACTTAAATTGCATTAACAGTTGAACGAGCCAAATCAGTTAACACGCTGTTAACTATAGCCTACAGAATGAGAAATCACAGGGGAGCAAGGAGAAATGCACAGCAATTCAGATTTGTCTGTTGCACCGAGGCGAGAAAGGACGCAAAGAGAAATAAAAAAATAACACATTGATTTTTAAATCATTTAAAAATAAAAACACCCGGCATTTTTGGTCTAAAACCAAATATAACCGGGTGATAATTAGTTTAACAAAATGGTTACTATTTAAACGCCATGATCACGGATTTTTCGTGAAACCATGGCACAATCCAGCGAAATTAATGTCGTTATAAGATTAATGTTCACGCGTTTGGTGGAACGTGACTTCAGGATAACGTTCCCGCGTCAGGTTCAGGTTCACCATCGTCGGTGCGATATAGGCCAGATTATCGCCGCCATCCAGTGCCAGATGCAGTTCGTTCTTACGCTTAAACTCTTCGAATTTCTTCACATCACTGCACTCAACCCAGCGCGCGGTTGAAACGTTAACGGACTCGTAAATCGCCTCAACGTTGTATTCCGTTTTCAGACGGGCAACCACCACATCAAACTGCAGTACCCCAACAGCACCAACAATAAGGTCGTTGTTGGTCAATGGACGGAATACCTGCACCGCGCCTTCCTCGGACAGCTGTACCAGCCCTTTCAGCAGTTGCTTCTGCTTGAGCGGGTCACGCAGGCGGATACGACGGAACAGTTCCGGCGCAAAGTTGGGGATACCGGTGAATTTCATGTCTTCACCCTGTGTAAACGTATCACCAATCTGAATCGTGCCGTGGTTGTGTAACCCAATGATATCGCCGGGGTAGGCTTCTTCAATGTGGGAACGGTCGCCTGCCATAAAGGTCAACGCATCTGAAATCACCACGTCTTTGCCCGTACGAACCTGACGCAGCTTCATGCTTTTTTCATATCTTCCGGACACAACGCGCATAAACGCTACGCGGTCACGGTGTTTCGGGTCCATATTGGCCTGAATCTTGAACACAAAACCGGTGAATTTCTCTTCCGCTGCCGTCACTTCGCGGGTATCCGTTTTACGCGGCATCGGCGCAGGTGCCCAGGCGACTAATCCGTCCAGCATATGGTCAACGCCAAAGTTACCCAGCGCGGTACCAAAGAAGACTGGCGTCAGCTCACCGGCAAGAAACGCATCCAGCTCAAATTCGTGCGATGCCCCTTTAACCAGCTCCAGCTCTTCACGCAGTTGAACAGCCAGTTCTTCACCAACGGCAGTATCCAGCTCAGGGTTGTCCAGCCCTTTAACGATGCGCACTTCCTGAATCGTATGGCCTTTACCGGTCTGATACAGATAGGTTTCGTCTTTATAAAGGTGGTATACGCCTTTGAACAATTTACCGCAGCCAATCGGCCAGGTGATCGGCGCGCAGGCAATTTTAAGCTCACTCTCGACTTCATCCAGCACTTCCATCGGATCGCGGATGTCACGGTCGAGTTTGTTCATAAACGTCAGAATAGGTGTATCACGCAGACGAGTGACTTCCATCAGTTTACGCGTACGGTCTTCGACCCCTTTTGCAGCGTCAATCACCATCAGACAGCAGTCCACCGCCGTCAATGTACGGTAGGTATCTTCGGAGAAGTCTTCGTGCCCAGGGGTATCCAGCAGGTTAACCAGACATTCACGATAGGGGAACTGCATCACGGACGTGGTGATGGAGATACCACGCTGCTTTTCCATCTCCATCCAGTCGGATTTCGCATGCTGGTTGGAACCACGCCCTTTTACCGTACCGGCAGTCTGAATCGCCTGTCCGAATAGCAGGACCTTTTCGGTAATCGTCGTTTTACCGGCATCAGGGTGAGAAATGATAGCGAACGTTCTTCTTTTAGAGACTTCGCGGGCGTATTCACTTGGAGACATGATTTTCAGGTTTCTTTTGTTAGCCACCCGGCGCCAGCATCAAGTCAACAACACACCGATGTCAGATCGTCAGGCAAAGCGGAAATAAACTGTAGCCAAGCATTTTCCCTGATTTAACGTGCAGACACAATCGGTGATGGCATAAACAGCGCGGATGAATCATGCCTTGAGTCACCGTTCTGATACCGCGACCAACAATTACGCCATAAATCATTTATAAAGTTATCATTTATCTTTGCCGATAATGTTTGGGTCAATATTTAACCATTTGATCGCACTTAAGGAGAGAGTATGAGCTTGTCTGTAAATGATACGGGTTATAGCAATTCTCAGGCCCAAAGCACCGCACGACCATCAAATACCACACCGTCTGCTGCCGCTCCTTCAACAACGACAAGTACCCCAACAGACTCTGCAAAAGTCTTTGACCCCATTACCGGTAAAACCTTCATCTTACCTAAAAGTGTAGAGATCTCTGAGGAAGCCATCGCACGTATAAGGGAAGAGTTTGCTGATGCGCCGATTTTGGGCCACAAAGAAGAAGAAAAAGCGCTAGAAGCGATGAGCGCGGCGAGAGCTCGTGAGCTTGAACGACAAAACAATGCCGCCAGTCTTCCTCTCGGCAATATCAATGTCTCTCCTGATAACATCGGCACGCACGAAATGACCATCGGGCTTTGGTCAAACCACCTCAAAGAGGACAGCGGCATCAGTAAGGAGGCGTTTCTCGGCCTCGTTAAAACCGCCTTATCCTCCCCGCCTGAAGTCAGTCTATGGAGCTACACTACCGATAGTATGGAAATTGCGATTACGGCCAGTAAGCTAGAGACATTGAAAAATCGCTATGTCGACAACGATTACCAGCATCAGGCAGATCGGGATATTCAGGGCATTATACAATTCAAATCTGATGCGCTGAGTAATCTGGAAAAAAACCTCCTGCAAGACGAATACCAGCGCAGCGTTGACGCAGGAGACGCCGATAAAGCGAATACTACATTTCTGCAACTGCAAAAGAACGCAGAAGGCACCTCTACCACCCAACTTCAGCGCCAACAAATTTTCTCGCTAGCCGCCTCAACAGACGTTTCTACCGGGTTTGGTCGCTTTCGCGACTACATCGCCTCTTCAAATTTCGATCGCTATACCAAAAGCGAGTACACCTCGATACTCAATCAATTCCATAGCCACTGGATGGCGTTTCAGTTGGCATTGAAATAACCGCGTAGACCCCGTAGAAGCAGACCATTTTTACGGGGTGCCGTTAGCGCATCAGAGGCGTTTCTCTTCTCCGTCTTTTTTTACTAGCACGCTACCAGCCGTCTGCGTGCCGTTCTCTGCCTCATCCTCTTCTTCTTTCACGGGCGTACTCGCAGTAAGAAGATAAGGTGACTGTTGCCAGCGAGTGCGGCGATTTTGCAACAGCGTTCGAGTCAGAATGATGCCGATAGCCAGTGAAAGTAAGATCATCAGACGCAGAATATTGGTCGTGTTATCCACCTGTCTGGCTTCGGTCGCCAATACGTGCGTATCCAGCGTGATGCGCAGGAAACCGATAGGCCCTTCTTTTCCTTCAATGGGTTGCACCAGTTGATGGTTAAAGTAGCTACCGACACGGTTACCGTCCAGCGCCAGCCGGTCTCGCAACTGTACCTGTTCACCCACATGCGCCACCAGCGAACCGTCCTGCTGATACACGCCAGCATCCAGAATACGGCTATGATCGGTGAGTTGTTTGAGGATGGTCGTAATCTTTTGACCATTATCATCCACGCTGCCCATCAACGGCGACAGGCTGTAAGCCACCTGCCTGGAGAGCGTGCGCGACAGATCTTCGACCTGCTCAGAACGCGCCATCTGGTGGCTTAAACTGAAATAGGACGCACCTTGCATTAATACCACCAGCAGGGCGAGGCAAATCAGCACAATTGCCGTGCGATGTAGACGAAATTTCACCCGGGCGCGAACCATGATAATCCTTACACGATTTGGATACTTTCATGTTGCCAGAAGCGCCAGCGATAGGATAGCTTGTTGCCCAGTTTTTGAAGGGATATGTTTGGTCGACGCCACATCCCTTTTTATCGCACGACTTTATCGCACTACTGCCAGCAGAGGATTTACCCCATGTCGAATAGTCTGACCTATTGTGATCTCCCAGATGAGATCAACTGTTGGCCGGGACTGCCATTATCACTGAGCGGTGACGAAGTGATGCCGCTTGACTACCGCGCTGGCGACACAGGCTGGCTGATTTATAGCGACGTTCTCGATAAAAACCTGATTTCCCGCTACCAGCGTAAGCTGGGCAGCGCGATGGTTATCGTGAGCGCCTGGAACGTGGGTGATTATCAAGTCGTCCGTTTGGCGGGTACGCTGACGCCACGCGCAACCAAGCTGGCTCACGAGCTGGGTATCGATGTTGCGGCCATGCGTAACGCACCGACGCTACGCTCACCGGGTTTACTGGTGATGGACATGGATTCCACCGCAATTCAGATCGAATGCATTGATGAAATCGCCAAGCTGGCAGGCACAGGCGAGCTGGTGGCGGAAGTCACCGAACGCGCGATGCGGGGCGAGCTAGATTTCGCCGCCAGCCTACGTCAGCGCGTAGGGACATTAAAAGGTGCAGACGCCACTATTTTACAGACGGTACGCAAAACCTTACCGCTGATGCCAGGCCTAACCCATATGGTTAGCCAGCTTCAGGAAGCGGGTTGGCACGTTGCGATTGCGTCGGGCGGGTTTACCTACTTTGCCGATTATCTGCGTGACGAGCTAGGTCTGGTTGCCGCCGTTGCCAACGAATTAGGTCTGCAAGACGGCAAACTGACGGGTGAAGTCATAGGTCAGATTGTCGATGCAAAATATAAAGCCACTACGCTGCAACAGTTGGCGGAAAAGCTGGAAATTCCCATGCACCAAACCGTTGCCATCGGCGACGGCGCGAACGATCTTCCGATGATCAAAACAGCCAGCTTAGGCATTGCCTATCACGCCAAACCCAAGGTTAATGAGCAGTCTGCGGTAACGATCCGTCATGCCGATCTCACTGGCGTGCTCTGCATCCTCAGCGGCAGCATGAGACACGAAAAGCGTTAATTAGCAGGAGGTGATACGTGGCAAAAGCCGTCAAACGGGCGTTTGTATGTAATGAATGCGGGGCTGATTACCCGCGCTGGCAAGGGCAGTGCAGCGCCTGCCACGCTTGGAATACCATTACTGAAGTGCGCCTGGCGTCGGCATCCGTATCACGCTCCGACCGCCTCACCGGCTATGCCGGTGAGAGTGCTGGCGTCAGCCGGGTGCAAAAACTCTCAGAAATCAGCCTTGAAGCGTTACCCCGCTTTTCCACTGGCTTTCAGGAATTTGACCGCGTTCTGGGCGGCGGCGTCGTTCCTGGCAGCGCGATCCTGATTGGCGGCAACCCCGGCGCAGGTAAAAGTACGCTGCTACTGCAAACGCTCTGCAAACTGTCAGAAAATATGAAAACCCTGTACGTTACCGGGGAAGAATCCTTGCAGCAGGTCGCGATGCGGGCACACCGTCTTAATTTGCCGACCCAGAATCTCAACATGCTGTCAGAAACCAGCATCGAACAGATTTGCCTGATTGCCGAGCAGGAACAGCCGAAGCTGATGGTGATCGACTCCATTCAGGTCATGCATCTCGCCGATATTCAATCGTCCCCCGGCAGCGTAGCGCAGGTGCGCGAAACCGCAGCCTACCTGACGCGCTTCGCCAAAACGCGCGGCGTCGCCATCGTGATGGTCGGCCACGTCACCAAAGATGGCTCGCTCGCCGGACCGAAAGTATTGGAACACTGCATCGACTGTTCCGTGCTGCTGGACGGCGATGCCGATTCACGCTTCCGTACCCTACGTAGCCATAAAAACCGTTTCGGTGCCGTCAATGAGTTGGGCGTGTTCGCCATGACGGAACAAGGGCTGCGTGAGATCAGCAATCCATCGGCCATTTTCCTCAGCCGCGGGGATGAAGTGACGTCCGGTAGTTCGGTCATGGTCGTGTGGGAAGGCACGCGCCCGCTGCTGGTTGAGATTCAGGCGCTGGTAGATCAATCGATGATGGCGAACCCGCGCCGCGTCGCGGTTGGGCTGGAGCAAAACCGCCTGGCGATTCTGCTGGCAGTACTGCATCGCCACGGCGGTTTGCAGATGTCGGATCAGGATGTGTTTGTGAATGTCGTCGGCGGCGTCAAAGTCACCGAAACCAGCGCCGATCTGGCGCTGCTGCTATCGCTGGTTTCCAGCTTCCGCGACCGCCCGCTGCCGCAGGATCTGGTCATCTTCGGTGAAGTCGGTCTGGCGGGCGAAATTCGCCCGGTTCCCAGCGGGCAAGAGCGAATTACCGAAGCTGCCAAACACGGTTTTAAACGTGCCATCGTTCCTCATGCCAATATGCCAAAGAAAGCGCCTGCCAGCATGCAGGTATTCGGCGTGAAAAAGCTGGCCGATGCGCTGGCGATCCTCGACGATCTCTAAACAAGCCACAGAAAGCGATATTCTGTGGTATGTTGTTTAGTAAGCTAAACAAGAGTGTTGCACCATGTCATCATTTGATTACCTGAAATCCGCTATCCGCCAGAAGGGTTGCACCCTACAGCAGGTTGCCGACGCAACCGATATGACCAAAGGCTATCTCAGTCAATTACTTAATGCCAAAATCAAAAGCCCTAGCGCACAGAAGCTGGAAGCGCTGCATCGTTTTCTCGAGCTGGAATTCCCCCGCTACGAAAAGAATATTGGTATTGTCTTCGGTAAGTTCTATCCGCTACACACCGGCCATATTTATCTGATTCAGCGCGCCTGTAGTCAGGTCGATGAACTGCATGTGATTTTAGGCTACGATGAGCCGCGCGACCGTCTGCTGTTTGAGAACAGTTCGATGTCACAGCAGCCCACCGTCAGCGACCGCCTGCGTTGGCTGTTGCAAACCTTTAAATATCAGAAAAACATTCATATTCACGCTTTTAATGAGCAGGGAATGGAGCCCTATCCGCACGGCTGGGATGTGTGGAGTAAAGGGGTTCAGGCGTTCATGCAGGAAAAAAGCATCACGCCCAATTTCGTCTACACCAGCGAAGAACAGGATGCCGCGCAATATCGCGAGCATCTGGGGATTGAGGCTGTCTTGATAGACCCACAGCGATCGTTCATGAACATCAGCGGTTCGCAAATTCGCCACGATCCTTTCCGCTACTGGGACTATATCCCGACCGAAGTGAAGCCGTTCTTTGTGCGTACCGTTGCCATTCTTGGCGGGGAATCCAGCGGTAAATCCACGCTGGTGAACAAACTGGCTAATATCTTCAACACCACCAGCGCCTGGGAATATGGCCGCGATTACGTGTTCTCCCATCTGGGTGGCGACGAGATGGCGTTGCAATATTCCGACTACGACAAGATCGCGCTGGGTCAGGCACAGTACATTGATTTTGCGGTCAAATATGCCAATAAAGTGGCCTTTATCGACACCGATTTTGTCACCACGCAGGCATTCTGCAAAAAATATGAAGGGCGTGAACACCCGTTCGTTCAGGCACTGGTCGACGAATACCGCTTCGATCTGGTGATTTTGCTGGAAAACAACACGCCGTGGGTAGCCGATGGGCTGCGCAGTTTAGGCAGTACCACCGCACGTTCGGAATTCCAGAATCTGCTGAAAACGATGCTGGCTAAAAACAATATCCCGTACGTTTACATCAAAGAATCGGACTACGATTCGCGTTTCCTGCACTGTGTAGAACTGGTACAGCAAATGCTGGGTCACGATCGGTCACCTGAACAGATAAAAAACTAGCGCGTGTTCCACTGCCAATGGCGGGAGGGGGTAATAATTTCCGGCAGCGGAATGTCCCAACTTTCCACTGGCAGTTCATCAACCTGCTGACAATCATGAGCCAGCCCCATCGGATAAGGCCCGCTGTCCGTATGACGACGATACTGCAACGTACGGTCGTAAAAACCGCCGCCCATACCCAAGCGCTGTCCCTGATGATCAAACGCCACCAGCGGCGTCAGCAGAATATCCAACTGGGGTAATGGCAACACCTGCCGCACGTCCAGACGCGGTTCCATGATCTTCAGACGATTGCGCACCAATTCAGTATCTGGCGCATAGCGCAGGAACAGCAGATGTCCGGCACGAAACGGATGAAGAACCGGCAAATACACGCGCTTCCCCTGCTGCCATAGCTGTTGAATCAGCGGAATCGTATCCAGTTCGCCGTCAAATGACAGAAAGACCGCGACGCTATCTGCTTGTATGACTTTCGGGTGCACCACGACGCATTCGCACACCTGTTGCGCAAAGCGCGCCTGCTGTTCCGGTGTCAATAAACGTCGACGCTGGCGTACAGCCTGACGAATCTGCTGGCGTGGTGCTGCTGTAGAAGAAAATGAGGTATCGGGAAGAATTGACGAATCAGAAGATGACATGGGCTGTATTCGCCACGGGTCAAGAGTGATAAAAGAAAGGGAATCTCCGAGATGCCGCCGCAGGCTGTAACCCTTGAACCCTTGGTTCAAGGTGAACATAACGTCGCAGTCTTAAGGCTTCTCGGACGAACCGAGCGTGCTCACCAACCGCAGAGCATTACATTCTGTTTGGTATGAAATATCGGCTCAGGGGACTGACCCGCTGACAAACATCTCAGAGAAATTTTATTCGTTACTCGCGATAAACCTTAGCACGTCTTATCGCGTAAAAACACCGTACTTTTGTCAAAATACGACGTTATTCAAATTGTGTACCCTGACGCTCCGTGATCTTGCCCTGTTCCAGCAATGCCTGCTCAATAGTCTGCTGCAACATACGAATACGCTGTTCCATATTCGACGCATAATCACGCGTTTTGCCCCGTTCCTGCGCCAGTTCATGACACACATTCAGCGCGGCAATAAACACCAGTTGCTCGGTGTTGGTGACTCTAGTGCGAACTTTAAGATCTTGCAACCGCTGGTTAAGATCTTCCGCTGCCTGATTCAACGCTTCCTGTTGTTCTGGCGGACAATTCACTCTTAACGAACGGCCAAAAATTTGAATATCTACTGGTTGTGCAGACATACCACCTTCCTGCCTTTTGTCGTTCTTGCGCCCGCGTGTCGCATAGCATGAGCATTACCCGTTACATCGGGTTCGTTAAAGCGGGCGCCACTATATATAGCCGAGATCTAAGATACAAGCCCTTTCTGGAATCCAAAGGGAGCTTGGTGGTAGCATAGCACGAACCAATCCAGCCAACGATGACGAATCCGCATGTCCATAGAGAATACGTTTCCTGCCTATGAAGGCCTTGACCAACTGCTTCACCAACAGCAAGTCGCGCTGACCGCAGCAGAAATGCACGGCTTGATCAGCGGAATGCTGTGTGGTGGAAACCATGACGACAGTTGGAGAACGCTGGTTTTTGAACTGACTAATGAAGGTATGGCGTTTACTCAAACGCTGTCGCAACCGCTTCAGGATCTGTATCAGGCTACGCGTGAAGCGCTGGAAGATGATGGTTTCCTGTTTCAGCTTTTCCTGCCAGATGATTCGCAGGACGAGGTAAGCGTTTTCGATCGCGCCGATGCGCTGGCAGGTTGGGTCAACCACTTCCTGCTTGGTTTGGGCGTCGCTCAACCGAAGTTGAACAAGGTTAAGGGCGAGTTGAAAGAAGCCATCGACGATTTGCGCAACATTGCACAGCTTGGCTACGACGAAGATGAAGATCAGGAAGAATTGGAACAATCACTGGAAGAAGTGATTGAGTATGTTCGCGTTTCTGCCATTTTGTGCCATACCGAATTTACCAACCAGAACGTTGTGACGGCGCCAGAACAGCAAAAACCAACGTTGCACTAATACCGTATTACGCAGGGCGGAAGGGAACAGCAACCGCACGGACTACTTTCAGGAGCAGGTGATGAATCCACAAGAATTTCTTCGTCGTCGTCAGGGTCTGTTAGAAAAAATGGCACCGGGCAGCGCGGCGATTATTTTTGCCGCGCCGGAAGCGCAGCGCAATGCCGACAGTGACTATCCTTATCGTCAAAACAGCGATTTCTGGTATTTCACGGGGTTCAACGAACCAGAAGCCGCTCTACTGCTGGTAAAAAGCGACGCCAAACACCATCACAGCGTTATCTTCAATCGCGTGCGCGACCTGACCGCAGAAATCTGGTTTGGCCGTCGTCTTGGTCAGGAAGCCGCCCCCGCCAAACTCGGCGTTGACCGTGCACTACCGTTTGGCGAAATCAACGCACAGCTGCATCTGTTATTGAATGGATTGGACGTGGTGTACCACGCGCAGGGGCAGTACGATTACGCCGACAAACTGGTCTTCACCGCACTGGAGACCCTGCGCAACGGCCCCCGTCAGGGATTTGCCGCCCCCGCTACGCTCACCGACTGGCGTCCGTGGGTGCATGAGATGCGTCTGTTCAAATCACCTGAAGAAATCAGCGTCATGCGCCGCGCTTGCGAAATTACCGCGCTGGCTCACACGCGCGCTATGCAAAAATGCCGTCCCGGCATGTATGAATATCAGCTTGAAGGCGAGATTCACCACGAATTTACCCGTCACGGCGCGCGCTACCCGTCTTATAACACCATTGTTGGCAGCGGTGACAACGCCTGTATCCTGCATTACACCGAGAACGAAATGCAAATGCGCGACGGCGATCTGGTGCTGATTGACGCAGGCTGTGAATACAAAAGCTATGCTGGCGATATTACCCGTACCTTCCCCGTCAACGGTAAATTTACCGCGCCGCAGCGGGCTATTTACGACATCGTACTGCGCTCACAGCTGCGCGCGCTGGAGCTGTTCGAGCCGGGTCGCAGCATCCGCGATGTAAACGAAGAAGTGGTGCGCATCATGGTTAACGGGCTCATCAAACTCGGCGTGATGAAGGGTGAGGTTGAAGCGCTGATTGCCGAACAGGCACATCGCCAATTCTTTATGCACGGCCTCAGCCATTGGCTGGGTCTGGACGTGCACGACGTCGGCAACTACGGCACGACAGACCGAGGCCGTCCGCTTGAACCCGGAATGGTACTGACCATCGAGCCAGGTATTTACATCGCGCCCGATGCCAAAGTGCCACAGCAGTACCGGGGAATCGGCGTGCGTATCGAAGACAACATCGTCATCACCGAAAACGGTAATGAAAACCTGACGGCTAGCGTGGTCAAAGACGCCGATGCCATCGAGGCGCTGATGGCACAGCAGCATGGCAAACACGCATAAATCGCTTTTTCAACAGGACTAAAACATGGCGGTCATGATTGTCGGTGGCGGAATGGCAGGCGCAACGCTAGCGCTGGCACTATCGCGGCTCTCGCAAGGTACGATCCCGGTCGAGCTGGTTGAAGCCTATTCTCCGCTCGATAGGGCACATCCTGGCTTTGACGCACGCGCGATTGCGCTGTCCGATGGCACACGCCAGCAGTTGGCGACGCTGGGTATCTGGCAAGCATTGTCGGGTCATGCGACCGCGATTACCGACATTCATGTCAGCGAACGCGGACATGCCAGCGCAGTGGATCTGCACGCGTCGGACTACCACGTTCAAGCATTAGGCCATGTGGTTGAACTGCACGACGTCGGCCAACGCCTGTTTTCTCTGCTGCAACAAGCCCCCGGCGTACGCCTGCACTGTCCAGCCAAAGTCGTTGCCGTCACGCGGACGCAAGGGAATGCGACGCTAACGCTGGACAATGGCACGGAGCTAACGGGCCAGCTACTGGTGGCTGCCGATGGAACGCACTCCATGTTGTCACAATCCTGCGGGATTCGCTGGCAACAGCATGAGTATAATCAGGTCGCGGTTATTGCCAACGTGACCACCACCGAACCCCATCGCGGGCGTGCATTTGAGCGGTTTACCCCGCATGGCCCGCTGGCGCTCTTACCGATGAATAATGGTCGCTGTTCGCTCGTCTGGTGTCATGATAAACATCGTCAAACTGAGATCGATGGGTGGAGCGAAACCGAATTTCGCCAACAGTTACAGCAGGCTTTTGGCTGGCGTTTGGGGCAGTTTACCCACATCGGCGGACGCCATAGCTACCCGCTGCGCTTGCTAACGGCTAACCAGCACATCAGTCATCGGCTGGCGCTGGTAGGTAATGCAGCACAAACGCTGCACCCCATTGCCGGACAAGGCTTTAATCTGGGGATTCGCGATGTGATGTCGCTGGCGGAGACTATTGTCGATGCGGCGAAGAATCAGCAGGATATCGGCCAGTACACGGTGCTCAGCCGCTATCAACAACGGCGTGAACCCGACCAACACGCCACCGTGGCGATTACCGATGGTCTGGTCAGACTGTTCGCTAACCGCTATACCGCGCTGACCGTCAGTCGTAATTTGGGTCTGATCGCCATGAATAACCTGCCGCTGATGCGCGATGCCTTTGCCCGTCGCACGCTGGGTTGGGTAAAACGTTAATTAAGCTCGCCAACAGGAAAATACGGAAATGCAATCATTCGACGTGGTTATTGCCGGTGGCGGTATGGTCGGTCTGGCACTCGCCTGTGGTTTACAGGGGAGCGGCCTGCGCATCGCTGTACTGGAAAAGCAGACGGCAGAACCTCAGCCGCTTGGGAAAGACCATGCCCTGCGCGTCTCCGCTATCAATGCCGCCAGCGAGTGCCTTCTACGCCATATCGGCGTGTGGGAAAATCTTGTGGCACAGCGCGTCAGCCCTTACAACGATATGCAGGTCTGGGATAAAGACAGCTTCGGTAAAATCAGCTTCAGCGGTGAAGAATTCGGCTTTTCCCACCTTGGGCATATCATTGAAAATCCCGTGATTCAGCAGGCATTGTGGCAACGCGCTTCACAGTTAAGCGACATCACCCTGCTCTCCCCGGCGTCATTAAAACAGGTCGCCTGGGGGGAGAACGAAGCCTTTATTACGCTGCAGGACGACAGCATGCTGACCGCCCGGCTGGTGGTCGGCGCGGACGGCGCCCATTCATGGCTGCGTCAACATGCGGATATTCCGCTGACTTTTTGGGATTACGGCCACCATGCGCTGGTCGCCAACATTCGCACCGAACAGCCTCATCAATCCGTCGCGCGTCAGGCGTTCTACGGTGACGGCATTCTGGCATTCCTGCCGCTGGACGATCCGCACCTTTGTTCGATTGTCTGGTCGCTTTCACCAGAGCAGGCGCAGGTGATGCAGAGTTTGCCAGTGGAGGAATTCAACCGTCAAGTCGCCATGGCGTTTGATATGCGATTGGGATTGTGTGAACTGGAAAGCGAGCGCCAGACTTTCCCACTGATGGGGCGCTACGCTCGCAGCTTCGCGGCACACCGGTTAGTGCTGGTCGGCGACGCGGCACACACCATTCACCCGCTGGCAGGGCAAGGCGTCAATCTGGGCTTGATGGATGTCGCAGAACTGATTGCAGAGCTTAAACGTTTACAGGCTCAGGGCAAAGATATCGGTCAGCATCTTTATCTGCGGCGCTATGAACGCCGCCGCAAACACAGCGCCGCCGTGATGCTCGCGAGCATGCAGGGGTTCCGCGAATTGTTTAACGGTGACAATCCGGCGAAAAAGTTGCTGCGTGACGTCGGGCTGGTGCTAGCGGACAAACTGCCCGGAATTAAACCCACGCTGGTACGTCAGGCAATGGGATTACACGATCTGCCAGACTGGCTCAGTGCCGGGAAATAATAGAGCTAAAATCTATAATAGATTGAATTTTAAAATTTTACTGATTTTTAAATCCTTATTCATTTTTAATAAAGGCGACTCACCAACGAACCGGACTCATCTCACCCTCATAAGTCCGGTTCGTTTAGCGTGACACTGCTACGGCATATTTTCCTGCGGCGATGGGATGCGTATCCGGCTGGCAGACAGATAGCCTAATAAAGCGATACCGAACACGCCCCAGGGCAACAGCGAAACGATCTGGGATGATGAGCCACTCAGGACATCAACGTTTCTGACGACCATAATCAGCGCCGAAAGCATCGCTACCGTTGAGATAATCGGTGCCCACAGACGACTCCATGCCGAAACCGGATGCTGCGTTTCGCGTTGGAAGAAGCGAATAACGGCCAGCGACACACCGACCTGAAGCAGCAGGATCGCCATCGTCGCGATCGCCGATCCTAACGCGAAGATCTGCATCATCGGATCGAGATCCGCCACCACCATCATACACAATACGCCCAACACAACGATCGTCTGCACAATGCTCGCCACGTAAGGCGTACCTTTATTTTTACTCACCAGAGCCAATCTGGGGGACAGCACGCCATCTCGCCCAATACTAAATAGATAGCGTGAGATATTATTATGAAACGCCTGAGCCGCAGCAAACAGGCTGGTGATCAATAACAGCGATATCATCTGCTCAGACCATTTCCCAACCAGCACGTTCGATACGTTAAAAATAAAGCGTCCGGGATCGTTAATCGCCTGCTGCCGAACCTGATCCACTCCGTAAGCTTGCACCATCATCCAACTGGTGAAGGCAAAGAACAGCATAATCAATATCACAGCAGCCAGCGTCGCACGGGGAATGGTTTTCTCAGGATTGCGGCACTCTTCACCGTAGATCGCCGTGGATTCAAACCCGATAAACGCAGCGATACTAAAAATCAACGCAATACCCATGCTGCCCTGATTAATCACACTGGGTGAAAACGCCTCTAGCGTGAGCGGTGGCGTATCGTGGGACAGCAATACCGCACTATCCACCACCAGCATGATGCCCACTTCCATCAACATCAGTACGCCAAGCACACGCCCACCAACTTCCACGCTTTCAATACCTAACAGGCACATCAGCAACAGCATCACTACGCTATAGAGCCACCACGGCAGATCAATACCAAGGTGTTCCTGTAGATACATGCTGCTGAAAAAACCAAACATCGCGACCACCGCGATCTGAATGGCAAAATAGGCCAGCAGCGCGACGGATAAGGCACTAAACCCCGCACGACGCCCCATACCTAAAGTGATATAGCTGTAAAATGCGCCAGCATTGGTCACATAGCGGCTCATGGCGATATAACCAAAAGAGAAAATCAACAGTATGCCGCCCGCCATCAGGTACACCGCAGGAATACCAGCCCCGTTGCCAGCGGAGATCGCAACAGGCAAACCGCCAACCACGCCAGTTAGCGGTGAGGCGGCAGCGACAACAAAGAAGACCAACGACCACAGTCCCAGACTGTTCTTTTTCAATTGATGAGTATTCATCTTTGCCCCCGGATACACAAAACGACCCCAATAGCGTGATGTCGCGCAATCGGGCCGATGGTAAATCCCTTGCTGCCGCGCCACCTTACAGGCAGGTGCGATACAGCGCTTCAATGTCCTGACGTGAGGCCCAGCGCGGGTTCTGTTCCAGACTCACGCCCATCGTCTGCACACAGTTGTCCGCCAGCCAGGGAATATCCTGCTCACGCACGCCCAGATCGCGCAGCGTAAACGTCAATCCAAGGTTTTCCAGAAAACGCTGCACCAGATAGACGCTGTGTCTAGCCCGTTCCGTGTCATTAAGATGCGTTACGCTATCGCTCATCGCACAGGTAACAGCGGCGAAACCCGCGACATTTTCAGCACAGGAAAAACGCATCAGTTCGGGATACAGCGCCGCAAGCCCTTCGCCATGCGTGATGTTGTACAGCCCGCTCAGCGGGTGCTCCATCGCATGCGGCAGACCACAGGCAGACTTCCCAATGGCCATGCCACCGAGCGTATTCGCCCAGCACACGCGATCCCAGGCATCCAGATCGGTCACATCCCGGCAAACGCGTGGCAAAAATGTGGTCAGCAGCCGAATGGCGCGTTCAGTCATGATTTCCGTCATCGGATTGCAGAATTTACCCACCCGCGCCTCGATGTTATGGCTGAGTGCGTCAAACCCCGTTGCCGCCACCATACGTGGTGACTGCGTAACCATCAGCGTCGGATCGACAATGGCTGTCCGTGCGTACAGCGCTGGTGAGAAAAATGCCGGTTTATCGTGGGTTTCAGGATTGGTGAAAACGGCGACACAGTTGCCCTCGCTCCCCGTTCCCGCCGTCGTGGTCACTAACACCAGCGGCAGCGTCGTGGCTGGCGTCGGTGGTTGAGACAGATAATCCAGCAGTTTCCCCGAATGGCATGCCATAAAGGCGATGCCCTTGGCGGCGTCCATCACGCTGCCACCTCCCACGCCAAGCACCACATCACACTGCTGTTCACGCGCCAGCGTTGCACCGTCATCCACCGTCGTGGTAAGCGGGTTGGCTTCAATGCTATCGAATAGCACCCAACGCACACCGCTCTGCGTTAATAGGTCGGTCAGACGCGTCAGTAACCCGGTTTGGCGACAGCTGGTTTTCCCCGTCACCAGCAGCACGCGCTTCCCCAACAGCGCCACTTCTTCGCCTACTCGGTCAACCTCACCTCTGCCGATACACAGTTTCACCGGCTGTGAATATGTAAATGTCATCGTAGCCACCTCACGCCGTCATGACAGAGTTACTGGCCTGCTCAGCCTGTTCAACCACGCTGATTAGCGCAGCTTCAAACGCGTTCAACGCATAGTCGAGTTCTTCTTCGCTAATCGTCAGCGCCGGTAGGAAACGAAACACCGCCAGATTATTGATGGTGAAATTCACCTGAATACGCCATTTCTCTACCAGCAGGCCCGCTATCGCCATAGAATAGAATTCGCCCATACTGGCTTGCAGTGCCTCCGGCAAACGGCCAAACTCAATGCCAATCATCAGCCCTTTGCCGCGCACTTCTTTGATCACCTGCGGGTGGCGAGCCTGAATTTCATGCAGCCGCTGCATCATTAATGCGCCTTTACGCTCCGCCATGCCGCAAAGATCGTGTTCGATAATGAACTGTAAGGCACCCAGTGCGGCCGCCGCACTCAGGGTATTTTCCTGATAGGTAGCAGTGTGGTGGTAGCAGGTTTCGATGGTGCCATAAGCGGCTTCATACAAGGTTTCCGTACAGAGATAGCCGCCAAACGGCACCAGCCCTCCGGACAAACCTTTGGCGAACACGATACAGTCCGGTACCACATCATCGTGTTCGCAGCACCAGAATTTGCCCGTACGCGCGGCACCACACTGAATCTCATCCAGCACCAGCAGGGTGTCATAGCGATCGCACAGCTCGCGTGCGGCTTTCAGGTAACCCGCTGGCGGCACGATAATCCCGCCTTCGCCTTGGATCGGTTCCACCACGAACGCCTTGTATTTTCCTGTCGCCAACGCATTTTCCAGCTCCGTGACCGAGCCGTAGGCAACATGATCGATATTGCCTAATGTCGGCTGCTGCCCCGCCCGCCACTTATCCTTGCCACCGAGCGACACCGCACCAGACGTCTTACCGTGAAACGCGCCCAGCGTCGCCAGCAGGTGAGTCTTGTGTGCTTTATGTCGAGTGCCGAGCTTGACCAGTTTGATCATTCCCTCAATCGCTTCTGCTCCTCCGGTCGCCGTACCCATTTTGGTCAGTTTTCCCTGTGGCGAGAGCAGCGCCATGTTGTGCGCCAGCGCTGCCGCCACGTTGTGATACGAAATCGCGCCCATCATGAAGAGACGGTTATCGAAACACTTCTGCAAACAGGACCACACGAATTCATTGTTGTTGCCGACCGTCACCACTCCGACCGCACCAATCATGTCCAGATGCTTTTCACCTTTGTCATCAATGAAGGTGCTACCTTCCGCTCGAACAAAGTATTTGGCATGGCCATCCAGAGAGCGCATGCGGTTCAGGTGGGTTAATTGCAGCGCGCGGGTGGTCTCGCCATCCAGTGCGATCGCGTCATCAATGGTGTAAAAACCCGGTACGATGTCTTTTGCCTGTGCCATAAAAAACCTCACAACGTTCACAAGAGAAATGTGCGATAGCGCACGGTGTGAAACGTTTATAGCAAGGGGTAAAGCGGGGAAAATAGAATAAATCGGCACACGCCACGGTGCAGTAATAGCCTCTTTTTGGTGCAGATTGCCCCAAAAAAAGCGGCATAGGACGAGAGGTGCCTTCGCACTGGCGTCATCATGGCGGATTCAGCACTGGCGGATACGGTACTGGTAGCGCACAGCCTGTAGCCGTGCCAGATAGTGCTGCGGCGAACAGGAGGTAAACGCTTTGAATTCACGGAAAAAATGCGATTGATCGGCGTATTCAAGACGCTGTGCCAGCGTGGTTAAGTTGTCGATATTGCCCTGATTGAGCAACGCAAGCGCCCGCTGGAAACGAATCGTGCGGCAGAACGTTTTGGGCGACATACCGCAGTTATCATGAAATAAACGGTGAATGTAGCGGGCGGAATAGAGCGTTTTCCGCTCCAGTTCATCGACTCTGATTTTGCCGTCATGGGCCATAATCAGATCGATGATTTGCAGCAATAGCGGCGGTGCCGAACGATTCGTCCAGTAGGAAAAATAGTGCAGAAACAAGCTGACCTGTTCGTTAAAGTCATGGCTGTTTACCAGCCGTCTCAGCAAACGTGGCGTGTCAGGTGCAACCTCATCAAAAGGGATCTCCTGCCCTGCCAGTTCCCCCGGCGACAGGTCGAGAAAAGCGGGCATGATCCCCGGCATAAAGCGCACGCCAAAATAGCGCTCTCCCGGCATCAGTCGGGTAATCTGTGCCGATGCGGTACTGCCGCAAACGCGCCCACTTGGAGCATCAGGACAGCAGTGCAGCAACAGATCGACGCTGCCATCCGGCACAGCCAACGTCATCGATTCGGCACGATCGACCGTGAAACTGTAAAAATGGGCAATAGGCGACTGGCTGACATTTTTCTTCAGGTAATCTTCCGCCGCGTTGATGACAAACCACGGCTGCAACGGCCGCACGCGAAACGACGCAGAATCAGGATGCATTGGCCTTCTCCCCCGCAACGATGACGCAGGGGATCAGGCAATTTTTACGCCAACTCGTTTTTCGTCAGCGCCATTGCGCGCTTGTCGCTACGCATCCGGCCCGACTCTGACCACTAACTTGCCAAAGTTGCGGCCGTGTAGCAGGCCGATAAAGGCCTCTGGGGCGTTTTCCAGACCATCGACAATTTCTTCCCGATATTTGATCTTGCCTTGCGCGACCCACGGCGACACCGCTTTCCAGAATTCGTCAAAGCGATGTCCATAATCATCAAAGATAATGAAGCCCTGCATGCGAATGCGTTTTTTCAAGATAGTCCCTGCCAGCAGCGCTAGGCGATCGGGTCCATCAGGCAGCCCTGTGGCATTGTAGCCAGAGACTAATCCGCACACCGGAATACGCGCCGAGGTGTTCAGCAGCGGTAGCACCGCGTCAAAAACTTTCCCGCCGACATTTTCGAAGTAGATATCGATACCCTGTGGGCAAGCCTGTTTCAGCTGTTCGGCAAAATCATCCGCTCGGTGGTCGAGACACACATCAAATCCCAACACCTCAACCGCGTAGCGACACTTCTCCGCGCCTCCCGCTATGCCAACGACCCGGCAGCCTTTCAGTTTCCCGATCTGACCGACCGTCGCGCCGACCGGCCCAGTCGCAGCGGCAACCACCAGCGTTTCGCCCGCTTTCGGCTGACCGATATCCGTCAGCCCCATATACGCCGTAAAGCCCGGCATACCGAGTACGCCCAATGCATAGGAAGGATTGGTGGGCGACTGCCCTAAATTGGTTAATCCTTTCCCATCGGAAAGCACATAATCCTGCCAGCCACTGTAGGAGAGCACACAGTCGCCAGTCTGATAATCCGGATGCTTTGACTCGGCGACGCGGCTGATGGTCCCACCGACCATCACGTCATTCAGCTCGACGGGTTTAGCATAAGAGGGCGCGTCGCTCATGCGGCCACGCATGTAAGGGTCGAGGGAAAGAAATACGGTGCGCAACAACACCTGCCCCGTTTCTACTGACGGGACAGCCTGCTGTTCCAGACGAAAATTCTCTGGTGTCGGCGCGCCGTGCGGGCGTTGAGCCAGAACCACACGACGGTTAATGCGATCGGTTTGCGGCATAATATCCTCCATTAGACAAAGCGCGTTGATAAAATCACTTCGTTAACAATAGGATCTGTTCTTTCTTCTGGCTACGCAAACCGTGCGGCGTTGATTATGCCGTTTTGCTTTTTTCGTAACGCGACATGCGATCCAGATACCCCATGACGAGCGCAGACAGCACAAACGTCAAATGGATAATCACATACCACATCAGCTTGTTGTCTGGGATATTACGCGCGTCCATGAACACGCGCAGCAGATGGATAGACGAGATAGCGACAATCGAAGCAGCCACTTTGTTTTTCAGCGAGCCAGAGTCCATTTTCCCCAGCCAACTCAGCTTTTCCCGGCCTTCAGTGATATCCAATGCCGACACAAAATTTTCGTAACCGGACAACATCACCATCACCAGCAATCCGCCGACCAGCGTCATGTCGATCAGCGACAGCAGAACCAATACCAGATCCGCTTCCGCAATATCTAAGATATTGGGCAGGACGTGGAACACCTCCTGGAAAAACTTGATCGCCAACGCCAGCAGCCCCAACGATAGCCCAAGATAAACAGGGGCAAGCAGCCAGCGCGATGAGTACATCAGATTCTCAATAAAACGTTCCATAACTCACTATATGCAGGTGAAAAAAGAGGGAAATAATAGCGAAAAATTCTGCTGCGGTGGTAATCAATTCTTGAACAGAATACGCCATTTGCGGAATGTTCTGCCCTATCGCGCCTTCAACGATGATTTCTGCGTTTTGTGATCCTGCCTGCATCCACCTTCAAACCGATGCCGCTCTTTTCCCCCTGATGGCACGCATCTGAAGGTGCGCATTTTTTCACCTTTCTACACTGCCTATACCCTAAATAATTCGAGTTTCAGGACAAAACGTTAACGTTTTGAACAACGCGAAGCGTTAGCCCGTTAGGGCGATGCTCAGCCATGAGCATCGTAACGCGGCCAACGCACATGCAACTTGAAGTATGACGGGTATAGCGCCAGCCGGTCTGGCAACAATCATACACCGTACTCTACATACAAAGCCGACTACAGGCTTACTACAAAGTAAAAACAAGGGGTTACGCATGAGCAATCCTATTCTTCTTGGTATTTTCTGGCACTTCATCGGCGCGGCCAGCGCAGCCTGCTTCTACGCACCGTTTAAGCAGGTCAAAAATTGGTCGTGGGAAACGATGTGGTCACTCGGCGGATTTTTCTCGTGGATTATCCTGCCCTGGAGCATCAGTTGGTGGCTACTGCCTGATTTTTGGCGTTATTACGGTTCGTTCGATATCGCCACCCTGCTGCCGATCTTCCTCTTCGGTGCTATGTGGGGGATCGGCAATATCAACTACGGGCTGACGATGCGCTATCTTGGCATGTCGATGGGCATCGGTATCGCTATTGGCGTGACGTTGATTATTGGCACACTGATGACGCCCGTCCTACAAGGTAAATTCTCGATTCTGTTTGGTTCAGCAGGTGGCCAAATGACGCTGCTGGGCGTGCTGGTCGCGGTCATCGGTGTCGCGATTGTCAGCTACGCGGGCTTGTTGAAAGAACGTGCACTCGGTATTCGCGCCGAAGAATTCAACCTGAAAAAAGGGCTGATTCTGGCTGTCCTGTGCGGGATCTTCTCCGCTGGCATGTCCTTTGCGATGGATGCCGCCAAGCCGATGCATACCGCGGCACAAGATTTAGGAATCAACGCGCTGTATATCGCGCTCCCCAGCTATGTGGTGATCATGGGAGGCGGAGCCGTCGTCAATCTGGGGTTCTGTTTCATTCGTTTAGCGACGTGTAAGGGAATCTCACTAAAAGCCGACCTGGCGCAGGCTAAACCTTTACTGATTGCCAATGCGCTCTTCGCCATTCTGGGCGGCGTCATGTGGTATTTGCAATTCTTCTTCTATGCCTGGGGCCACGCCAATATTCCAGCTGATTACACCTATATCAGTTGGATGCTGCACATGAGTTTCTACGTGCTGTGCGGCGGCATCGTCGGCTTGCTATTTAAGGAGTGGAAAGCCGTGGGTCAGAAGCCCGTACGTATGCTGGTTCTGGGCTGCGTGGTGATAATTCTGGCGGCGAATATTGTTGGGTTAGGCATGGCTGTGTAACCGTTTCATCATCGCGTTCGGTGCCACCAGACTATCGTCGAACGCGATGGCAATAATATCAACATAGACGAAAAGTACGTTAACACATTGATATTACCGCATCCCGCCCTATATGCTGCCTCTCTGAAAACGTCATTATTCATCATGATATGAATTCTACCTCATCGATTAAACACCCAACATCAGAAGGATGAGTAATGGGTAACCCAGAAAAAATCGCTTTCTTCGTGCTATTAAAAGCGTTTGATCGGTTCAGTGATGTACTTCACCCGATGAGTATTAAGTTACCGCAGGAGGTTACCTCACTTACGGACGATCTTTGGAACTACCTTGCATCAGAGACGCAATACCTCAATGTCGTTCGGGCTCTTGAGGCGATAGATGCAGCCATGGTGGATGAACAAGATGCTAATAACGAAGAGATTTTAAAAAATCTGTATCTCTACGCCTTTTCAGACTTCCTGATGTTTTTCTCTGAAGGTAAAGCGAGCTTAGAGGCAGCAGAGTCTTCTCTTATTGACGCTCATGACTACCTGGCGGCTCAGCGCTTTTTACTCAACGAGAAGGAAGGAAAAGCGGCAATCTTGAGTGATGATGACGAGAGAACAATAAAAAGCGATCCACTGTATGCGGGAGAGCTTAGCGCCCTGCAAGCAGACAGGACTTTCGCTGAGAATATGATTCAGTGGAGCACAGTGGCAACATTCCGATGAGAGTACGGCTCAAATGATAAAACACATAATGATGAGTTTGTCGTGATTGGATTAATCGAATGCTATTGCTATAGGAAAAAAGAATAAGCCACTCGACGATTTCATCCGCAGCGATGAACTTGTTGGATAAATATCCAACATTCGCAAATTTTAATTTTGTGGAAACAACGACATGAAGGTCTCAGTGACATTGAGTGAAATAGCCGAGCTTTCCCCAAGAGATTTACAACGCTACGCCTCTGCCTGTTTACAGGCTTACTGCGACGCAAAATTGATTCGGCATCCCTCGATCGCGGCGCTGATAGCTCATCTTAACGACTATCCTGAAAGTGGCAGCCTGGTTGAGTGGGAAAGAAAAGGGGCAATGCTGCCGTTAAATGGTCGCGGAGATGAGATACCGCAAGATCTCGGCCGATCAATTGCACCGCAAGATAGTGAAGCATTCTCCTTTCTTGTTGATAGTGCCGTTGAGGTCGGAATAGTCGATATGTATGGCGCACCGACGACGCTTCCGGCTGAGCTTGCAGGAAAGATCGCCTTTATTCTATCCAAAAACAATATCGACTTGCCTCTAATATGGCGATCGAAATAATGATTAATGACGTTGAACAGCGTTCAGCATAAATAAGCCCCCAACAATATGAGCTATGAGTACAAACTCGTCTTTGATGACACCTCGATTACCCAACGTGTTATGAATGCGATTAAGAACAATGACGCCTGTGTTCATGCCGAACATGGCGATATCTATCTGAAAGACCGTACCCTAAACAATAATACTCCCTATGACGCCCGTTTGATCTATGGGAATGAAAATTCGCTGTGGCTTCAGGTCAATGTAAAATCGGCGAACTTGTATGCGCAGGTGCTAAATATACTCAGCGATAGCGCCTTCAAGTGCTTTGAAGATGGGGATGCAGAAAGTGAAGTCGAATTGAACGAGGCCTTTCGCCTGAAGAACGGTCAGTGAACGACTTCTGTTCATCGTACCCAGATATTCCTCGTATCAATGATCGATAGCGGCAGGCCGTTTAACTGGTTGATTTCTTGCGCCAAACGGATGTATTACCTGACGTTATCTCAGCAAGTTGCCCGTCATTATCGTAGTGATAGAACCATTCATCTTCACTGGGCCACCCTTTGGAAAACGCTCGGCCAGACAGCACCTGACCAGCAGAGGAATACTGGTAAAGAAATACGGAAAAAGCCTCTCGAATACCAACGCCCACATAAACCACAGCGCGATCTTCTACTTGCAACATTCTCCCCGAGCCAAGCAATTTTGATTCAACACGTTCTGGACGATCTATTCCCTTAAAACCGAGAGTAGCAATCTCTAAAACATCGCCCGTACGGTTATATTGGGTTGCCTGAATGGCGTGAATGCCCTTCTGCCCAGGAGAAACGGTAATAGCATGACAGCCACCAGAGAAACCGGCGCAATATTTCCCCAGCCAACGCGCTTCATCTACATTGGCATATTTCCTTTTCATCAGTCGGGGTGACGAAAATCCCATACGCTCATCGCTGTACGGTAAATGTCCAAAATAATCGCCGTCAGAAAATTTCCATTCATCGACCAAATCACAACACGCCAGGTAATCAGAATATGAATGGGTCGTATCAAATACCTGAAATTGTTTTCTGAGATCGTCAAGCGTCGACGTCACGATTGGCATATCGAGCAACATTGTAGTCTCTGTCATGAGCAACCTTATTCACCCTTTTTCTATCAAACATGTTCCGTTCTGAATCCGATATTGCCACAGATTTTGCAAAAAGAGGTTTTCATCACGTCAGCGACTGTAAACATACCGTCCTGCGTGATAAGTTCCTGCTGCCGCTGTTATAGATAGATCAGTCCTGGAGAAAGTCATGAGCGTTAAATTTTCGGCAGCCTACTATGATGCATCGGCTGAAGAGGTGGTTTTAACGGTTGGGTTTGCCGACAATGCCGATAATCCACAGCATTTTCTGATTTTGCAGCGAGCGGAGGAACCTGACGAGCAGGATAAAGAGCTGGGTCAAGATACTTATTATGTTGAGATCGGCAATCCGGGCATGGCTGGGTATGGCGGAATTGATGATGTTTTAGTCACGACAGACAAAATCATTTTTACGTGCTCAAGCGCGACAAACTGGTGCAAAACGATAAAAACGGTTGAGATAGGACTCACACCTAAGTTGGGAACCATTGACGAAATTGACGCCTCGCTTCGGCAGATATTTATCGATACACCAACAAAGTTCTCTCGATCATCGTAACGATTCGCCGTACAAACAACAGCCTTATGGAAAACAAAATACGAAAGTGTATTTTTAGGCTAACATCGGGGCATAATTTTACGCTACGCACTCAAATATTGGTAATACCCACCTATGTTAGTTCATATTTATGTAGCAAATAATGATGATGGTCCGGTGTTTGAAGAACTCCCCGTCCGAGAAATCGAGAAAAATACTTACGAACTGTTGTCTTCTCCTGGCCTGGCACTAAATTTGGCACGCGGAGATACCTTCCGAATTAAAGACAAGCACGCACATCCAGAAGTACTGAGAAGAGGCGGTAATTTTTGCATTCATATTTATGCCGATGAACTTCCCCCTGAAGATATCACCCGTTTAGAAAATGAGGTGCTAAACCAACTGAATGGAACCTTAGACGGTATATTTGAGGGAAATTTGACATTGGCCGTTCCTGCAAGGAATGGGATGGATAAGATTGCCGATGTTTTCGACGCCTTTCGCGAAAAAACAGGCATCGAATGGTACTTTTCAAATATTTATAAGAACATTGACGACGATGAAGACGAGACGCTTCTAAATTGGTGGCTGGATAGCTGAGGTCACATAGGCACAGGCTGACCACTCAATTAAAATACTGAGTTTCTCAATCTCGGAAGGCATAAAAAACCACAGCGAATTTAACCATGCAAAAAGCGGATCGAGCACACCCCAGCGCGCAACAAAAGCAGACCTGCGATAAGTATCAATTACCGCTGCATCCCCCAGAGGAAATGATCGCCATTGCCTTAGACACCTTGCAACATTCCCCCATTTACGGAACCCGGATCGTATTACCGGAAAATGGCACGATAAGCTGGTTTATTCATTGTGGCGACTATTCCGCTGAGAGTGGTTTTTATCAGGCACTTCACACGAGTCATCTGGAGGAAATGTTGCCTGAAGTCATACCGTATCTATTTTTACCCGAAGGAACAAAATTCATCATCGATCGGGCCGGATATGAGGACGTTTGGCAAGATGAAGCATAGCAGGTAGCGTTTACTGTTTGGTTCCCTTGCTCCCAGTAAAACCAATAAAGATGTAAGTGCTCACAAACTTAAATAAACGTCGTTGCTTTATGCTCGTTCGATCGCCCTCCCGTGAGGTAAACCTGACAGTCCGAGTGGCAATCGCGTTGATAACCAAGAAAGTAAAAACGCCCTGAGAGAGTCTCAAGGCGTTCTGGAATAGCTTCAATTTTTATTGCAAGCTTATTTTTACTGTGAAACAGAAAGAATAAGCCTCGTAATATTTTATATCACTAAAATAAAATCACGATTTATCGTGAAGCGCCCAAAGGAATTTCCGGGTCAGGTTCGTGAGTCATACGATTACGCAAATCACGGCGAATAATTTCAATAGACCAGAACCAAATGAGATGGCCCACGATTTCTGATACATGTTCATACCAAGGAAGAACAAATAGCGAAGGCGTCAGACCCATCAATGGGAATGAAATCATATGGACAAATAATTGAGCCAGCGCACCAGCCAACAAACCCTGCCATAATTTTATTTTAGGAAATACTTCGGCAACAACGCAGTAACCTACGGCAAAAACAATAGAGAAAATAATATGCGTTACACCAACCCAATTGAATACGTGGCCGGCAAAGGTATAAACAGCCGCATTAGGATCAACGACGCCAAGCCAATCGCGTAAAAAAATGTAGGGAGGGTTAAGAAAGTTACGAGAACAATCAATTTGCTCAGCAGCTCTAATCAATGATTCGGGTGCACAAGCGCCACTAAACATATCAGTAGGGCTACGCGGTGGAAGCGGATTTTCTGCACCCCACTTTACGAAAGATGAAACAATACCTGCAATCAAACCAATAAAAGCAGCTAATCCATAGCGTCTCCGAGATGGAGATGTTTGTTCAAAAAAGTTCATTTTTTTACCAATCTAACCATTAAAGGTTATATTCTTACATAGGTATTATGTACTTATAAAGAGGTTAATTGATATATCCAACAATCTCTCTAGGTTATTTTGTTATTAGGAATGCGGTTTTAATTTTTATAAAATGACAATAAGAAATCACGAGTTGATTTTTTGTGAAATTTTTATTCAATAATTGAAAAACCAGATTCTATAACGTAGACGAAATGTATATTTACAGAGAGAGAAATGAATAATAACTCAGCAATAAAGTGTCAATAATAAATAGCCTGGTTATTTATTTGTGAAATAATAACAGTTCCGTAACTCATACTCTCACCTTGCATCACACATGACCCCGTGACAAAGAACGTCCCGGCACGTAGCCAGTAAAACTACATCAGCGAAGTAAAGCGTTCCTGCCAATCCCCTTCCGCATATATATTTTTATGGAATTGAAAATCAATTTTTATTCTTTTACATGCATAAGACAGCCCTTTAGAGTAGCGAAAAGACCGCCGTGTATGGCCTCATGACATTCGTAAAGGACACAGGGAATGGAAAAAAATCATCCGCAGGTTACGACTCTCGCCGCAGGATTACTCTCATTACTCTTCGCACTCAACCCCGGCGCTTACGCGGCGCAAGGTGCTGAAAAACCAGTAGCCGGCGGCATTCTGAATGTCGGTTTGGGCAGCGATACTCCCGTTATCGATCCGCACATTACCGCCTACGGCGTGGCCGCACTGATTTCCCGTAACGTTGTTGATTCACTGGTTGGGCAAGCAGAGGACAACCGCTTTACGCCTTGGTTGGCAGAAAGTTGGAAGATCAACGATAACAATACCGAATACACCTTCCATCTGCGCAAAGATGTCACGTTCAGCGACGGCACCAAGCTCGATGCAGAAGCCGTGAAATATAATATCGAACGCATTCTCGATCCAAAAACCACCTCCAGCTACGCCAAATCGCTGTTAGGCCCGATCGACAAAATATCAACGCCGGATGACTATACCATTGTGCTCCACTACAGCTCACCGTTTGCGGCGCTGTTACAGGGGTTGAGTCTACCGTATCTGGGCATTCAATCGCCGACTTACCTGAAGAACACGCCAAACACCAGTAATACCGTGGTGGGATCTGGGCCATTTATTCTCGATTCCTTTGTAAAAGGCAGCGGCAGCAAACTGACGAAACGCCCTGATTACAACTGGGGACCGGGCTATGCAAAACATACAGGCCCTGCTTATCTGGATGGTCTGGTATTCAAATATCTGCCGGAAGCATCAGTTCGCCTTGGCGCACTGAGCAGTGGACAGATTCAGGCAATTGATGCCGTACCGCCTGCCAATTTCCCAACGGTGAAACGTAATCCGAAACTGGAAGTCATCACCTATGAAAATCCAGGCGTTAACCGCGTGCTCTATCTCAACACCTCCAAAGGTCCTTTCCAGGACGTCGCGGTGCGTAAAGCATTCCAGAGC
This sequence comes from Pectobacterium sp. IFB5596, assembly GCF_021432585.1. Taxonomy (NCBI): domain Bacteria; kingdom Pseudomonadati; phylum Pseudomonadota; class Gammaproteobacteria; order Enterobacterales; family Pectobacteriaceae; genus Pectobacterium; species Pectobacterium sp. IFB5596. The sequence continues at coordinate 55,613 of NZ_LXFY01000032.1, forward strand.
GCAGTAGACAGCAACGCCGCGGTAAAAGTCGCCTTCTTCGGTACGCTAAAAGCGGCCGATAACGTGCTCGGTCCAGCCACGCTGTACTACGATCCGAGCGTCGCGTCACGCTGGGGCTTTGATGTGAAAAAGGCCAACGACCTGCTGGATAACGCAGGCTGGAAACAGAAAGACAGCGCAGGGTTCCGTACCAAAGACGGCAAGCGCCTGAGCGTCAGCTTTGTCTATGCATCAACCAACGTTGAAGCAGCGGATGTCGCTCTGTTCCAGGCCGTGCAATTCCAGGTGAAACAAGCAGGCTTTGACGTCCAATTGACGCCAGTCGACGCAGGTGAATTCACCACGCGCACTAACGCTAACGAATACGACATCGCGTCTAACTTCTTCGTACGTGCAGAGCCCGATATTCTGCGTACCGTCTTTGATTCGGCCTATGCGCCACCGAACGGCAACGGCTTTACTCGTATCAGCGTGCTGGATGATAAGCTGAGAAAAGCCATCGGCGCAGGCGAAGCGGAACGTAAACAGCTCTATAGCGAAATACAGCGCGAAGTCATCGATCAGGCGTATGTCGTTCCTCTGTACGTTCCTGCTTACCAGCTCGGCTTGTCCAAACAGGTACAGGGCATAAGCTGGGCCACCAACGCAAAACCGAATTTCTATGATGTCTGGATTAAACGTTAACCTGCTCGCGTTAGGCAAACGTCTCTTCACCATTCTGGCTGTGCTCTGGGGCGCAGCCACATTGACGTTTATTGCCGTCAAACTGATCCCCGGCGATCCCGTTGCCATTCTCAGCGGCGGCGAAAACGTGGTGGATGCAGCCTATCGTGCCGTGCTCATCAAACAGTTTGGCTTGGATCAACCGCTGTGGGTGCAATACCTGCGCTACTGCGGGCAGGCGCTACAGGGTGATTTTGGCGTCAGCTATCTCTATCGCCAACCTGTCGGCTCCGTCATCGCAGATGCCATGCATCAAACCCTGCCGCTGGCATTTGGTGGTTTGGTATTGGCACTGTTCCTCGCTATCGTCAGTGCGCTACTCACCGCAGGTCGCTATGGCGTGTTACGCAGCGCCGTATCGTGGCTGGAACTGACGCTGCTTAGCACGCCAGTCTACTGGATCGGTATTGTGCTACTCAGCCTGTTCAGTTTTCGCCTGCAATGGTTCCCTGTCACTGGCAACGACGGTTTTATGTCGTTGGTATTACCGGTGATCACGTTAAGCCTGCCGATTGCCGCTATTCTGAGTCAGGTACTGCGTGATGGTCTGGAAGATGCGTTATCCCAGCCGTTCTCGTTAACCGTTCGTACTCGCGGTGTCAGCGAAATCCGACTGCGTTTCCGCCACGGTTTACGCCATGCGTCACTGGCCGCTTCAACGCTGACCGGTACGTTATTAGCAAGCGTGCTGGGGGGTTCCGTACTGACTGAAACCGTGTTTGGCCGCGCCGGTATCGGACAGGTCACGCTGAGCGCGATTGAAAACCGCGACATGCCGCTGGTGCTGGGTGTCGTTATGCTGTCCGCGTTCCTTTTCGTCGTCATCAATTTGCTGGTGGATGCGCTGTACCTCATCATCGATCCCCGCTTACGCAAGAAGGCGAGCGCCCATGAGTAGTGAACCCATGCCCCACACGCAGACACCATCAAGAAAACACTATCGCAGCCCGTGGCTGACCACCGCGACGCTGCTGCCCGCCGCTATTGTTTTCCTGCTGGCGCTGGCGGTCTTTTTTCCGTCACTGTTTACCAGTCGCGCCGCAGATGAAATGGATATGGGCGCGGTATTTCAGTCACCGAATGCCACCTATTGGTTCGGCACCGATCAGTTGGGGCGCGACATTTTTGCCCGCATCGTGCACGGTACGTCACTGTCGCTAGGTATTGGTGTCGGAGCGATGCTCATCGCCTGCTTCGGCGGCGTGCTGTTTGGTACGCTGTCGGTGCTCGCCCCGCTGCGTATTCGTCAGGTTCTGGTGCGCCTACTGGATATCATGCTGGCGTTTCCCGATCTGTTGCTGGCGCTCTTGGTGATCGCCGTGCTGGGACGTGGGCCGGAAAACACCATGCTGGCCGTCGGCTTGGCAGGCATTGCTGGCTATGCCCGTCTGATTCGTTCTCAGGTGCTACAGGTCAGGTTATCCGGCTATGTCGAGCATGCGATTGCGCTGGGTGAACACCCGTTATATATCGTCTTCCGCCATATCATTCCCAATACGCTGCGCCCGCTGCTGATTGTCGCCACCATTGGCGTCGGTCACGCCGTACTGTCAGCCTCAGCGCTGAGCTTTCTGGGGCTGGGCGTCGTCCCACCGACCGCAGAATGGGGCGCACTACTCGCCGACGGGCGTAATTTCCTTGATATCGCACCGTGGGTCAGCCTGCTACCCGCCAGCGTCGTCGCGCTGTCGGTGATTTCTATTACCGTGCTCGGTCGCCGTTTACAGGCTATTTTGGCAAAAGGAGAGGCACGATGAGCCTGAACACACCTTCTCACCCCTCTTCAGATACACCGGCGAAAACGCCGCTGCTGCGCGTGGACAGCTTGAGCGTGACGTTTCCCAGTCCCTTCGGTCCGATTCGTTCAGTTAAAAATCTCTCTTTTCAGGTTAATGCCGGAGAAATTCTGGCGTTAGTTGGCGAATCGGGTTCAGGGAAATCCGTCACGGCACGTACTCTGGTGGGATTATCCGGCGAAGGCGTCGATGTTCAGGCAAATACGATTGAACTCACGCGCCATGATGGCAGCCTATGCGATTTACGCTATCTGACCGATCGCGACTGGCGTGCGATTCGCGGCCGCGAAATTGGTTTTGTTTTGCAGGATGCACTGGTGTCTCTCGATCCGCTGCGCAAGATCGGGCAGGAGGTCGCCGAGCCGATTCTGACCCATCGCTTATTGCCTCGCCAACAGGTTCCCGCACGCGTAGCCGAACTCCTGAAACAAGCGGGCATCCCTGACCCAGAAAATCGAGCTGCACAGTACCCCCATGAGCTTTCCGGCGGCCTGCGTCAACGCGCGTTGATTGCTTCCGCGTTGGCAGCGGGTCCACAGTTGCTGATTGCCGATGAACCGACCACCGCGCTGGATGCTACGGTGCAGAAGCAGGTGCTAAAAGTCTTCACCGCATTGGCACAGGCGGGTCACGGTGTTCTACTGATCACCCACGATCTTGCCGTTGTCGCAGACGTCGCGGATCGCGTTATCGTCATGCAACAAGGTTCGCTGGTTGAAGGTGGCGAGGCACGGCAGATCCTGTCTGCGCCGACGCATCCCTATACCCGCAAACTGCTGGCGGCAATCCCAACAGCCTCCACGCGTGGCAAATGGCTGGCTGGAGCCGATCCATTACAGGGCGGTATTGCACCATCGCTGACAACCGAACGCATCAACACCGACACGGTAGCGCTGACGGCGGATCGGATTGCCGTATCATTCAAACGCCCGGACGGCAGTCGGATGCAGGCGGTGAATCAAGTTTCTCTTGAGATCAAACGTGGTGAAACACTGGGTATCGTCGGGGAGTCCGGTTCAGGTAAAACCACGCTGGGGAAAGTCATTCTGGCACTGCAAAAGCCGGACAGCGGCGACGTCCGATTAGCAGACAGCGCCTGGAGTACACTGACAGAACGCGAGCGCCGACCACTGCGTGCGCGCATTCAAACCATCACGCAAGATCCACTCAGTTCTTTCGATCCGCAATTTACCGTCGCACAGATTCTGAACCAGCCGCTGCGTTTGCGCCGCGATCTGAGCGAGGATGAGAAACAGCGTCGTATTCTGACACTGCTGGAATATGTCGGGCTGACACCCGACCTGCTAACCCGGCGTCCTAGAGCACTGTCTGGCGGACAACGTCAGCGTGTATCCATCGCACAGGCGTTGGCTTCAGAGCCAGAAATTCTGATCTGCGATGAGCCAGTATCAGCGTTAGATGTCACCACACAGGCGCAGGTGCTGGATTTGCTGGTCGCGTTGCAACGCCAGTTGGGGCTGACAATGCTGTTCATCTCCCACGATCTGGGCGTCGTGCAGCACATGAGCCACCGTATCGCGGTAATGAAAGACGGGGATATCGTAGAAACGGGACCGGTCGAGCAGATCTTCAACCAGCCACAGCATCCTTACACGCGTTTATTGCTCTCGACGGTGGCGGAATAGCGCTGTTGACGTGTAGTGGCACGCTAAATTTGGCGAATGGGTAATCTCAGAGGACAGGATTAAGGGTTTTAGTAACCGGCTTCTTTTTGATGCTTGACGGTCAGGATCACCACTCTGTCAGTCAGTTCATCATGGCGGTAAAGCATCACGTACCCGCTGCTGCCGAATTCGATCACCAGTTCCTGATATTCAAGAGGGAGATGTTCAACGGGTCGCCCGATATTCGGCAGCGCTTCTAACTGACGAATGCCCCGAATCAAAACTTCAGCGGCCTTTTTCGCAGCCAGCGCATTTTTGTTTTTTAGAAAATCCTGCAGACGCTGCAAATCACGTCTTGCGCGTTCTGAAACAATCACTTGTGGCATGCAGGCGCATCCTGTTCATGCCCAGAACCCCAGGATTCTAACCAGGTGACCGTCTCATCGGCGGTGATGTGTTCGCCGGTGTTCTGGTATTCCTCCCACGCGGCCAGCGCCTCTTTACGGTACTGACTGCGTTTTTCTTCACGCTCCACGTATTCGGCGATGGCTTCCAGCATTAGCGCATGGGCTGAGCTATGGCGGTCATCGGCCAACGTTTTCAGTCGTTCTTTAATGTCCTGATCGATGCGCAGCGTCGTGGTTTGGCGTGGCGTGTCAGCCATGATGTGCTCCGATTAATATCACTGGTGTCACCAATGATATTAACCCTGAATGATGCGGGTGTCACTCCACATTCAGGAAGCGCTGGCGGTAGGCGCTGGGCGAAACACCGAACGCCTGATGGAACACCACAGAAAAGTAATTGCTGTCTTCAAAACCGCACAGTGCCGCAACTTCACCAATCGTTTGCAAATCATAACGCAGCAACTCCATCGCTTTGCATAGCCGTAGCTGACGCAGGTAATGCGGTACGCTCATGCCCGTTTGTTCTTTAAAGCGCGAACGCAAACTGCGGGCGCTAAAGTGGTGCTGTTCGCAGAAGGCTTCAAAACGGAACGGTGCGGCAATACTGGCGCGTAGGGCATTCATCAACATATCTAGCTGGTGGGCATCCGCCAATTGCGGATTATCCGGCGTGTGGCGATAGCGCGCTGCCAGCAAAGCGATCTGCAACAGCAGTGCCTCACTCAGTTGCAGCGACAATGCATCCGATTTCATACACTCCTGCGTCAGCGCATCCACCTTCTCACGAATGGTATCCATACCTTCTGAGCCCAAACACCAGTGGCGCTGGCTTTGCGGATGCTCTCCACCCGGCAGTAACGTGTGCCAGTCGGCGGATAACGTCAGGCGATTGCGAATATAGAGAATGTTGTCCAATTCAAGCTCGTGGACGGATTCATAGCTGTGACGATCGTGCGCGGAAACATAGAACATATCGCCGCGGGTAATACGGTAAGGCACATCATTCCAGAGATGTAGCCCATTGCCACGCCAGACAATAACTAATTCGTCAAAATCATGATGATGCAGCGGAAACACCGGCTGCGGGTGCCGTTCGGCAACCATCACGGCATTCTTGTCAGTGAGGAAATAGTCTTCAGTCTGTAATTTCAAACCCCGTATTGCTGTCGCCATTTCCTCACCCGCAGTGACTATTGCCTACTCTTCACGAGAAAACGCCTGATGGCGTAGTGATTTGGGCGCCTGCGAGAATGCCTTGCGGAATTGCGTCGAGAAGTGATTGCTGTCGCTAAATCCACAGGCGTGCGCAATGGTGGTGATCGAGTCATCACTCTGCTGCAACCGCCGACGTGCCTCCAGCAATCTTAACCGATTCAGATAGCGTTGTGGTGTCATACCCGTGTGTTGTTTTAGCTGACGGTGCAATGTACGCAGCGGAAGCGAAAACTGATCGGCCAGACCGCCCCAGTTAACCTCTTCACTGTAATTATTTTGCAGCCAGCCCAACAGCGCTTGTACTCCCTGACGCTCGGAGCCGTTACCCTGCGTTTGGAAACAGTGCTGACGCAGTTGCACCAAAATTTGCAGAAACAGGCTCTCGCTGGCGGCAATCGCTTCCGGCGCATCGCTCTGCGCCAGATCCGCCAGGCTGTTCAGCGACTGCTTCAATTGTTGCATCCCCACCGCATTCACCTGCCACTGCCCTTGCCACTCGCCATTTGGACCATACGGCAAAAATGCGGCGATATCAGACAGGAAACGAAACCCGCGCGGCGAGCGGTACAACATGTTGGTCAGGCACAATCCTTCTACATCTTCGAACAGATGCCGATCGTTATCGCGAACAAAGAACACCGTCCCGCTACACAGTGCGTAGGGTTGGTCGTTAAATACATGGACACCAGCGCCCTGCTCCACCAGCACAATTTCCCAGAAATCATGATAATGCTCAGGAAAGGCCGTCTGTGGGGTACGCGGCTCTACCGCGACCGTCACGGCACGCGAAGTAAAAAAATCATCACCACGAAGTAACGTCATTTCAGCTCTCCATTCAGCCTTTGGCAAAAATGCGACCTTTGAAAAATACAGCCGTTGAAAAAGGCAGTCTTTGAAAAAGAGTAGTCATAAGCCACAAAACCAGCCTTCAAATACCGTCACCCACGCGCCGTCTGACTGCACTTTTTTTAAGATCGCTCCGCCTAATTGATTGAAGTGTGGCAAGGATCACACGGCGTTTTCCCTGATTTTTTCATGGTTATTCTCTGAGTAATTTCCCAGATTGTGAGCCCTTTCACGGTCAGCTTTGTCATTTTGCCAATCGCCTGTTACAGGTGGCACTCACCGGAAGGTGGCTTCTGTTACCGATCCTTACACTGCAACACATTCAACGATAAGGAGTGGCGGCTATGGCGGTGAAGAATATCGTGGCGGTGGATTTGGGCGCATCCAGCGGTCGGGTGATGCTGGCGACGTTCCATACCGCAACGCAGCATCTGACGCTGAAAGAAATTCACCGTTTCAGCAACACGCTGATTTTTCAGGACGGTCATCACCAGTGGGATCTGGCCACACTGGAACACGACATTCTTACTGGATTACACCAAATTGATGCTACGGGTCTCGCCCCCGATAGCATTGGGATAGACAGTTGGGGCGTGGACTATGTGCTACTCGATAAAAACGGACAGCGCGTCGGCCTACCGTATTCTTATCGCGACCATCGTACCGACGGTGTGATGGCTGCCGTCACCGCTGAGCTGGGCCGTGAGGCCATCTATCAACGTACCGGCATTCAGTTTCTGCCGTTCAATACGCTGTACCAGCTCAAAGCGCTGTGCGACATGCCTCCCGACGATCGGGATCGAGTAGAGCATTTGCTGATGATCCCCGACTATTTTCACTATCGCCTCACGGGTCAACGGGTCTGCGAATACACCAACGCCAGCACGACTCAACTGCTCAATCTGGAACAGAAAACCTGGGACGGCGAACTACTGGACTATCTGGATGTGCCGCGCCGCTGGTTGAGCGATCCAGTGCAGCCGGGGCACGCCGTCGGGAATTGGGCCGCGCCGAGCGGGCGGCAGATTCCCGTTACCGCCGTCGCGACGCACGATACCGCCAGCGCGGTAGTCGGTGCACCGTTGCAGAGCCGCGACAGCGCCTACCTCAGTTCTGGCACGTGGTCGCTGATGGGCATCGAGAGCGACACCCCGTTTAACTGCCCTCAGGCGCTAGCAGCCAATATCACCAATGAAGGTGGCGTAGACGGCACCTATCGGGTGCTGAAAAATATCATGGGCCTGTGGCTGCTACAGCGCGTTTGTCAGGAGCGTGGCATCAAGGATTTAGGCGCATTGATTCAGTCCGCCGCCGCCCTGCCCGCTTTTGTTAGCCTCGTTAATCCTAATGACGAACGCTTTATCAACCCACCGTCCATGCATCAGGCAATCCGTGACTATTGCCGTGAGCACGGTCAACCCATTCCCCAAAGCGATGCCGAGCTGGCACGCTGCATTTTCGACAGCCTCGCCTTGCTCTACCGGCAGGTCGTGTTGGAGTTGGGCGAATTGCGTCATGCGCCAATCCGCCAGTTGCATATTGTCGGCGGCGGCAGCCAGAACGCGTTTCTGAACCAACTGTGTGCTGATGTATGCCAGATCCCAGTTCTCGCCGGGCCGGTCGAAGCCTCTACGCTCGGCAATATCGGCTGCCAATTGATGGCGCTAGGTGCTGTCACCGACCTTACTGCATTCCGTCACATGCTGACTCATAACTTCCCTCTGCATCGCTATACCCCGCGTGCAGAGAGTGATTTTGCCGGGCACTGGCGTCGCTTTCAGGCGCTCAGCCAGCCAGAAACCGCCCCACAGGGCAAAAAGGAGACTACGCAATGAGCACACCAATTGAAACCGCATGGCAGTTGGCAAAAGCGCGTTATGCCAGCCTGAATATTGACGTAGAGGCCGCGCTGGAACAGCTCGACCAGATTCCGGTGTCAATGCATTGCTGGCAGGGCGATGATGTGGCCGGATTCGAAAACACTGGCGGGCCATTAACGGGCGGTATTCAGGCCACCGGCAACTACCCCGGTAAGGCAAGTACGCCGGATGAACTGCGTGCCGATCTGGAGCAGGCATTTGCATTGATCCCCGGCCCCAAGCGGCTGAACCTGCACGCTATCTATCTGGAATCCGCACAGCCTGTCGCCCGTAACGAAATTGCCCCAGAACATTTCAGCTCTTGGGTTGCGTGGGCCAAGCGCCACCAGCTTGGGCTAGACTTTAACCCGACCTGCTTTTCTCATCCGCTGAGTGCAGACGGCTTTACGCTGTCACACCCAGACGAAAAAGTGCGCCGCTTCTGGATTGAGCACTGTCAGGCAAGCCGCCGGATTTCTGCTTACTTCGGTCGCGAACTCGGTACGCCGTCAGTCATGAACATCTGGGTGCCGGACGGCATGAAAGATTTAACCATCGATCGTCTGGCATTCCGCCAGCGGCTGCTCAGCGCACTGGATGAGGTCATCGCCGAACCGCTCGATCAGGCACACCATATCGACGCCGTGGAAAGCAAGCTGTTCGGGATCGGCGCGGAAAGTTTTACCGTCGGCTCCAGCGAATTTTGTCTCGGCTACGCAGCCAGCCGCGGCACCGCACTCTGTCTGGATGCCGGACACTTCCATCCGACGGAAGTGATTTCCGACAAGATCTCCAGCGCGATTCTTTACGTCCCCCGCCTGTTGCTGCACGTCAGCCGCCCGGTGCGCTGGGACAGCGATCATGTCGTGCTGCTGGATGACGAAACGCAGGCTATCGCTCACGAGATCGTGCGCCATAAATTGCTTAATCGCGTCCATATCGGGCTCGATTTCTTTGATGCCTCAATCAACCGCATCGCGGCCTGGGTCATCGGCACGCGCAATATGAAGAAAGCTCTGTTGCGCGCGCTGCTGGAACCCACGGAAACGCTGCGCACATTGGAGCAAAACGGCGATTACACCGCACGTCTGGCGTTGCTGGAAGAGCAAAAATCGCTGCCGTGGCAAGCCGTGTGGGAGCACTACTGCCAGCGCCATGACGTCATCCCAGGCAGCGACTGGCTGCAACAGGTACGTCAGTATGAAGAAACTATCCTCACTCAACGTCAAGGGTAAGACTATGCAAGCAATTCTCTCTTCCTGGTTTGTACAGGGAATGGTTAAAGCCACCAGCGACATGTGGCTCAAAGGCTGGGACGAACGTAACGGCGGTAACGTCAGCCTGCGCCTGACGGCTGAGGATGTGACGCCTTATGAAAGCGATTTCTATCCGCAGCCGCGTCATGAAGCGCTATCACAGCCAATGCCAGAACTGGCGGACTGCTGGTTTATCGTTACGGGCTCCGGCAAGTTCTTCCGCAACGTTCAACTGGACCCGGCGGATTCACTGGTGGTGTTGCAGATCGATAGCGACGGCAAAGGCTACCGCATCTTCTGGGGGCTGACCAACGGCGGGTTGCCAACCTCTGAACTGGCCTCGCATTTCCAGTCGCACATTGTGCGCATGGGTGTGACCCACGGACACGATCGCGTCATCATGCACTGCCACGCAACCAATCTGATCGCCCTGAGCTATGTGCTAGAACTGGATACCGCCAAGTTCACCCGTGAGCTATGGGAAGGTAGCACGGAGTGTCTGGTCGTCTTCCCTGACGGCGTAGGCATTGTGCCGTGGATGGTGCCGGGCACCGATGCCATTGGCGATGCCACCTCCGAGCAAATGAAGCGTCATTCGTTGGTACTGTGGCCATTTCACGGCATTTTCGGTACTGGCCCAACGCTGGATGACGCCTTCGGCCTGATCGATACTGCCGAGAAATCCGCCGAAGTTATGGTGAAAGTCATCTCGATGGGCGGTAAGAAACAAACGATCTCTACCGAAGAGCTGATCGCACTGGGTAAACGTTTCGGCGTCACTCCGCTGGAAGCCGCGCTGCGCGTGTAGTTTAGATAATACGTGTAGTTTAGATAATACGTGTAGTTCAGATAATGCATAGGCGCATACAACATTGCCTTCAATCTCAAAACGCCACGGCATACCATCGTGGCGTTCTGTTCTGCTAACGATGATGAGGACGCAGCCATGTTGCGTAAAGCTTTTGTGATGTCGGTTTTTCCTGACTGCCACGACGAATATCAGCGTCGTCATAACCCGATCTGGCCGGAATTGGCCGAGGTGCTGAAAAACCACGGGGCGCACCACTACAGCATTTTTCTAGACGAGCAACGCAACCTGCTCTTCGGTTATGTAGAAGTCGAATCCGAAGCGCGCTGGGAGGCGATTGCGCAAACGGAAGTCTGCCAACGCTGGTGGAAACACATGAGCGACGTGATGCCCGCCAACCCCGATAACAGCCCGGTCAGCGCTGCACTGAAACCTGTGTTTTATCTGGACTGAGTAATGCTTTGAACTAAGAATAATCCTGCGGAGGTAATATAATAAATATATTACCTCCGTAATTTGATGAATAAAGAAATGAAAAGAAACTATTTGTCATTTAATGAATAAATTCTGTTACAGACAATTGTTATTTTAAAAGATATAAATAACTATAGATTGTTGACGATAGTCACATTTTATTTATCCCATTTGTGAATACCCCTCTTTACATCAATAATAAAAACATTTATTAAAATAATTTTTAACCCTCCATTGTCAGGGTAAATATATTATCAATTTTTGATTTATCAGGATTTAGTGTTGACATGGCAATGCAGAGTGACATTAAACTCCGTTTATTCATTAAGGCCAATTTATCGAATTCCGTATTATAAAGATCTTATTTTCTTTGCCGTTATCACTACTACCTTCTCTATATAATCAATAAGAATAGCGATGAAATTTTCTCAACTCACAGTGCTTTCCAAGTTATTACTCGGCTTTTCCGTGCTGATAGCAATGATGTTGCTATTAGGTGTGGTTTCACTACTCCAGCTTAGCGTTAATAATAGTCGTATTGATGAATTAAGCAGCAGCAGCCTACCCGGCGTACGATATAGCCTGGAAATGCGCGGTTCGTTATCTGAAACGCGCTTACAGCAAGTACAGTATATTGATTCCAAAACCCCCGAAGAACGCGAAGGCCATCGCAAAGAGTTACTGCAAAACGCCGATACCTTTCTTAACGCATTAAAAAACTATCAAACGGTTGCCAGCAATGAGGATAAAAAAGCACTGATCAAGGTGATTGGCGAAAACTTCTCTGCTTTCAACTCAGTCAACGCCACGCTGATTGACATCGTGAATCGGGGCGATCTGGCAGAAGCCAGTAAAATCAGTGGAGCCAGCTCCGGCAAGTATCGCAGCCAGCTCATGAAAGACCTGGCGAAACTCGTCGAGATGGAAATCGCAACAACAAAAACTATCGTAGACAGCGCCGAAACGACATACCGTACCTCACAATACTACGTGTGGGGGCTGCTGGTGTTGGCTCTGCTGGCAACCATTGCTATCGCTACGATTATTTCACGTAATATTTCTCGTCAGCTCGGCGGCGATCCTCATTACGCACAAGAAATCATGACCGAGATTGCGTCCGGTAACCTGACAGCAAAAATCCAGCTGCGTCAGGGCGACAACTCGAGTCTGCTCGCGTCAATCAACCACATGAACCAACAGTTGATGAACATCGTGCATACCATCATGAACGGCAGTGAATCCATCTCGCTGGCATCCAGCGAAATTGCTCAAGGTAACAGTGACTTGTCACAGCGTACCGAAGAGCAGGCTGCTTCGTTGATTCAGGCATCGGCCAACATGCAGCAGTTGACACACACCGTGCGGCAGAATGCGGATAACGCTAAAGAAGCCAGCCAGTTGGCGCAGCAAACGTCGGAAACCGCCTCTCAAGGTGGGCTCATCGTGGATGATATGCTTAAACGTATGCACGAGATCTCCGACAGTTCACAGAAAATTGTCGATATTATCGCCGTGATCGAAGGTATTGCCTTCCAGACGAATATCCTGGCATTGAATGCCGCAGTAGAAGCGGCCAGAGCAGGAAGCGAAGGGAAAGGTTTTGCCGTTGTGGCTGGCGAAGTTCGGACGCTGGCACAGAAGAGCGCCAACGCCGCCAAAGAGATCAAAACGCTGATTGAAGGCACCGTGGAGAAGATCACCGACGGTTCCGCACGGGCAGATAAAGCCAGTCAGGCGATGTCGGAGATTGTGCAGTCGGTGAAAAAAGTGACGGATATCGTGGCGGAAATTTCTCAGGCATCCAACGAGCAGCATATTGGCATCAAAGAGATCAGCGTCGCGGTAGAACAAATGGATCGAGTCACCCAGCAGAACGCCGCGCTGGTGGAAGAATCCGCCACGGCAGCACATGCCATGACAGAACAGGGCGAACAGCTGCGCGATGCCGTTCGTTTCTTCAAAGTTAATCAGGACCACATGCTGAGAATTCATTAATTCTCAGCAGCCCCGCTGGCTACCCGGCGGGGCGACCATTTGTTTCTAACTCATTTGTTTCTCATTCATTTCTTTTCCGACCTCTCTCCGCCGTGCAGTACGCCACCGTAACACCCGCTGATTGGCAACAAGCCCCTCTGATGTCACTCATGAGTAAACGTTGACGTGCGGTTTAGGCAAACTGAGTTATGGTTGCACCACTAAACTATGTACTTTGTTTCTACGTACTCTGTTTCTACGTACTTTGTTTTTACGAACTTTGCTTCGCAAACCGACAACTATTTCGCTACATGGCGATAAGGAGACAACATGGACGAGCACCCTAGATGGCCCGGTGAACCGCATCCGTTAGAATAAGGACCGTCTTCTTCCCCGACCTCTCTGTTCTCTCGCCTGCGCCGTTTACCTCCCTTAATACCTTCATTTTTTCCGCTTTACGTCCCTTTATCCGGGATGCGCGCCCGTACGCGGCGGACAGGCAACATTAAGAGAGCAGTATCATGACCGATATGATCACGCAAACGGGGCATCATCACGCCCGTAAGACCCCCACGGCCACCTTTGCGATTGCCCGTGAGGCGCAAAACAGCCTCGACCAAACGCTGGCTAACCTGAATACCCACCTGCACGGCTTAAGCCATGATGATGTCATTGAGCGCCAGCAAACCTATGGCGAAAACCGCGTCGCCCATGAAAAAGCGCCACACGCACTGGTGCAGCTAGCCGCCGCATTTAATAATCCGTTTATTTACGTGCTGATGGCGCTGGCCGCTATCAGCTTTTTCACCGATTACTGGCTACCGCTGCGTGACCATGAAGAGACGTCGCTTACTGGTGTTGTCATCATTCTGGTGATGGTTAGCCTGAGCGGCCTGCTGCGCTTCTGGCAAGAGTTTCGTACCAATAAAGCCGCAGAGGCGCTGAAATCTATGGTACGCACAACGGCCACCGTACTACGACGCCCTCACGCCAGCGCCACTGCTGTCATGCAGGAAATCCCTCTTCAACAACTGGTTCCCGGCGATATCCTGACCCTCTCAGCCGGCGACATGGTGCCTGCGGATATCCGGCTGGTGGAATCACGCGATCTGTTCGTCAGTCAGGCAGTGCTGACCGGTGAATCGCTGCCGATCGAAAAATACGATGTCTTCAGCGATATCAGTGCCAAAGGCTGTCAGCCCACTGGCGGCGGAGAAAGCGATCTGCTGGCGTTATCCAACATTTGCCTAATGGGAACCAACATCTCCAGCGGCACGGCGACGGCAATCGTGGTGGCAACCGGCAGCCATACCTATTTCGGTTCGCTGGCAAAATCCATCGTCGGCACGCGTTCCCAAACCGCCTTCGACCGCGGTGTTAACAGCGTAAGCTGGCTGCTGATCCGCTTTATGATCGTGATGGTGCCTGTCGTACTACTGATTAACGGCTTCACCAAAGGTGACTGGATGGAGGCCAGCCTGTTTGCACTGGCGGTCGCGGTCGGCCTGACGCCGGAAATGCTGCCGATGATTGTTTCTTCCAATCTGGCAAAAGGCGCGATCGCCATGGCGCGACGCAAAGTGGTGGTCAAACGGCTGAACGCGATTCAGAATTTTGGCGCAATGGATGTGTTGTGCACCGATAAAACCGGCACGCTAACGCAGGATCGTATCATCCTTGAGCATCACCTCAATACGCAGGGCCAGGTCGATGAGAGCGTGCTGCAACTCGCCTGGCTTAACAGCGCGCATCAGAGCGGTATGAAAAACCTGATGGATCAGGCCATCATGCAATTTGGTCGCCATAATCCTGCCATTGCCGCACTGGGCCGCTACCGCAAAATCGATGAGCTGCCGTTTGACTTTATCCGCCGCCGCCTGTCCATCATCGTGGCCGATGAGCACAACCAACAGCGCCTGATTTGCAAAGGTGCGGTAGAAGAAATGCTGGCCGTTGCTACACATGTCAGTGAGAACGGGCAGCGGCATGAGCTGGACGACGAGCGCCGCCACACGCTGAAAAAACTGGCAGAAAGCTACAACCAGCAAGGGTTCCGCGTGCTGATGATCGGCACACGCGGACTGAGCCCAGTGGGCAGCACCCTGCCGCTCAGCGCCGAGGATGAACGCGATCTCACCCTCTGCGGCCTGCTGACGTTCCTCGATCCGCCGAAAGAAAGCGCCTCTGCCGCGATTCGCGCCCTGCATGAAAACGGTGTGGCCGTTAAAGTCCTGACGGGCGACAACGCGATTATTACCAGCAAGATCTGTCGCGATGTCGGGCTGGAACCGGGTGAGGTACTGGAAGGGAATACTATTGATGCGCTTAGCGATGAACAGCTCGGCGTACTGGTAGAACAGCGCACCATTTTTGCCCGGCTGACCCCGCTACAAAAATCCCGCGTGCTGAAGGCGCTGCAAGGCAATAATCATACGGTTGGCTTTTTGGGCGACGGCATCAACGATGCGCCCGCTCTGCGCGATGCCGATATCGGGATTTCCGTCGATACCGGCACGGATATCGCCAAAGAATCAGCCGATATCATTCTCTTGGAAAAGAACCTGATGGTGCTGGAAGAAGGCGTCATCAAAGGGCGAGAAACGTTCGGTAATATCATCAAATACCTGAACATGACCGCCAGTTCCAACTTCGGCAACGTGTTTTCCGTGCTGGTCGCCAGCGCCTTTATTCCTTTCCTACCGATGCTGGCGATTCATCTGCTAATTCAGAACCTGATGTACGACATCTCTCAGTTGTCGCTACCGTGGGACAAAATGGATAAAGAGTTCCTGCGCAAACCCCGCAAATGGGATGCTAAAAACATCGGGCGTTTCATGCTGTGTATTGGACCGACGTCATCGATTTTTGACATCACCACCTACGCACTGATGTGGTTCGTGTTTGCCGCCAACAGCGTCGAGCATCAGGCGCTGTTCCAGTCAGGCTGGTTCATTGAGGGGTTGCTGTCACAAACGCTGGTGGTGCACATGCTGCGCACCCAGAAGATTCCGTTCATTCAGAGTACGGCGGCGCTGCCAGTAATGTTGATGACCGGACTGGTGATGGCGCTGGGCGTCTACCTACCCTTCTCTCCGCTGGGGCCGTTGGTCGGCTTGCAGCCGCTGCCGTGGGAATATTTCCCTTGGTTGGTCGCCACGCTGATTGGCTACTGCACCGTCGCACAGCTGGTCAAGCGCGCCTACATCCGCCGCTTCGGCCAATGGTTCTAATCCTTTCGTCACATCTTCACGGCGGGCGCGCTATTACCCGCCGTATCACGATACGACTCACAGTAATCCAGATAGCAAAAATACCGGCATCAAGGCAAAAAAACGCATACCACCTTAGATGTACGATAAGTTAAAGATCTCATTGCAAAAAATCACATAACCCATTAAATAATAATAAATATATTTTCATCAATATGGTGGTATTCGGAATAGGCGTGATTTTTTTAAGGGAACGATGAAATCAATGCTAAACCATTGTCCCATTACGCCGAAACTAAAATAAACCCCTGTCTACTTTTGCACACTGCACATGTCAGATACGGACGGATTGCAAGCAATGGAGCATATCTATGAAATCCCTACATCACATATCGATCCGTAGTAAGTTCATTTTGGCTCTCCTACCGCCAATCCTTGCCCTGTTGTGGTTCAGTTTTTCCGGCGTGGTGGAGCGACGCAGCACGGAAAATGAAATGGTTCGCATGGCGAAACTGATTACGCTGGCGCGCGATGCAGGCGAGTTCGCCCACCAACTCCAGCGCGAACGTGGTTTGAGTGCGGGCTATTTTGGCAGTCAGGGGAAAAATTTTGGTGCAGAGCTCACTACGCAGCGGCAAGCGACCGATCGGGCACAGCAGGTGCTGGAGCAAACCACCGCTAACCTAAGTCAGGACGAACTGGGGTCTGCCGTTAGCGAAGAGCTTGGTAAAATCGCGCAGAAAGTACAACAAATCGGCGAACATCGCCGTAATGTCGATAATATCTCGATCTCTGTTACCCAGGCGCTCGGCTACTATTCCGATTCCGTCACCTATCTGCTGAATATTGTCGGAGATATGACCCATCTAGTCAGTGACGGCGGCATTGCACAGCGGCTGGCGGCCTACTACAACCTGTTGAACGTTAAAGAACAAGCCGGGCTTGAGCGCGCCGTACTCTCCAACACCTTCTCTGCCAATAGCTTTGCTACCGGGATGTTCGAGCGTCTGAACCAAATGGTGGGTAAGGGAGAGGCGTATATCACTGCCTATAACATGTTCGCCAATATCGAGCTGCGCAAGGCTTTCGAACAGGCTCTTAATAACCCTTCCGCCCAGAGCGCACTGCAAATGCGCAATAAGGCCATCGCTTCCCCTGGCGGTAATTTTGCGATTGATGCAAGCCAGTGGTTTAACCAACAAACAGCAAAAATAGATGAGTTGAAAAAGGTTGAACAGCTCGCCGCCCACGATCTGGCTACACAGGTTAACACCTTGGCTGCCGATGCACGCCAGTCTTGGATTAGCTATTTAGCAGGAGCTCTGGTGTCTCTGCTGATGGCGATCGGTCTGGCCTTAATGATTATGCGCAGCATCAACGAACAGCTTCAGCAAACGCTGACAACCATTCGCGAAATGGGCGGGGATCTTACGCGCCGTCTACGCGTACCGGGAACCGATGAGCTTTCGCAGTTGAATCAGGCGTATAACGCTTCATTGGAAAACATCGCCGATATGGTGGTGAATATTAAGCGCAGTTCACAGACCATCGGGCGTGCAAGTAGCGAGATCGCCAACGGCAATCAGGATCTGGCACAGCGTACCGAAGAGCAATCCGCTTCACTGGTGCAAACCGCTAGCAGCATGGAAGAAATCACCGTCACGGTAAAACAAACCGCAGACTTTGCCGGGCAGGCACGTCAGTTGACGACAGAGGTAGACGATCAGGCTCACCGCGTCGGAACCATTACCGAATCGGCCAGCAGTGCAATGGAAAGAATTCAGGATTCCAGCCAGCGCGTAAACGCAGTCGTTGCCGCCATTGATGCTATTGCCTTTCAAACTAACCTGCTGGCACTGAACGCCGCAGTTGAAGCTGCACGGGCGGGACAGCATGGCAGAGGGTTCTCCGTTGTTGCGGCGGAAGTTCGTCAACTCTCACAGCGTAGTGCAGACGAAGCGGGCAAAATCCGTGCGCTCATCGCCGATAGCATTGCCAGCGTCAGTGAAGGGACGAAGCTGGTCAACCAATCGAACCGGGGGATCAACGACATCGTCACCGGTACGCGTAAAGTACGCGATCTGGTGAATGAGATTGCGGTTGCTGCCGATGAGCAGTCGCTGGGCATCGCGCAAATTAACGAAGCACTCAGCCAATTGGAGATGGTCACGCAGCAAAATGCGACGCTGGTTTCTCAGGCTTCCGTTGCCAGCCAATTACTGGATGAACAGGCAATTGAAATGGAATCGCTGGTCAGCCGCTTCAAGGTTGACGATAGCGCACCACAGCAGCCTTTACCGCACGCGCTGTTATCAAGGTAGCGGAGACGATACCGTTCGAGAAGAGCAGACCACATCGCCTAATGGTCGGCCTGCCCTTTCCACATTGTGATACTAACGCCCTCACTGAGGGCGTTGCCTATTTGGCTCTCACCAGGCACCGCTGACGGCGCTCATCAACACGTTGGGCAAACCATGCCGTAGTGAGTTTGCGGGTGATCTTCGGACTTTCCAGCGTAATCCCCGGCAGGATGGCGCGCGGCGCTTTCGTGCCCGACTTATCCACTAGCGCAAAAACGCGTTCATACAGGCTGGTGTCTTCAAAATCGAGGCTATTGCCCTTCTCCAGCGCACGACGAATCGCGCTGTCGCTCATGTCCAGACGTTTTCCCAACGCACGCACCGCTAGCTCCGTAGCGCTGGCTTTATCCGAACGGTAGTTGATTAAATCGCCGTCCAGCACCAGCTTAATCCCTGTCAGACGACTCACGGCACGCTGGAACGCCGCGTTCCGGCTGGCATACCGTCCTGCGTTGAAATCAGCGAACCGATAAATGGACTGCGGATAATTTGCTGGATAGTCCAGCAAGTGTTTGATGCCAAAATACATCCCACCGCGACGGCTAAACACTTCCTGCCGAAGGGTGCCATCCACGGTATATGGATAGCCCTTCGCGTTAGCTTCCGCGAACGCGATACTCACCTGCATCGGCCCGCCGGTATGCACCGGGTTTAGCCGGCCAAACAGCGTCTGCCCCATCGGCACCATATCGATGAAATCATCAAAGATCGCGCTGAGCTCTTTTTCCGTGCGTACTTTATCGAGCCGTTCGCTGTAGCTTTTTCCGTTAGGGGATTTGATGAGCAGCGCGGTGCGCACCAGAAACGCCGGTACATGAACTTTCTCCGCACGGCGGTCAATCTCCTGCCAGGCAATTTTCGACAAATTCGGCACCTGCGGATCGGCGTTAAACGTCGATTCCTGCTCGGTTACGGCCAGTACCGAGCACAGATTTTCATTACTGGGTTCAAGCCCCTGTACCGTAAATGCCGTGGCGATGTCGGTCGCCCAACCCTGACGATCTTTCACGTTGTCCGGCAGCAGCTTGAGTACCTGAGCACGAACATCCTCAGGCCGCGATTCCGGCAGCGTCGCGGTCTTGCTAGAACAGCCCGCCAGCACCAGCAGAGCCAGCACGCACAGGGGACGAAACAAGGGAATAGAAGAACGGGGCATAGTCTCTCGGCGTCATAATAGGAAGGCTGTCAGAACGTTAGCGCAGCCCGCGGCAATTATCCAGCCGGAGGCAAGCGCATGCATTTTACCGGCTGACCTGGCATAGTTAACGCTATCACTAACCCGACGCGCTAACGAACGGACAACACACGCATGGCTGCTACCAACCATTGGACGCGAGATCAGTTACTGATCGCCTTCACCCTGTACAGTCAGATACCATTTAGCAAATTCGATAAGCAGAATAAAACCATCATTCGCTACGCCGAGTTGATTAATCGCACGCCTTCCGCACTGGCAATGAAACTGTCTAATTTTGCCAGTCTCGATCCGATTATTATCGATTCTGGCCGAAAAGGCCTGAGTGGAGCCTCCAACGCTGACCGCGCGCTGTGGCAGGAGATGGACAGCAACCCCGAGCTATTTGAACAGCAGTGTCAACAAGCGATGGTATCGTTCGAAGCAGGAGCGGCGGAAGCGACAACAGCACCAGCACTATTCCAAGCCAACGAGAGCGAAATCCCGGATTACCACGGCGGAGAACGCCTTACACAGGTAAAAACGCGCATTGGCCAGCAGCTATTCCGCAAACGCGTACTCAGCAACTACGGCGAACGCTGCTGCGTGACTGGATTGGAAGAGCCCGCGCTACTGGTCGCCAGCCATATTCAACCGTGGAAAACAGCGGCAGAATATCGCCTCGATCCCAGCAACGGTCTCTGTCTGTCCAACCTGCACGACAAAGCCTTTGATATGGGACTCATCAGCTTCAATGATTCGCTGGAAATGCTGCTTTCTCCACGCATCAAAAAGCTGAAAAGCGCCGTCAGTGACGTCAACTTTGCCCAGTACGAAGGTAAGCAAATTCACCTGCCAGACGCCTACCCACCCGACCTGTCACAAATGGCGTACCACCGTGAGCATATCTTTTTGGGGCAGGGGTAATCACGCCATATTACCAAATAAATCTGGTAGTTAAGTTTAATTTATGGACTATGGATTGCCTTGAAGATAAGGATTTAACTACATGAGTATCCGCTTCCCCCCCAAACTGGTTCCAGGAGATCTGATTGCTATAACTGCGCCATCATCTGGTGTCCCTCAACATTTGCATGCTCGACTGGAACTCGCCATAAAAAACCTAAAGGAAAAAGGATTTAGAGTCCGTGAGGGGGAATGCTTACGCACCCAGCATAAAAATAAAAGTGCCAGCAAAACGTCACGAGCAAAAGAGCTGATGTGTTACCTAACCGACCATGAGGTAAAGGCAGTTATGCCACCATGGGGAGGTGATTTGGCCATCGAATTACTTGAGCTACTAGATTTCAATCGGTTAGCAAAAACCGAACCTAAATGGTTTGTTGGATTTTCAGATCTCAGTACATTTCATTTCCCACTGACTACGCTTTCTGGTTGGGCAACGGTACATGGGCCTAACCTCATGGATCTTGGTGCCAAAGAGCTAGATCCCACCACGCAAGCCATATGGAATATTTTGGAGAGCGACCGGGGAACGGTAGTTAAACAACACGCATCAACTGCGTTTCAAATTGATGAAAATCAATGGGGTACTGCAACCGATGCGGGTTTTAATCTGACGCAAAAGACAAGGTGGAAGCACCTTGATGGAACCACTTCTTCTGCCTATTTTCAGGGACGCCTAATTGGTGGATGCCTGGATATCATATCAAGGTTAGCGGGTACCCCATTCGGTAACCTATCTTTGTTTAGGGCACAGCATCACGACGAAGGAATCATTCTGTATTTTGAAAACGTGGAAATGAACCCCTGTGAGCTAACGCGAGCATTATTTAGCTTACGCTTACAGGGTTGGTTCAATGACTTGAAAGGTGTTCTGATAGGCAGAAGTGCAGCACCAGACGTAAGTGACCCCACACAACAACATTATTTAGACGCTTTACGTTCTGCTCTCGGGGATCTCACTATTCCTGTGCTGTATGATGTGGACATTGGCCATATTCCCCCTCAAATGTCACTCGTCAATGGTGCAAGAACGAGTGTGGTATTCACTGAAAATGGCGGCTCCATCACTCAGTTGTTGTAAATGAAAAGATGGGCATAGCCATAGCAACGACGTTGCCCAATACAAATGCAAGCAAATCCATCTGCCAGACGCCTACCCACCCGACCTGTCACAAATGGCGTACCACCGTGAGCATATCTTTTTGGGGCAGGGTAACATCAACACGGCCAGATCCTCTTAGCCCTTCATTGCCTCAAATACGGTTGCGAGGGCGCTTAGGCGTTCTCGTACCTGCTCATCAGGCTCTTGACGCAAGCATTCAACAATACGCTGCGCAATCGCGTCATCCCACGTAGGCCAAACTTCCAGCGCATTAATCGCCATGTGACGATTACGGACCACTGAGCTTTGTAAACCAACCTCGAGTAATGACCATCCCATCCCCGGAAATCGTTTCAAGTCCTGAAGCACGAAGTCCAATGCGTGATGCTGCCGATATTCTGGCCCCATTCCCATGCAGTTGTCAGGCCCTGAAGCAATGCTTTGTAAATCCAACTGTTGTTCCGCCAACGTAACAACATTGGCAACATAGTCAGGATTATCCGTCTGCATCAGCTGATACCAGTTATCGTCCTGAGGGTTATCACGCTGTCTGGCATAAATAAACATCCAGGGATCGCTATGGCGTAAACGGCTGGCTGAAAGCGCAAGATTAAAGTGGTACTTATCCTCCCCCTCAAGACAATCGGCAATAATGCTCTCCCATTCTGGCCGGTCCAGTAACCGCGTTGTTCGATCAATGAGTTCACTGCACTGTGCCGATTCCCAACCCCCCTCTTCACTTTGCTGCTCAGAAGCAAAACGGCAGATATCGCTTATCGCCAGATAGTGGCGAATATCACGCTGAAAGCTTGCCTGCATTTGCTCAAGATATCGCTGGCAAGCTTCTGCGCCATCAGGATAGTCCTGCATATCCTGAGCGGGTCCACCATTGATTAACGCCTGTAGAATTTCCCCAGCCCCCAACAATAATGGCGCATCGTTTTCTTGTTTAAGCGCGTCAACCAGTAACCCCTTTGTCGCACAATGCCACGCCGTATACTCATACATCACCGCATTGACATAACCTTCACGTAATAACCAGTCACGCGTCGCTTTGGCTACGGTTTCTGGTAAACGCTCAATCAGTTGAACACGTCCCCAGCCACCCACACGTTTCGCTAAAGCCAGACTCTCACGCTCATATTCATCACCGTCCAGAATCGCGCCGAGTGCCACAATCGCATAGAGCGTCAATTCATCATGAGCGCCCAGGACTTTCAATATTTGCACACTGTTCTGCGTAGGGAAAAAGGCCAGCAGAGCCATCGCAAATTTTACGACATTCCGATCGGGGCTTTTCATCGCCAGCCATTCAACCAGTCGGCATAATGCTTCAGCGGGAACACGCTGATCTTCCGCTATTATTTCCAATAACGCATCAATGTAATCCAGCGGTGAGTCACCCTGTAGCAGGTGATAAAGCCGCGCCATATTCTCGTGTTCAGGCCGAGCCAGTACCGCTTCAAGCGCCTTAACAATCGTTTCTGCGGATGACGCATCACCTGATGACCTAAAATGGTGACCCATCGCGCCATCAAGTGCCCCCGCCGACCAACGGATCTCGCCCTTTTTCACGGGTAACTCATCCGGTAATGTCTGTGCGCTATCCGGCAAAATCTCTCCAGAATCCACATAAGGTGCAAGCCAGTCATAAATCGATGGCCGCGTGCGTTCCCACGTCACCGGAAAAACAGGGGCATTTCCTTTGCCCAATAAACGGGCTAACCATGTTTTCATTTTTTATCCTTAATATCTTTTCTCTGACGGCAGGAACATAGCCAATTACGCCATCACCGTCCGGTACAGCAGCGCATCCAGCATCGTGTCGTCATCGGACTTACTGTCTGGCAATACCACGAGGCTATCGGCATCGTTCAGCATCTGCGTGATAAACGCGTGGATCACTTCCCGTCGTGGGCCGTATTCCGCCTCACCTGACCGTTGCTTTATCTCCAACAGTTGATGAACTTCAGCCAACAGGCGCGGATCGTTTACCGTTCCCGCAAGCAACTGCGAAAAGCGCATCGGCGGCATGCCTTTACCCGCTTCTATCCAGCGCACCGCCAGCAGTGGGCGTAGCACATAGAAATATTTTTTGAGGCGTACCGTCTCGTCTTGCAAATAACCGCGAAAGTTTTTACGCGCCATCGACAGATAGTGCCAGCGAGCCTTGGATGGCGAGAACCACGTCGGCACCGCCGCCCGCAGTTCAGCCGTAGCATCCCGATCTTCCTGATAGACTACGGGCGAATCCAGCCATTCGATCAGCGTCGGGTTAGCCCGTTTAAGCAGGCCGAGTGCTTTACGCCATTCCCAACCGCAGACGTCCAGCTCATCGTCGATAGGCAGCTCTATCACATCGCGCTGTGCTTCGACACGTAAATACCACTCCGGCCGATGCACGTAGAGAAAGCGCACGTCGTAGTCGCTATCTGGGGAGGCAAATCCCCAGCTACGGCTCCCCGACTCACAGGCATACAGCACCTTCACCTGATAACGTTCTTCCACATCCTGTAAGACTAATTTTATCCGCGTCCGCATAGCCGCATCGACGCGATAATCCTTTTCCATCATGATCTTATCCTTTCACGCACACCACCTGACGCAGCGTGTGCACAATTTCCACCAGCGATGACTGTGCCGCCATCACCTTATCGATATCTTTGTACGCCATCGGGATTTCATCGATAACGTCGCTGTCTTTTCTGCACTCAACGTGTGCGGTCGCGCGAATCTGGTCTTCCACGGTGAAGCGTTTTTTCGCGGCGGTACGGCTCATGGTTCTTCCCGCACCGTGGCTACAGGAACAGAAGCTCTCTTCGTTCCCCAATCCGCGCACGATAAAGCTCTTCGCGCCCATCGACCCCGGAATAATCCCCATTTGGCCTTTCTGCGCCGACACCGCCCCTTTACGGGTGATCAGCACCGATTCACCAAAGTGCGTTTCGCGCTGCACGTAGTTATGGTGGCAGTTCACGCCTTCCTGCTGGGTGGTAAACGGCTTCGTCACAATACGGGACAACGCCGCCAGCGTATGCGACATCATCACTTCACGGTTATGACGCGCAAAATCCTGTGCCCATTCAACCGCTTCGATGTAATCATCAAAGTGCAGACTTCCTTCCTCGAAATACGCCAGATTACGGTCTGGCAGATTCGCAATGTGCTGCTGCATATCTTCCTGCGCCAGCTTGATGAACAGCGACCCAATCGCGTTCCCCACACCACGTGACCCGCTGTGCAACATCACCCACACGCGATCCACTTCATCCAGACAGATTTCAATAAAGTGGTTACCCGTTCCTAGCGTTCCCAGATGCTGATAGTTGTTGGTTTTCAGCAACTGCGGATATTTATCCGTCAAACGTTTAAAACGCGGCTCCAGCAACGACCAGTGTGCATCCACCGTCTGCGGCGGGTTCTGCCAGGAACCGACATCACGTTTGGAACGCGTGACGCTACGTCCGTGCGGCACTGCCTGTTCAATCGCGCTACGCAGCCCCAGCAGATTATCCGGCAAGTCGCTGGCAACCAGTGACGTACGCACCGCAATCATCCCACAACCGATATCCACGCCGACCGCCGCCGGGATAATCGCGCCACGCGTCGGGATCACGCTACCAATCGTCGATCCTTTTCCCAGATGCACATCCGGCATCACCGCCAGATGTTTAAAAATGAACGGCATTTTGGCCGTATTCAGCAGTTGATCGCGAGCTTCCGGTTCCACAGGCACGCCCTGTGTCCACATTTTTACCGGTGCGCTATTCACGGGTGACATCATGTCGTAATCCTGCGTTTTCATCTCTTCCATTTTTTCTTCTCTTTGTTTGTCATTATTCGCTATAGATATTGCCAAAGGCGTGCCAGTTTTCTGAAAAAGACAAAATAAAAATATAAACAATTGATAATTAATGATTAAAAAATAAATCATGAAAACTAGCAACGAAACAAAAGAACCGGTAAATTTATCCTATAGGATAATAATTTATAACAAGGTATATCATGAAGCGTCGTGTCGTCATTGGTGTTCTGGGAACCAAGCTGGATAGGCGGGGTAAACGGGAGAATCGCTGGACGAAATGGCGGCCTACCGTCGGCCTGTGTCAGCAGCCCGATTTTCCGGTCGACCGTCTGGAACTGCTGCATCAATCGCGCAACGAGGGAATGGCACAACAGGTGGCGGAGGATATCGCTGTGGTATCACCCGCCACGCAGGTCACGCTTCAGACCGTTGAGTTAAACGATCCGTGGAATCTGGAAGAGGTCTACAGCGCCTTTCTGGACTTTGCGAGCCGCTACCCGTTCGATACCGAGAACGAAGAGTATTTCGTTCACATCACCACCGGCACCCACGTCGTACAGATTTGCTGGTTCCTGCTGACCGAAGCCCGCTACCTGCCTGCCAAGCTGCTGCAAACCGCGCCGGGGGAGCAAGCGGATCGTCCGGCACCGCAGGGCATCTATGCCGTTATCGATCTGGATCTTAGCCGCTACGCGACCCTCACCAGCCGCTTCCAGCATGAGCAGGAGCGCTCCGTCTCGTTCCTGAAATCGGGTATCGAAACGCGCAACAACACGTTCAACGCGCTGATCGACCAGATTGAACGTGTCGCACTACGCTCTATCGCGCCGATGCTGCTGACTGGGCCGACGGGCGCGGGGAAATCCTTTCTTGCCCAACGCATCTATCAGCTACGTCAATCTCGCCATCTGGTCAGCGGTCGGTTTGTTGCGGTTAACTGTGCCACGCTGCGCGGCGACAATGCGATGTCAACATTATTCGGTCATGTGAAAGGCGCGTTTACCGGTGCGTTACAAGCAAGAACGGGGCTCCTACGTGAAGCAGACGGCGGCATGCTGTTTTTAGATGAGATCGCCGAACTCGGGCTCGATGAACAGGCGATGCTGCTCAAGGCCATTGAAGAAAAACGCTTTTTACCATTTGGCTCAGATAAAGAAGTCAGCAGCGATTTCCAACTGATTGCCGGTACGCACCGCAACCTGCACGAGTGGATTGCACAGGGTAAATTTCGTGAAGATCTCTACGCCCGTATCAATATGTGGACCTTTCCCTTGCCGGGCTTGGCGGAACGTCGGGAAGACATCGAACCGAATATTGACTACGAACTCCAGCGCTTCGCACGCGATCACCAAACGCAGATCCGTTTCGATAAAGATGCACGGCAGCGCTATCTCTCGTTTGCCTGTTCGCCGCAGGCCGCGTGGCGCGGTAACTTCCGCGAACTCGGCTCTTCCATCGCCCGCATGGCGACGCTGGCGGAACAAGGCCGCATCACAACCGCACTGGTCGCGGAAGAAGTTACTCGCCTGCAAGCCAGTTGGCAAAGTGACACCGCAGCAAGCGCGCTTTCACCCAAATTACCGCCCGAACTCGCCAACATCGATCTGTTTGAACAGCGCCAGCTTGAAACCGTGCTCGACGTCTGTCGTACCGCCAATTCGCTCTCAGAAGCTGGCCGCCAGCTGTTCGCCGTTTCACGCCAGCAAAAACAAAAGCCTAACGATGCTGACCGACTACGGAAGTATCTGGCACGTTTTGGGCTGAGCTGGGAGGGGTTGAAGCGGGTATAAATTCATCATAAATTTATACCTTACGTGTAGGTTACGATATAATTGTTCTGTTCCCCTCAGGTAGCAGCAAGATGAAAGTATTGGCTATCACCACATGACAGGAGCCTACCGCTTATAGCCATACTTGCTATAAACGATTGTTTTAATTAAGGCAGATGATATGAAAACCACAATGTCTCAGAAGTCGGCTCGTGAAGGCCTTGGCAACCCTGAACTGTTCCAGGGGGGCGTTTATGTAACGAAAAATGGTTCCGCAGAACTCTTTGTGCAAACAGCGGCAGAACGGGAAGCAGAACTGCTTGAAAGAGAAAGAGAAAGGCAATCTAACGCACTCTTGAAACTGGTGATGACGGCCAAAAAAGAAATTAAAAACGGTCAGGGAATGTCCGCCGAGGAAGCCCTACAAAAATTACGTGAAGCACGAACGTAAATAAGGAGCCAATTTGGCCAGTTCGTACACCATTAAAGTCGCACCTGCGGCTGTCTGGTCTTTGCAGGATGCTGAGTCTTATAAATCTCACTATATCGGCATTGCGCAGGCCGCTACATGGTCTGAATCGTTGTTCTCATCATCCATACAGGCCATTTCTCAAGATCCTGTACGCTACAGGCACAACGCGATATTATCCGATAAGGGAATTTCGCTCCGTGAACGTCTCTCAGTAGAAGATGATTTTCGCTGTTTGTATGATGTTGATGAAGAGAATGGCGTCATAGAGATCCTGCTTTTCGTCAGCATGAAACAGGACCTTGAGAAAATGCTCTATCGCTATCATGTGTTGAGCTGACTGGCTCCACAAAATACCGCTCGATAAACAGAACGCTTTTCCGCCCCCACAGGCAGCATAGTCGCCTCATTTTAGGGGAAACACAGGGGGAGGTTCCCGCAGGGAGGCCTCACCCCTGTGGTCGCCCCGAGTATCGCGGTTTGACAGCGGAGGCTTTCAAGCCTGTTTCTGCGAGCAGCATTCCAAAATACGCTGTAACTCTACTGTAAATCCATCCACCCTATTTCACGTTTTCCGCCGTTGGAATAGAGTCTCTGTGCTGCGGCAAAATCCGTAGCCGGGCGTGGAACCCCGACTATCTAGAACTGAAAACGCTTTGTTTTTTCAGGGGCTACGTGCACACTCTAATCCGTGGCTCAGGCAGGGCAACCGCAAGGTTGGCCGGTCGCTAGATCCGGTGTTCCAACCCTGTCTGGGTCACACCTTTAGTTTGGAACCTGAAGGCGTGATGAAATAATTATCTAGCAATGGAAGATTCAAACATGACGGACACTCACGCCACACCTGCTGACAGTACCATTACCATTTTCCGCGATCTGATCGCCAACCTGCCTTTTGCGCAGTTAGATGACGTTCAGCTTTGCGACCTCGGCGCAATTGCCGCCGAATCGGTCGAAGGCCTGTGCCACGGCCTGCATTACCTCGGCGACACACTGCAAAATGACGTTGAACTGCCGCAAGAAAGCCTCAGCCAGCTCGGCGCGTGCCTCAACGCCACGGCGCACCTGATTCCAGCACTGCTGGAAATGTGTGAACAGGCTGAACGCCATGTACGAACAGTAACAACAGTGAGTGACGTACCTTTTACCACACAATAAAAACAATGAGTTATGACTAATCAGGTTGGTCTTAGCCACATTTTTATGCTGCCGTTGAGGTAGTTTCGTGCGCGATAATGACGTCATTTTCATGCGACTTCGTAGCACGCGCCCGACACGGGACGGCTCACACGCCGCTCGCCCCGTGACCCCAGGCTTTCGGCGGAAATTATGCCGCTGACGCGGTACCTTCGTCGGTATCTGACTTAGCGGACCGCTTGCGACACGTTCCCGACGTGGCGCAAGCTTTCGCCGCGTCCTGCGGCTCATCCGAAGCCAGCTATCTCCTCAGCATAATTTTTTACGCCGGGTAACAGCAAAATCCGCAATCCCCTGTATTTATGTATAAAAACAACACTAACAAGGGGAAGAATACAATCGGTGCTCTAGCAGCCACACCGTGTCATTCACTTTATCTTCAGATCCGCTAAAGCTAGAAATAAGAAAAAATTAATCAGTGATGCAACCTGTATTTTTTCTGAAGTTAGCCGACTATTCTGACATCAGTTAGCGAGGTCGTAGTCAGCGAGATGAGATAGACTAACGCTTCATATTTCGACGACATTCACCTTGCAGCGTAGGCAAACTCATATGGTTAAACGCACAGTGTCCGCCAATAAATCGATCGATATGTACGCCGTCTATGTTTTTGTGACGATGGCGGAAGCAGGAAGCATGACGGCAGCCGCCACGCGGCTAGGTCTGACGCCTTCTGCCATTTCGCAAACGATCCGGTTATTGGAAGAAGATTTCGGCGTCAAATTGGTAAACCGGGCTCGTCGCCCCTTTGTCCTGACGCCTTACGGCATTGCGTTGAAAAACCGGGGAGAAATCCTGACGGAGGAGATTGCGAACCTGAAGGCGCAGGTGTTGGAAGCGGGAAAAGGGATTAAACCTGACTTGCGTATCGGCCTGGTGGATTCGTTTGCCATCACCTGCGGTTCGGTGTTTACCAAGAGTTTGATGAAGAGTTCATCGCAGTTGCTGATTCGTACCGGGCTCAGTCCGCAGCAGGGTGAAGCGTTAATGCGCCGCGAGCTGGATATGATCGTCACCAGCGACCCGTTGATCGACAGCGATAGCGTAGTGCGTCATCAGCTGTTTTCCGAAGGCTATTTCATTATCACGCCGCCGGATTACCGCAAACGCATCAAAACGGTTGAGGATATCCGCGAGCTTTCCGCCGCACTACCGCTAGTGCGCTTTAACCGGAACTCGCAGATTGGGATGCAGATTGAGCGTTACCTCCGACGCATCGATGTCCGCGTACCAAACATGCTCGAATTTGATAATGCGGATACCTTAACCTCGATGGTGGCGGCAGGTATCGGTTGGGCGGTAACCACCCCGCTCAGTTTCCTGCAATCCGTTGCACACTCCCGCGAGGTGCTAACGCATATGCCGGAACAGCTGAATATTAAGCGTTCGCTGTATATTGTCGGGCACCGAGATGAATACAGCGCGTTCTTTGAAGAAGCGTGTGATGTCACACATGACATTATTAAAACCGTATTTATTCCGAAATTGAAAACGCTGAACCGCGGAATAGAAAAGCTGGTTGAGATCAACCCGGATAATACGGAATAACAGTTAGATATAACTATTCACGATTGGGAGACGTAGCAAAAATGGAGGAATATATCCACCGCTAGCCATTTAACAATGCTTATTTCATGTTCGTCTCCCCGAGAACGCTTTTTATACCCGTTATACTTCAAGTTGCATGTGCGTTGGCTGCGTTCAGTCACCCGAATCACTTACCTGTGTAAGCTCATCGGGATTCCTTCGCTTGCCGCCTTCCTGAAACTCGAATTATTTAGGGTATAGCCATGATTTTATACAAATCGTGATGGGTTCGTGTTACCTGAAAATCAAAAAACAGGAAATAAAAACCCTAAAAAATCCTAGTCTTAATATTGAAAGCGATGCTATGTACATCGAACAAGAAAAAGGAAGAAGAACCATGTCAACGAATATCCGTATTGAAGAAGACCTGTTAGGTACCCGTGAAGTCCCTGCTGATGCCTATTATGGTATCCATACGCTGCGTGCAATTGAGAACTTTTATATCAGCAATAGCACCATCAGCGATATTCCAGAATTTGTCCGCGCCATGGTGATGGTAAAAAAAGCGGCTGCGCTGGCGAATAAAGAACTGCAAACCATCCCACGTAAAATTGCCGACACTATTCTACAAGCCTGTGATGAAGTACTGAATAACGGTAAATGCCTGGACCAATTCCCTGTCGATGTCTATCAGGGCGGCGCGGGTACGTCAGTCAACATGAATACCAACGAAGTGCTGGCGAATATCGGTCTGGAGCTGATGGGTCACCAGAAAGGTGAATACCAATACCTCAACCCGAACGACCACCTGAACAAATGCCAGTCCACCAACGATGCTTACCCAACCGGCTTCCGCATCGCGGTATACACCTCTATCCTGAAACTGGTTGAAGCGATTACCCAACTGAGCGATGGCTTTGAGCGCAAAGCAAAAGAGTTCGAAAACATCCTGAAAATGGGCCGTACCCAGTTGCAGGACGCCGTACCGATGACCCTTGGTCAAGAATTCCACGCGTTCAACGTGCTGCTGAAAGAAGAAAACCGTAACCTGCTGCGCACCGCTGAGCTGCTGCTGGAAGTGAACCTGGGCGCTACCGCCATCGGTACACGTTTGAACACGCCTGATGAGTACCAGAAACTGGCCGTTCAACATTTGGCAAAAGTCAGCGGCCTGCCTTGCGTACCGGCTGAAGACCTGATCGAAGCAACCTCCGACTGTGGTGCTTACGTGATGATGCACAGCGCCCTGAAACGCGTCGCAGTTAAAATGTCGAAGATCTGTAACGACCTGCGCCTGCTGTCTTCCGGCCCGCGCACTGGCCTGAACGAAATCAACCTGCCAGAATTGCAGGCAGGCTCATCCATCATGCCAGCCAAAGTTAACCCGGTTGTACCAGAAGTCGTCAATCAGGTGTGCTTCAAAGTGATCGGCAACGATACCTGCGTCACCATGGCGGCAGAAGCAGGCCAGTTGCAGTTGAACGTGATGGAACCGGTTATCGGGCAGGCCATGTTCGAATCCATCCAGATTCTGTCCAGCGCCTGCTACAACCTGCTGGAAAAATGCGTCAACGGCATCACCGCCAACAAAGACGTGTGTGAAGCTTACGTCTTCAACTCTATCGGTATCGTGACCTACCTGAACCCGTTCATCGGCCACCATAACGGCGATATCGTCGGAAAGATCTGTGCCGAAACCGGTAAGAGCGTGCGTGAAGTCGTGCTGGAACGTGGCCTGTTGACCGAAGAACAGCTGGACGACATTTTCTCCATCCAGAACCTGATGCACCCGGCCTACAAAGCCAAACGCTACACCGACGAAAACGAAGCCGTTTAATTTTCGTTTTCTGTCACTATTTTCGATCGCTGCTATACAGGCCCGGAGGAAACTTCGGGCTTTTTCTTATTCATTATTTACAGTATGACGATACTATTTTTATCCGCCGAGTGCTGACGTAGCAGAGATACCGTGACTTATTTCCCGCTGCACCTCTCCCCTAAAAATAAATTTCCCAATTCAATCCCTTATATTATTTGAATAATTTGGGATTTAGACCAAAACTAAATCATCTCCGAAAAATAATAGGGGATAACGCAGTTGGTTTACCTCAGAACCAGCTCTGCTTCGTTATCCTACACAGGCATCGCTTTTCAGCGGACCTATTTTTATCAACTTGGCTGTACTTGGGTAAAAGGATGATTTCACCTAGCATGCCTCGAATAACACACGGAAAAATCGGGATTCTGACTTCTTTCCCCGCAGCGCTGTTGCTGTGCTGGTCATCCACGGCCTTTGGACAAACTATCTCATTTAGTCAGGCCTGGGCTCGTCTGCTGCAAAGTGATGACAGCATTGCTGCCGAACACGCGGGGGTTGATCGGGCGCAGTCCCTGCGAGAATCCGCTAAAGGTCTCTATTGGCCGCAGGTCAACATAGGCGCGAGCTATACACGTCTCGACAAACCTGTCGAACTCGATGCCCGTGACCTCAATCCGCTGGCAAATCATCGAGATATCTTCGCCGCGCTGAACCAACTTGTTAACATCAGCGGTAATCCCTTTGTCACCCGTTTCACAGAACAAAACGTGGTCACCAGCTCCGTTCAGGTTGTCTGGCCGCTATTCACCGGAGGTCGGATTGATGCCGCGCAGTCGATCCGCGCCGCGCAGGTGAATGAGGCAGAACAAATGCTGATCGTCCGCACGCTGGCGCAGTTTGAGGCGCTGGCACAGACCTACTACGGCGTGGTGATGGCGCATCAGGTGATGAAAACGCGTCAGGATATCGAGAAAGGCATGGCGCAGCATTATGACCATGCTCGTAAACTGGAAGCACAGGGGCAAATCGCCCGAGTCGAGGTGCTGTCTGCCCAATCCGCTTATGACATGGCGCGTATCGAAACGCAAAAGGCGCGACGGAGCATGGAAACCACCGAAATGGTGTTCGCCAAGCTGATCAAAACCGAAGGCGCAACGCCTTCCTCTGCACTGTTCGTCAACAAAACGCTTCCCGAACTGCCTGCGTTGGTGAAACAAACGCTCAACACGCACCCCGGTTTAAAGGTACTCTCCGCCAAGCGCGATCAGGCCAAGGATCTCATCCGTATCGAGCGCGCCAAATACGCTCCTGATGTATTCCTCTTCGGCAACTATCAACTCTACGAGCAGGACACGCTGGCCGCCAGAACCACGCCAGATTGGATGGTGGGCGTCGGCGTATCCGTCCCGCTCATCAGCCGTGAAGGCCGCTCCGACAATATCGCCGCCGCGAAAAGCGCAGAAATGCAGGTTAACCATCTGGAAGCGGATATGCGGCAAAACCTTGAGATAATGGTCGAGAGCACGTGGCGAGAAGCGCAGTTGGCGCTGGAAGAGTTCAATTCCCTGTCTTCGACGCAAAAACTGGCCGAAGAGAATGTCCGGTTACGCAACAAGGCGTTTATGCAAGGCATGTCTACCTCGTTGGACGTGGTCGATGCGCTGAATCAGTTAGCCGGAGCCAAGACACAGCGCGCCTCCGCCGCCTATCGTTACGTGGTTTCCATCGCCAGATTGATGGCCATTTCTGGCCAGATAACCCGCTTTCCTGACTACCAGACCCAACACGCCATACAGGTGACGCCATGACACAATCTCTTTCGCGTTCAAAACGCAAATGGTTCCTTCAGGCGATTCTGCTGATTGTGGTGGTCTGGATCGCCTATCGCTTCTGGCTCGCCTATCAGCCCGAACCAATACGGTTACAGGGGCAAATCGAAGCACAGCAGTATTCGGTGTCATCAAAAGTGGCAGGCCGTATCGCAGAAGTGCAGGTGCAAAAAGGCCAGCAGCTTGACGTGGGCGACCTCGTCTTTACGCTCCTGACGCCGGAACTGGACGCAAAGCTGGAACAGGCGAAAGCAGGTGAAGCCGCAGCGGGCGCCGTGGCGCTGGAGGCTCAGAAAGGCGCACGTGAACAACAGATCGCCGCCGCCAAAGATCAATGGCAAAAAGCCAAGGCCGGTTCCGAGCTAAGCCATAAGACTTATCTGCGCGTACAAAACCTCTATCAGGAAGGCGTGTTACCGCTGCAAAAACGGGATGAAGCCAAAGCCTCGTGGGATGCTGCGCGCTATACCGAAGGGATGGCGTGGCAGGAATATCAAATGGCGCAGGAAGGCACGCGGAAGGAAACTCAGGTCGCCGCAGAGGAAAAAGCGCGTATGGCGGCAGGCTCCGTCGCCGAGGTGGAGGCCTATCTGGCAGAGGCCCGCGTTGTCAGCCCGCACACTGGCGAGGTCAGCAATGTGCTGTTGCGCAGCGGTGAAATTGCGCCACAGGGCTTTCCTGTGGTCACGCTACTGGACATGAGTGACATCTGGATTCAGCTAGCGGTACGCGAAGATCTGCTGGAGCGCTTTGCGATGGGCACCGAGTTTGAGGCACGTATCCCGGCGCTCAATAACCAGACATTCCGGTTTAAGGTATCTTACGTTTCCGTCATGGGGGATTTCGCGACGTGGCGGGCAACGGACACCCGCCAAGGATTTGATATGAGGACGTTCGAAGTAGAAGCGCGGCCAGTTCGACCGGTTGACGGGCTGCGCGTTGGCATGAGCGCGCTGGTAGAAATGTGATGGTACGTGAATGGAAGGCGCTGTGGCGCGACCGCTGGGGGATGGCATTAGCGCTCTGGCTGCCGCTTGTCACGATGCTGATTGTTTGGTGGACGCTATCTGGAGCGATTGTCCGCGAGCTCCCCATCGGTTTAATTGATCTGGACAACAGCACGATGTCGCGCCAATTTGCCAGAGAGTTGCATGCCTCATCCTCCTTCGACCTGAATCATCAGTTCTCATCAATAGAAGAAGGCTCGACCTCGTTGCGCGGTGGCAAGATCTATGCGCTGGTGGTCATCCCCCGCCACTTTGAGCGTGATATTCGCCTGAAAACATTACCGACGATTACTGCCTGGAATAATGGGCAGTTCGTCCTGATTGCCAAAGTCATCAACAGCTCATTGGCGCTGGTAGCAGGGACATTCAACGGACAAATTGCCGTGGTGCAGGCGTTATCTCAGGGGGCTGCCGTTCCTGAAGCCAAAGGACTGGCGGTACCCATTGGCGGGCAGATTACCGCACTGTTTAATCAGAACGCCAACTACGCCCAGTTTTTGCTGAACGCGATCATCCCCTCGATCTGGTCGATTCTACTCGCGCTATACGGCCTGAATACGCTGGCACGGGAGGATCGGCACGGAACACTCTGGGTGCCAGAGAATCGCACCGCCATCGGTTCTAAATTCCTGACGCACTGGCTAATCGGCTGGGCATGGGGCGGCCTATGGAGCTATGCGCTGTATAGCCTGCTTGGTTATCCACTCAACGGTTCAGCGCTGCTGCTCGTTATCTCGATTGGCATCACTGCCGGTGCCTGCATCGCGCTAGGCATGGCCTTCTATGCGCTGATTCGCGACCCGGCACGCGCCGTTTCCATTGTCGGAGCGCTAATGGCCCCCGGACTGGCGTTTATGGGCATCACCTTTCCCGCCGCCGCAATGGAGACATTCGCTACGTTCTGGCGACAATTACTGCCTGTCGCGCACTATGGCGACATTGCCATTGCCATCACCAGCTACGGTGCTGGGATCGCTCAGATCGCGCCCGCATTGGCAGCGCTCGCCCTATTCTGGCTGCTGCTACCGCTCACTCTCTGGCGTTACCGCTCCAGTGGCAAGGAGGCCGCATGCTGACTCTCGCCACTCTCATCCGGTTTGAGCTGCGCAGCTTACTGCGCGATCCGACTATCTTACTCACCCTGTTCGGCGGGATTCTGCTCTATTCCTTTCTCTATCCGCGACCTTACCTCGCCCAGACGCCACGCGAACTACCGGTGGTATTGGTGGATGAAGATGGAACTCAGCTCTCACGCCGTCTGGCATTTATGGCCGATTCTACACCGGAGGTACATCTGGTGGCGCAGCGCAATACGCTGGATGAAGCTAAAGCGCTGCTTCTGCATGGCGAAGCGAAGGGAATTCTCTACATTCCGCGCCACTTCTATCGCGACATCATGCAGGGGAAAAGCGTTACGGTAAGCTATTCGGCCGATGCCGGCTACTTCCTGATCTATGGCGCGATCGCGCAGTCTTTGGCGACGGTCGGCGGCACCGCGGGCGCACAGGTCAAAGTCGCACGGCTGCTTGCTCAGGGAGAAGGCATACCCGCCGCCAGCTCGCAGTGGCAGGCCACTTCTCTGAATGTTGTGCCGGTCTTTAATCCAACCATGGGCTATGTCGATTATGTAGTTCCTGGTGTCTTCATGTTGATACTGCACCAGATTTTACTAATGGGATGCGGCCTGCTCGGTGCCGGACAAAATCAGCGCACTCGGTCCGGCTGCGTGCGCTACTGGCAGTATGCCGCACCGTGGCGTTTACTGCTGGCGCGTACGCTGGTCGTTGGCTGTGCCTACCTGTTGTCGCTGCTCTATATGCTCGGCTTTTGCCTTGATGCCTATGGCATCGCACGCGAAGCCAGCATGAGTCAGCTACTCCTGTTTACATTACCCTTCATCCTTTCAACGCTGTGGCTTGGCGTCGTATTGGGGGCCACCTTTACACGCAAAGATCTCCCTAGTCAGGCGGTGCTGCTCTCCTCCATTCCGATTGTCTTTCTTGCTGGCTTCATCTGGCCCGTGGAAATGATCCCCGCACCACTGAACTGGCTGGCTCAGTGGATACCCGCGGTCTTCACGATTCAGGGAATATTGCGTCTTAATCAGATGGGAGCAGATTTCACCCAGATCGGCGCATTTTGGTGGCATTTGTGGATGCTTGCCGTGCTTTACGGCCTGCTGGCGTGGGGGATGCTAGGGTATCGGCAGTGGCAGTACCGCCGCGAAAACCAGACCGCGCGTCGATAACGGGAATACTGTCCCGGCGAACACGCCGGGACAAGAGGTTTACGGTTTTACTGGATGTCTACACTATTTACTCAATACGAAAGGCACAGAATTACGCAGTGAAACGTTCACCGTTTCGCTATGATCCATGCCTTTATATTGGTGCACATCGGCTGACGTCCCCGCACTCACGACATCTTCCGCAAAGTGAACCTGCATCTTGGTAGGCACGTTGATGTCATTGGTTCCAATCCCGATAAAGACCGGAGGGGTAACACGTAGCGTGTTGTAGCGAAAATGCGCCATTTGGTCATCCAATAGGTCATAGATCGCAGGCTTCAGACTATTGGCGGCATTCAGCCCCTCTTCCATTACTTTTTGCGTCAACTCACCGATACACATCTTACGAGCATCTTCGACAAGTTTAGCGGCTTTCGGCTCGAAATAATCCTCGACCTTAAACCCTGGCTTCATATCGGTTGCTGACAGATAGATATACATCACATAAGGGATTTTAGGATCGCCGCCCTTTACGTCCACGCCAAAAATCTTTTTCGCCGAGGTTTTATCATCAAAATAGGGCGTGCCGGTCAATACGGTCGAGGCGATATTCAGATTCGGCGCATAACCCGGTTGGTAGCCCATACTCGCAAAGGCCGCGTGTGCCCCCTGCGACTGGCCGACGATCGTCAACTTATTTTGCAGCGGGAATGTGGTCAGTGACGCTTTGACGCTATCCAACACGCTCCATGCCTCACCACGTGAATTGAGGTAGTGATGCAAGCCAGCAGATCCTAGCCCCGCATAATCCGGTGCCACAATCGCAAACCCCAGCGACAGCCAGGTATTCAGGTACTGCGAGTCCCGAGCGGAACGCGGATTGAGGGATGGCGCGCAGGAGGTTCCCACACCAATCGTCCCATGTGTCCATACCACAACCGGCCAGCCCTCTTTGGGTGCCTCACCTTTGGGGATGAAAACCGCGCCAGTATCTTCCCGCAGGCTTTCACCATCGACGCCACTCTTCGAAGAATACTTGATTCGATACTGTTCCCCCGCCTCCATAAGGCCTAATTCTTTCTTCAACTCCGTCTTTTCTATCAGGGTACCGGGTGTTTTCGTCTCTGCAAAAGCAAACGGAGCCATCATCCCGACAGAGAGGGTGAGAAGTAACGCTAAGGGTTTTTGCTTGAGTGTAGGCACATGAAGCATGACGTTTCTCCAGAGTTATTTAATTGGATATCACTCTAAAGATAGTTCAGTTATGGATTAAATTGCGTGACGGGATAATTTTTTATCAATAAATTCAATAGCTAGCTAATTTTTAGTCAAGGGATGTTAACGCTATAACGATCTGCACATTGGCGTTATCGACGTCAGGTCGACTGCCGAGTATTCACAGGGCTAGCCTATACGCGTGCTGTACTGCGAACCATTCAAGGGATAATGCGCGGCTCCCAAATCACGTCATGCAAGACGAACGTGCCCAGAAACCGCTAAAGAGAAGGAAATTTATTCGTCGAAGAACCAGTAGCCCTGATTAACCAGCGCGGTTAATTCCGCCACGAATGCTGGATTCTCTAGTGCCTTGCCCAGTTCTTTTTTACCGAGAACGGTGTAACGACACAGCGCATCAGCCGCTTTCGGATCAACGGTATCCAGTCGTTCACTGTTGATGAAGTAGTCACCACCCACTTCCAGAACGCGCAGCCCGCTCAGGCGCGTCAGCACGTCACCGTCCATCAGCGCCCCCACAATCTCATCCTGCTCGTAAGGCGGTTCCGCCGGAGCGATATCCAACTCGTGGCGCGGCGTCGTTACAAAGCGGCCGAACCACGCTTTAAGCGCTTCCGGCTGATTAATCACGTCGATCATCATCTCGCGAAGACGGTCAAACTCATAGTCTTCAACCCGCCCTGGATGCTCCCGACAGGTCAAATCAGGGTCGCTGTAGTGCTCACCACCGAGATCGTTCTCCAGCACATAGTCAGCAAAACTGCTGATTAAGTCTCTACCATTCGGGCCACGAAATCCCACGGAATAGTTAAGTGCGGTTTCGTGAGTAAAGCCGTCATGTGGGAAACCTGGCGGAATATAAAGAATGTCGCCCGGCTCAAGATCTTCATCAATAATCGGCGGGAAAGGATCGACATGCAGCAACGCAGGGTGCGGGCAGAACTGACGCATCGGCAGTTTATCACCCACGCGCCAGCGACGGCTGCCCATCCCCTGAATGATGAAAACATCGTACTGATCGATATGTGGGCCAACACCACCGCCCGGTACGGAAAAGGATATCATCAGGTCGTCTAAACGCCAGTCTGGCAATACGCGGAACGGACGCACAAGTTCAGCAGACGGCGCATGCCAGTGGTTCACCGCCTGAGCCAGCAGCGACCAGCCAGTTTCACCCAGATTATCAAAATGTTCAAAAGGCCCATTGCTGGCCTGCCATTGACCATTTTTATAGCTGACCAGACGGCTATCAACCTCCGCCTCCATCGCAAGACCCGCCAGCTCATCCGGCGTAATGGGGTCAACAAAATTCGGGAAAGCGTTCTTCAATACAACAGGTTGTTTTTGCCAGTATTTTTCTAAGAATTCGGGCCAGTTAAGATTAAGTTGGTAAGCCATGCGTTCACACCAGTGAGAAGAGAAACGGGCATGATTATAAAGAAGGTGGTGCCAGCACGACTTTGTCATTGGTCAATGGGCGGGTATTAAGTAAAGCGAAAAGTAGGGCGATTATGGAAGGGGGAGATTGAGTCACTAAAGATCATAGATACATTATAGTTTCTCACTATTCAGTCGATAATGATCGCGGGCTAAAAACCCTTTTCACGGCAACGATGATGACACTAGCACAACATTTTTCTATCAAGCGACGCAGAATGTCGCTTGGTTGTCTGAAGGTGTAGCTCGATACATTATCTAGCTTGATTAAGGTGTTCAACATGAAAGGATTTATCTATTTTACTGTTGGTCTGGTCGTTGGAGTCTGGCTGGTGAAGCAAAACCAGACGATAGATGACTTGAAAAGAGATCTAGAGAACGAGTAGATCAACACAGCGGACGATAAGAAAAACTATCGTATTCAACTTTTAAGCACAGCATTCTTTTTAGGCTTGGCACTATGTCAGATCCCAAAGACAGATTATTTCGCCATCTGGCGCTCCTGCGCCTGATACCTCGTCAACCACGGAGTATTTCTACTCCCGCACTACTGCAAAAACTCAAGGATCGCGAGTTTGACATCGATTTGCGTACTTTACAGAGGGATCTTGGCG
The DNA here is from genome assembly GCF_021432585.1 of Pectobacterium sp. IFB5596. Classification (NCBI taxonomy): domain Bacteria; kingdom Pseudomonadati; phylum Pseudomonadota; class Gammaproteobacteria; order Enterobacterales; family Pectobacteriaceae; genus Pectobacterium; species Pectobacterium sp. IFB5596. The sequence goes on from NZ_LXFY01000032.1 coordinate 96,343, forward strand.
GACGACTAAGCAAGGATTTCCCGCTCCATTGTAATGAAGATGAACGACCTTACCGCTGGAGTTTTCCCAGCAATATGCCCCAGTTTGATTTCCCTGCGCTAGACACACCAACAGCGCTCGCTTTCGCTTTTGCCGAAAATTATCTAGAGAAATTATTACCCCCCAGCGTTCTCCATCTACTTGAGCCACATTTCGCAATGGCTAACAGGCAATTACAAGGGCTTGAGCATAATGGGCTAGCACACTGGGCGAACCATGTGCGGGCTTTACCTAACGGTAAAATCCTTCAACCTGCAGAAGTGGATGCTGACATTTGGGTTCATGTCTCTACCGCGCTAATGGAAAAACGCCAGTTACAGATTCTCTACCTCAGCCGTAGCAAAGGTGAGTCCAAAAATCTGCATATTCACCCCGTCGGTCTGGTCGCGCGGCACTCAATAAGTTACCTGATTGCAACTGTCGATGGTTATGACGACCTGCGTCATTTCGCCCTGCAACGCATCCAACACGCAGAACGTCTGGATATGCCCGCCCGCGCGCATGAGAGCTTCGATATTGACAGCTATATCGCATCTGGCGCTTTTTCTCCAAGACAGAGTGAAACAGAGGTGGAGTTAATCGCCGATGTTCACCCACAAATTGCCTGGCTCTTACGAGAAACACCACTTAGCCAGCAGCAAACGCTTGAACCGTTATCAGGCAGCGACTGGCTACGCCTACGGGCTTACGTACCGCTGGATCAGGAGACACTGTGGTGGATCTTTGGGCTAAACGACAATATTCGGGTGTATAAACCTGATTGTTGGGTAGCGGAGATTCGGGAAAAAGTCGAAAAATCAGAGAGATGTATGAAGGAAAAGGCAGAGCGATTTAAGCGTGGTGCCAGTGGCTTATCGTCAAAATCAACGATCTCCTTTGAATAACGCCCGAGACGCTAACATCGCACCGTTTCACATTTTTATTTTTCGCCTTTAGTTTCGATTATACAAGGAAGGGCAGCATGTCATTACAACAAGAAGAATTACGGGTTAAAGCCTGTTTTCCACAGCTACAAACCTACTGGCAACGATATGAATTCCCTGAGGCTCCTCTAAAAGAGCTAGAGAATACTCTCAGCACGTTTTCGGTACGTTTACCGCTAATCGGTGCCTTCAGCGCGGGAAAATCATCACTTATCAATACCTTTTTGCAAGAAAACTTGCTTTCCGTTGCCATCGATCCAGAAACCAGCTTACCCACAGAACTACGTTTCGCACCACATGAACGCATCGTATTACAGCGTAAACACCACGAATCACAGACACTCACCCGTGATGCACTTAAAAACCAACAGTATGGCGAGCATAACTCAGAAAATATTGTGGAAGTTTGCCTGCCCTCTCAAGAATTGGCACACCTCGAAGGCATGACGCTGGTTGATATGCCAGGTTGGGAATCGGGGATCAAACAACACTCTCTCGCCATTGATAACTACCTGGATCGCAGTGCAGCCTACTGTGTAGTCGTCAGCGTTGATGAAGGCGTACTGAAAGAGAGCTTGAGAAAAATTATTGAAGAGCTGTCTATCCATGAAAAGCCCGTGATGCTGGTCATCACCAAATGTGACAAAAAACGCCCAGAAGATGTGGACGCGGTTGTCCAACACGTTCAGCAGCAGGTTGAAGCCATCACTAAAAAGCCGCTGCTCGCAGTTTGCCGCACACAGCGTAAAAATGCCACAGAGTGGGCTATAGCATTACGACGCTTACTCCCCTTGCAGCAGCATTTTTTCCATCAGGCTATCGGCAGTGCCGTGCAGAAGCACATCGGGGACGTGCTATCGCGTGTCAATCAACTGGCACAAAGTCAGAATCAAACATTGGACAGCATCGAAAATAAACGAGAAATCTTAACGTCGCAGTATCAGCGCTTACAGGATGATTTACAGCAAGTAACTGTGACGCTTCAAAAACAGCAGGAAGTGGCTACACAGGCAATTATTAATGATTTCGCCAGTAAATTGAACGCTCAATTAGACACACTCGCCTACGCGTTGTTGAATGGAGAAGAGACGGGTAGCACGATTGGCCACGCTCTGCGTATGGCCTACTCTCAGGGGGTTGAGCGTCACCTCAAACCGGCAATACGTCAGGAGCTTGGGCAGTTGCACTTACAGGGCGGTCCGCTGGCGGAAGGAATGAATTTTTCTTATCAGTTCCAGTCTGATTCGACCGCTCAGGACATCATCACCAGTACCTTAGCCTACATCTTGCCTATGGCTATCACACTCATCACGCGTATCCCGATGGCGAAGCTATTAACACCCATTATTACCTCAGCGCTGGAATCACTGTTTAGTCGCGGTAGTAAAGAGCTGATACAGCGTCAGCAGCAGGAGGAAGCCCGACAGCATGTCATCAACACGGTGATCCCTGCTTGTCGCACAAAAGCTGCACCAGAAATATCGCAAGCGCTGAGTAGTACGATTGATGACATCATGAGAGCCATTAGCGCGGCCGCACAGGAAAAATTAGCAACCGTGCAAACGACATTAGATCAGGTCGCGCGTGAGTTAGCCGCAGAGAAAAGTGCCGAATCGCAACGCCAACAAACATATCAACAGGATCGCGCTGCGCTGCAACAGATGTTGACGCAATTGCAGGAATTCAATCATGGCTGATGTAATCGCAACGCTGGGTGAAGATGTACTACGTGAACGCTACAGCCTACTTTGCCAATCCTGCGAGGACCGCCCCAACGGGGCCGCAAAAGAGGATGAAGCCATCCTGCAAACGCTGGAAAATCTGATTGAACAAGATTTGCCTACCTTGGCACGCAAAGGTAGCCCTTCAACCTTTACCGATATTTTGCATGAATTACGGCATGAAATGGTGCGTTTTCGCGAATTTTGCGAGTATCCAGAACTTTCCAGCAAGGTAGTCGTTGGCTTGGGGGGGAGTTTCAGCGCGGGGAAATCATCACTGATTAATGCGCTTGTCGGCGATCGCAACTGCCTGGTAATAGAAGTGGATCCCACCACCTCTTTGCCTACCTATTTGGTAAAAGGGAACGACGGTGAAGCAACAAAAGTCAGAGCCATTAATCTATTTAACCGCCTTATCTCAATCAGCCACAAACAGTTTCGCACCCTGACCCATGAAGAACGGGAAAGCTATGGCAGCCAGGTGAGCCGGATGCTGAAATCGGTGATTGTTTCTCATCAAGGATTTGGCTGGGAAAATCTGGCACTGCTGGACACCCCCGGATATAGCAAAGCGGATGAGCAGGGAAGTGCCAGAACCGATGCCAGCATTGCTCGCAGCCAATTAAATAGCGCACAGTTTATTATCTGGCTAGTGCCAGCAGACCAGGGCACGATCACTGAAGACGACATCACGTTTCTCGCCACGCTCGATCGCGCGATCCCAAAACTCGTTATTGTCAGCCGTGCGGATAAACACCCTGAAGAAACAATTGGCAATATCATCGCGTTAGTGGGCAAAACGCTGGCACAGCGCGGTATTGAGGTATTAGACGTCCTTCCTTTCTCAAATCGCTCACGCCAGCCGTACTCCGTGTCTCCGTTGGAAAAATACCTTGATGGCTGGGATCGCATTCCACGCGATCCTGGGTTCACACGGCAATTTAAACGCCAGTTTATGACGTATGGAAACTATCTGGACGAAGCACGCCAGGATGCGCAACGTCAGCTCAGTAAGTTCAACCGTATTCTAACCCTGAGTGATGATCCAAGCGTGCAGGCCGATATTCTCAGCCTGCAACGTAAAAACAAAGCCAGCCTGCATCAACTGGAAGACATTAGCCAGTCACTCAATGTTATTCAGCAACAATTCTTTAGCGGACTCAAACAGATTGGTCAGCGTCTGGGTATTCCATTAGACGAACCAGAAAGCGTATCACTGCTAGAGTATGCCCCCATCAGCCTACAAAAAATGTTATTAACCTTGGCTGACGAGCGTGATATGGATTTACATGATGAGGTGGATACCGAACTGTGGCGGCCATTGACATGGGATATACAGCCAGAAAACGTGGAGCGCCTGCTGCGACGCGATGTTCCTGAGATGACAGACATCTGGCAACCGTTGATGGACGATGCCCCGTTGTCTGGGCTGGATGCTTTACTTCGCCGCGATCATACACACTTCGCCTCGTTACAAGCCCTGAGCAAAGGAAGCTCATCATGACCCACAATAATTTGGATGCATTGATAAATACGGCACGCATCGGGCTGGAACCGTTAGACGCTCATTATATTGCGCCACAAGAGGCTGCATTTAAGAACGACTATCTGACTTTGCTGGCCACCCTTCTGCTAGAAAATGGCGCACTCAATGACAATCAGCATCGACTGATGACACTGCTCCTGCCAGCTATTAACCCTTCATTTCCGCTGTCTCATTATCTTCAGCAAGCGTCTAAATTAGATGCGGATAAACTGCGGCATATTCTCGATAATCTGCGACGGGATCAACACGCCTCTCAGGCGCTACTTTTTGATTTTGTGGTCGCCCAGAGAATTGCCGGACCACTCAGCACAACCACGACCGAACGTTTATCCTGGATAGCCAAATTAACGGGATTACATGAAGAACAGCTCTTACATATCAACTTTTGGAGTATGCAACTGCTGGGCCTAGCCACACGATTGGCGGATTTCTCCAACCTCGCGGAGGAAGTGAACATCGCGGTATGTGATTCGTCATCCATATCCAATGATCCAGACAAAGCGACCTTTCCTCAAAAAGGTGAATTCTTAACTAAAGGGCGCTATGTGTATGTCTATGAAAATAATTTTGGTTCTATGCCCATGTATTTCATAGCACAATTAAGTAAATATATTTTACGAACAGTCTATCTTCCCCAATCCTGCATCGTATTTAGCATCATTATGAATGAGGAAAAAAATAAAGAGCGTGATTACGGTAAAAATGGCGAATCAGTTTTTGAAATCATTCCTCTCCCCACGGCCTTCAGTGCCTGGCAATCTTTTTTTTATAGAGAACTACCATGAGTGAAATAAACCCTCTCACGATCCTAAATCAATTAGATCGCTTACGCATAAAAGAAAATCCTTATTCGATCCACTCGCTGAATGAGGAAGACGAACATACCCGCCAGCATTACTGTGCGTTGTTGTTGATGGTGATATTAAGCCATGGCCCAATCAGTGCCGATCAACAAAGAATGCTGCAATTCTGGCTGCCGACTATTGGTATGGAAGGTCGACAGGCGGAATTGTGTCAGTTAGCGATGAAGCTGGGACAGGATGGACTGGCAGAGGCGATAAACGCCTTGCGTGATGTAGGGGGAAATTACAGTTTTATGCTGGATTGCCTGATCTTCGCGCGAACGAATGGTCCGCTAACACAACAGCAGGTCACACTGCTGGAGACGTTAGCGACCTTTCTGGATATCGAACAATCACATATGGAAACCATCGTTTATGCTGCCTGCCTGGTATTAGGATTACCAACAGGAGAGAAAAAAGCATCGGAGCTCACGCTGGGTATTCACTATATATCTGTATGGCGAGAGTTTTTGGATGACTATATTGAGCTACTGTTTCTTGGGTTAAAAGAGTGGGGGGAAAGTAATGGTTTACCTTATAGGATACCTCAAAAAAAAGAGGATTTAGTAAATATTAGGGAAATTAATATTTATAGCAATGAATGGCAATATGTTACACCTTTCCCTGCGGGTTTATCTTTGTTAAAAAATATGGAAACACTTACTTTCGACTCATACAAAATCACAGAGTTCCCTAATGTTAGTATATTACCTAAAAACCTACGTGAAATAAAAACGGGAGGTTACGGTAAATTTAATACACTACCAGACTCTATTTGTCAGATGAAAAATTTAAAGAGACTGTCAATCCCGACATCAAGTTTGCAAAACATCTCAGAAAAAATCTTCACATTTCTCAAAGACAATAACATTGCACATAGCATTGCTGATAGCTGCTTTATTAAGGGGCCAAAATGACAACGTTGTTGCAACAGCGTATTCAGCGCGTACTTGAAACTACCACAGCTTCCCACTCTCAATTTATTAACGAAAGTAATGCGTTGCAGGCATTAGCAAAGGATTATGCACAAAAACTCGCTCGGTGGCAGCATCATGAGCAAACGCTAAATATTGGCATTATGGGGCAGGTGAAGGCCGGAAAGAGCACCTTTCTCAATACTCTACTTTTTGATGGCCGCCCTATTCTACCAGAAGCTGCGACCCCCAAAACGGCCAACCTAACGCGTATCGGTTACGGGGAACAGCACAGCCTGCAAGTGGAGTATTACAGCAAAGAAGAATGGCAACAAATAGCGGCTCAGGCGCAGCAATCCTCCGTAAGTGATAGCCACAAGGTAGCGCGTGAGCTATTGGAGATGTCAGCGCATGCTGGTATCGATTTAGCCGCACACTGGCAAAAAGTAGCGTGCCTCGAGAATCATACGGAAATCGTCTTAGCCGATAATATCAGCGAGCTACAGGGATTATTAAACACATATACTGGCAACGATGGTCGGTTAACCCCGCTGGTAAAATCCACCACCCTCACCCTGCCGGACGAGACGCTGAAAGGGTTTGAAGTCGTCGATACCCCTGGTATGAATGACCCCGTCCAAAGCCGCTCACAGAAAACCCGTGACTATATGGCGAACTGCGACGTGGTATTTTTCCTCTCTCGTTGCAGCCAGTTTCTTGATGATGCCGATATTCGCTTATTAGGCGAGCAGCTTCCCAGCAAAGGCGTCAAACGGCTGGTACTGGTAGCGGGACAATATGATTCCGTGATTCTGGATGATGGATACGATCGCGGTTCTTTAGCAGAAACAGAAAACAACATCCAAAAGCGGCTGTTACGTATTGCCCAACAAAAATCTGCTGAATTGGTGGAATTTCAACGGGGAAACGGCAATGACGCACGGGCAACCATTCTAGAGGAATTAGCACATCCGGTGTTTGCCAGTACATTCGCATGGGGATTTGCCCACTGGCCGCAAGAAAAATGGAGCGGCAGTATGTCGCATACCTTTAATCAGCTACAGGGCATCGCTGAAGAGTGTTGGCCCAATACGTTCACACAGCAGGACTGGCTGCGTATCGCCAATTTCGACACCTTAAGTAAGGTATGGCAACAGGCACGTCAAGATCGCCAGCCCCTTCTGGAACAGCAGCGGGCTGCATTTACGCACGAAAGCGACACCCAGCTAGCACATATTCTCACGCACCTATCGGGCAGGCTCAGAAGCCGTATACAGCTGTTAGAAAATCAAGACATACACAGCTTGCAGCAGCAGCAAGCATTGTGTCAGAAACGGCTTGAGGGTATCGCGTCAGAGTTACGCACAATTCTGGGCGATACCATCCATACAGCTCGTCAGGAAACAGAACGCGTCAAAGCGCGGCTAAGTGAAGATATTACCCGTCATCGTGAGTTGAGAAATCATACTGGTTCTAAGCAAGAACGCTATTCCTACGAGGTGAGTGACTCAAGCTGGTATAACCCTTTTTCCTGGGGAAGCACACGTACCGTATACGATTCCCGTACCGTGTCTTACCACTACTTTAGTCCTCAGGATGCGATAGAACAGGTTCGTCAATATAGTCGGGCATGCGCCAGCCAGATCCGCCAGCATTTTAATCGGTTAATTGAGCCCGCTGCGCTAAAGAACCAATTACGTCAGGCGCTTATCCAACATTTGAATACAAGCAGCGATCAGTTTGATCCTAGCGTATTTCGTAGTGCACTGGAAAATGCGATCTACAGCCTGGTGTTACCGGAGCTTATGCTGGAAGTGGATGAATCACGCATCATGATCCCCTTTCAGGATGAAATCAAAACAAGCGAGGACAAACAACGGTTACAAAATGCACTGGATGATGCCTTGGGATCGATGTTTATCGGCTTGTCCCAACAGCTAACCGTAGGAGCACAGCAAATCTTCTCCCAACTCGATATGCTGAAAAATACCCTCCAGGAAACGTTAAGCGAGAATCTGGAAACAGAAGTCAGTGAAATTAAAGCAGGGCTTCAAGATAAAGAAAATGAAATTAACGGGTATCGATGTTTACTCCGCCAGCTACAGGACAGTTAAGCATCGCGTCCATATGGATGTAACCCTATAAAGGCTAAAATAAGTTCGTATTGCTATACTTGCACGATAGTCAATGCGAACTTGCTATTTCTTATTACCCACACATCAAATCGTCGCGTTAAAACCTTTCATAAGAAAAAAACCTTCTTCTTTACCTCACGCGACCCAAACTGTCGCTCCCATCAGAATAATAATAAGTCACATAGATTCGTGGGCAAGCAACATCATGGATTACTCCATTCACTACGCGAACACGCAAGCTGACATAGACATGGCCTTTGCCAGCGCTCTATCACGACCGAGGGATTTCATGATTGCGATTAACGTTGATCATTTAACAGTGATAAATCATACCTATGTACCTAGAGAATGTCTGAAAAAAGCAACGATCCAGCCAGCAATTGATATCATTACCCCCTGTATCTTCACGAAAAAAGCATTTGAAAATATAAAAATAGATGATCATGCCGGAATATCTATTATTGATATTGAACATGGTATTGATCTGGCATTATTAGCTCACCATATCGCTAGCCAAGAACGAAAGGTTATTATTCTGAACAACCGCAGGCATGCGCCAGTGATGATCGCAGAAAAGGTAATACTGTTATCAAAACACACATCGATGAGCACAATTAAAAAAGTTATCTCAGCCATGTCATCATTCAGAGAAATAAAAGGGAAGACGATATCGTTATCACCGAATGAGAAAATATTCTTCAGCTATTGGTTAGACGGAATATCAATAAAAGATATCGCAAAAAAGATGGCGATAACCCATAAAACCGCCAACAACATGAAAAATAATATCTACAGAAAATATGGCATAAAGGATCTGCTTACCTTTTTACTCATCGCTAGAATCTCACACATGCAAAGTATCGCTGATGCCGAACATCACAGGGTTATCTACGTCGATAAGGTAGCGTAACATGAAATTCCGAGAGCAGCAGGAGGCTTGAATCCCACTGATTTTGCTAGCATTGTCGCAATATATTCCCTTCCAGTTTGTGTTGCGTATGCCATCTGTTCAGGAACTTCAAACTGCAATTTCCAACATGTCTATATGTCGTAAAGGTGATGTCGGCGCGTTGATCCTCAGCTGCACCAAGATATAAGACCCCGAAAGCTGAAATAGTGTTGGCAAAGTCAAGATGGGAGGAATTGAAAGGCGGCAGTTAAAGGTATCAACTTCTTTGAAGTTAAAAAAGCGTATGAGGACGAGACTCAAGAAGAAGCGCTTCGCGCTGTTCTGATCGAAATGAAGTCCAAGTCAGGTCTGACAAGTACAGAGATCGCCGCTCGCATGGGTGTAAGCCAACCTGCGGTGAGCCGCCTTGAGAGAAATGTTTCCAGTGCGAGTATCTCAACCTTACAACGGTATGCCGCTGCTTGCGGGATGCAGCTTAAGCTGTCACTGGGTTAAGATTCGCGTGGTATTCATAAGCCAGATTTTGCACTGGTTTGCCGATTAGCATTGGTGCTACAGGTGTCGCTTGCTATTTCTACATGGTAGAAGACGAGCTGGCGGAAATGATACTTAGGTATTAAAAGAATCAGAAAAATCATCTACATAAGAAAAATGAGCACCAGCCCCTCCCAAAAAAGGGGCTGATGCGGAGCTTAATGCATAGGCTTTAGATACAGGGTACGCCCTGTATTTCTATCGATTATGCTTGCTTCAGTCTGGCGATAAACGCCCGCATATCAGCGTGATTTACAACACGCTCTGCATCAACATCAGCAAGTCCCTGTAACACCCTCTGATGACGCTGTTCACCGAACGCAAACCGGCTCTCCTTACCTTCAAAGCGGTACTTGAGATACCAGCGCTTAGAACCGTTAGGACTCACCAAAAGATACAGGCCGTGCGCGTCCGCGAGCTTATAGGCTTTCTCGCGGGGCTTTGCGGTACGGGCAACAACGTCGGTCAGTGCCATAATTTGGGGGTCAACTCATAATCGAAGTGAATTGACCCTTATCTTGACCCCCAAATCATCTGGATGTCAATGGACGAAAAAAGACCACTGTGGATAAAACAGACAAAATCGCAGCGAGAGAAATGAAATTAAAATCGTTATTTTACAGATAGATATGGACGTTACTGGACGATTACGGACATAAAAAAAGCCACCCTGAGGTGACTTGATTTTCATACGATGGTGCCGAAGGCCGGACTCGAACCGGCACGTATTTCTACGGTTGATTTTGAATCAACTGCGTCTACCGATTTCGCCACTTCGGCACAGAAGTAGTATGCGGAAAACGGGTGCATTATACCGTTTGATGGCCCACGCGCAACGTTAATCCACTCTACACTCGGCTAAGTGCTGAAAAAATCATCTTTAGCAACGCGTTATGGCTACTTTGCCGTCAATATTGTGTGGTATGAACGTTTTAGCGAACAATAAAAAAGCGCCGAGGGTTCATTCGCACGGCGCTTCTTTCTAAGACTCGTTGAGTTCTATCGCCGTTTCAACAGCAAGGCCACGCTGATGAATAAAAATACCGAGCTAGGCAACACCGCGCCCAATATCGGTGGAATACCATAAACCAGGCTAAGTGGACGGAAAATCTCATTCAGCAGGTAGAAGAGAAAGCCGAAGCTGATCCCTATCACGATACGTGAACCTGCTGACACGCTACGCAGCGGGCCAAAGATGAAAGAGACTGCCATAAGCATCATCACCGCCACCGAGACCGGCGCAAAGATCTTACTCCACATATTGAGCTGGTAGCGGCTTGATTCCTGACCACTCTGTTTCAAGTATTTGGCGTAATCATGCAACCCACGAATCGATAGCGCATTAGGTTCCAGCGCCACCACACCCAGTTTATCCGGCGTCAGGTTGGTTTTCCATTCGCCACTGAGCGTCTGACTGCCACCAATTTGTTTGCCGTCGCTCAAATCAGATTCATCAACTTGCGAGAGGTTCCAGACATTCCTGTCCTTATCAAACTCAGCGGAGGCCGCGTAGCGTACCGACAGGAGTTTGTTCCGATCGTCGAAGTGATAGATGTTGACGCCAGACAGCTCTTTATCGCCGACTACCCGTTCAATATAGATAAAGTCATTACCATCTTTTGCCCACAGTCCGCCCTGCGTAGAGATCATCGACCCACCGGAGATCATCTGAGAACGGTAGTTACGCGCCATCTGCTCCCCTTGCGGAGAAACCCACTCACCAATCGCCATCGTCAGCAATACCAGTGGGATCGCTGTTTTCATCACGGCAGTCGCGATCTGCAAGCGGGTGAAGCCTGAAGCCTGCATTACCACCAGCTCGCTGCGGGTCGCGAGTTGACCCAATCCTAGCAGCGCGCCGAGTAGTGCAGCCATAGGAAAGAAAGTCTCAATGTCTTTTGGGACGCTAAGCAGCGTATACAGCCCCGCGCCCAGCGCCGAATACTCGCCCTGCCCGACTTTACGCAGTTGGTCGACAAACTTGATGATGCCGGAGAGCGACACCAACATGAACAATGTTGTCATGATGGTGGTGAAAATCGTTTTACCGATATAGCGGTCTAATACACCAAACATCAGGCCGCTCCTTGGATTCTAAGGGAACGGGGCTTAAAGCGAGCGCGCACTTTGCGCATCGGCACGGTATCCCATAGGTTAAGCATCACCGCGATGCCAAAGTACATCAGGTTGGTCAACCAGACCCATACCATCGGATCAATTTTCCCTTTACTGGCGTTAGAACGCAGCGAGCTTTGCAGCAGAAAGAAGATCAGGTACAGCAGCATCGCAGGCAGCATACTCAGTACCCGTCCCTGACGTGGATTCACCACGCTCAGCGGCACCACCATTAGCGCCATGATCAGCACCGAAATAATCAACGTCAGCCGCCAGTGGAACTCTGCGCGCGCATCGTGCGCATCCGAATGCCAGAGGGTTGACATATCCATTTGCTGCACGTCGCTATTATTTAACGTCACGCTCTGGTGACCAATCACAGCCTGATAGTTGGTGAAATCCGTGATACGGAAGTCGCGCAGTAGCGCAGTGCCTTCGTAACGCGATCCGTTATCCAACGTCACAACCTGCGCCCCCTCTTCGTTTGGCGTGATATGACCACGATCGGCCACGACAACAGAAGGTCGTGCGTTACCGCTGGGCCGCAGCTGTGCCAGAAAAACGTGCTGAAACTCAGAACCTTTCACATTGCCGACAAACAGCACCGCATTGCCACCTTGTGCAGATTGGAACTGTCCTTCTACCAAGGCGGCCATGCCAGGATTGGCTTTCGCTTCTGCCAACACTTCTTCCTGATGCCGTGACGACCACGGGCTGAGCCACGTGACGTTAATCGTTGCGATGATGGCAGTGAATACAGCCAAGGCCAGCGCGGCTTTCAGCAACACGCGTTTGCCTAATCCGCAGGCGTGCATGACGGTGATCTCGCTTTCCGCATAGAGGCGGCCAAACGTCATCAATACGCCAAGAAACAGACTTAATGGCAGGATGAGCTGCACCATCTCTGGCACGCCCAATCCCAACAGGGAGATAACCAAATTTGTCGGGATTTCACCATCAACAGCGGCGCCCAGTATCCGTACTAATTTCTGACAAAAGAAAATCAGTAGCAGAATGAAAAGGATCGCCAGTTGGCTCTTAAAGGTTTCCCGTACCAGATATCGAATGATGATCACGCTTAATTACGCCTGTGAAAACTTGTCTTTTTGCAGGAAAATCGATAGTTTCTTCGCTAACGCGCCATTTATACTCATTTTTGGCAGCCCTCTTAGCTAAGACTGTATTACAACACATTGCGTTTGAGCAGTTGTATCAGAACCTGCTTATAGTCACCAAAACAGGTTCGCTACGTCGTTAAGATTAACACAGGTTATGTTAACGCAACGGCGGGAAAGTATTACGGAGTGTCACATTCTAGCCGTTGCCCCCGCCTTTGTCTTTAAGATTCAGGAGAGTACATGGAGTTCAGCGTAAAAAGCGGTAGCCCGGAAAAACAACGCAGTGCATGCATTGTCGTCGGCGTGTTTGAACCGCGTCGTCTGTCCCCTATTGCCGAACAACTCGATAAAATCAGCGACGGCTATATCAGCGCGTTGCTTCGCCGTGGTGAATTAGAAGGCAAAGTGGGGCAATCACTGCTCTTGCACCATGTACCTAACATTCTTTCCGAGCGCATTCTTCTGATTGGCTGCGGTAAAGAGCGCGAACTTGATGAACGCCAGTACAAACAGGTGATTCAGAAAACCATCAACGCTCTCAACGAAACCGGTTCGATGGAAGCTGTCTGCTTCCTGACTGAGCTACACGTGAAAGGCCGTAATACGTACTGGAAAGTGCGTCAGGCGGTCGAAACCGCAAAAGAGACGCTGTATACCTTCGATCAGCTCAAAAGCAACAAGGTCGAGCTGCGCCGTCCGCTACGCAAGATGGTATTCAACGTGCCGACGCGCCGCGAGTTGACCAGCGGTGAACGCGCCATCCAACATGGTCTGGCGATTGCTGCGGGTATCAAAGCTGCGAAAGATCTCGGCAATATGCCGCCGAATATCTGTAATGCCGCCTATCTGGCGTCGCAAGCACGTCAACTGGCCGACACCTACAGCCAAAACATCATCACACGCGTGATTGGTGAACAACAGATGAAAGAGCTGGGCATGAATGCCTATCTGGCCGTGGGTCAGGGCTCGCAGAATGAATCGCTGATGTCCGTGATCGAATACAAAGGCGATCCGAACCCGGAAACTCGCCCGATTGTGCTGGTCGGTAAAGGTCTGACCTTCGATTCCGGCGGCATCTCCATCAAACCTGCCGACAGCATGGACGAAATGAAATACGACATGTGCGGTGCGGCAACGGTCTACGGTGTGATGCGTATGGCGGCCGAGCTGGCGCTGCCATTGAATATCGTCGGCGTACTGGCGGGTTGTGAAAATATGGTCGATGGGCGCGCATACCGTCCAGGCGATGTGCTGACCACGATGTCCGGCCAAACGGTAGAAGTGCTGAACACCGATGCGGAAGGTCGGCTGGTCTTGTGTGATACACTGACCTACGTTGAGCGCTATGAGCCGGACGTCGTCATTGACGTCGCGACGCTGACGGGTGCATGCGTGATTGCGCTGGGGCACCACATCACCGGGCTGATGGCGAACCACAATCCGCTGGCGCACGAGCTGTTGAGCGCGTCCGAGCAATCTGGCGACCGAGCATGGCGTCTGCCGCTGACCGACGAATTCCAGGAACAGTTGGAATCCAATTTTGCCGACATGGCGAATATTGGTGGTCGCCCTGGCGGTGCAATTACCGCAGGCTGCTTCCTGTCGCGCTTTACGCGTAAGTACAGCTGGGCACATCTGGATATCGCGGGTACTGCATGGCGCTCTGGCAAGGCCAAAGGCGCAACGGGTCGTCCGGTCGCACTGTTATCACAGTTCCTGCTTAACCGCGCCGGACAGAACGACGTAGAATAAGACTTTCGCGTCAGTGCGATGGCCTTATCATGTCATTGTCGTCTTATGGGCCGGACTTCCGGCCCTTATCACTTTCTGGCTCTTAGCACTCAATAGTGTAAACAATGAAAAACGCAACGTTCTATCTTCTCGAACACGACAGCAAAAGCGGTGAGCTCAGCGCCCATGAGGCACTGGCATGCGATCTGGCGGCAGAACGTTGGCGAGCAGGAAAGCGCGTGTTGATTGCCTGCGAAGACGAGCAGCAGGCTATCAGGCTGGATGAAGCATTATGGCAGCGCGATCCCAACGCGTTCGTGCCACATAATCTGGCAGGCGAAGGGCCGCGTCACGGCGCACCGGTTGAGCTGGCATGGCCACAGCGACGTGGTAATGCACCACGTGACCTGCTGATCAGCCTATTGCCGCAGTTCGCAGATTTTGCCACCGCTTTCCATGAAGTGATAGACTTTGTCCCTTACGAAGAATCCTTAAAACAGTTGGCGCGCGACCGCTACAAAACCTATCGCAGCGTCGGCTTCCAATTGACCACGGCTACGCCGCCAACTCACTGAATTTTGAGCATAATGGAAACGAAATATAACCCGCAAGATATCGAGCAGCCGCTCTACGAACTCTGGGAAAAGCAAGGCTACTTCAAGCCGCACGGCGACACGAGTAAAGAAAGTTTCAGCATTATGATCCCGCCGCCCAACGTCACCGGCAGCTTGCATATGGGTCATGCTTTCCAGCAAACCATTATGGATACGTTGATCCGCTATCAGCGTATGCAAGGCAAAAATACCCTGTGGCAGGCGGGTACCGATCACGCCGGTATCGCTACGCAGATGGTGGTTGAGCGCAAGATCGCCGCAGAAGAAGGCAAAACTCGCCACGATTACGGCCGCGAGGCGTTCATCGACAAAATCTGGCAGTGGAAAGGCGAATCCGGTGGCAACATTACTAACCAGATGCGCCGTCTGGGCAACTCTGTTGACTGGGAACGCGAGCGTTTCACCATGGATGAAGGCCTGTCCAACGCGGTGAAAGAAGTTTTTGTCCGCCTGTATAAAGAAGACCTGATTTATCGTGGCAAGCGCCTGGTAAACTGGGACCCGAAGCTGCGCACCGCGATTTCCGATCTGGAAGTCGAAAACCGCGAAGTGAAAGGGTCGATGTGGCACCTGCGTTATCCGCTGGCCGATGGCGTGAAAACTGCTGAAGGGAAAGACTATCTGGTCGTCGCCACGACTCGCCCGGAAACGATGCTGGGTGATACCGGCGTTGCCGTTAACCCGGAAGATCCACGTTATAAAGATCTGATCGGCAAAGAAGTGATCCTGCCATTGATTGGCCGTCGTATTCCGATCGTTGGCGATGAACATGCCGACATGGAAAAAGGCACCGGCTGCGTGAAAATCACGCCAGCTCACGACTTCAACGACTACGAAGTGGGTAAACGCCATCAGTTGCCGATGGTAAATATTCTGACGTTCGACGGTGATATCCGCCAGAGCGCCGAAATTTTTGACACCAATGGCGAAGTCAGTACCGCTTACAGCAGCGACATTCCAGAAACCTTCCAAGGTCTGGAACGTTTTGCTGCACGTAAAGCACTCGTCGCCGCATTCGATGAACTCGGCCTGTTGGAAGAGATCAAGGCACACGATCTGACTGTTCCTTACGGCGATCGTGGCGGTGTTGTTATTGAACCGATGCTGACTGACCAGTGGTACGTGCGTGCTGCCGTGCTGGCTAAACCTGCGGTGGAAGCGGTAGAAGATGGCCGCATCCAATTCGTGCCAAAACAGTACGAAAACATGTACTTCAGTTGGATGCGTGACATTCAGGACTGGTGTATCTCCCGTCAGCTGTGGTGGGGCCACCGTATCCCTGCCTGGTACGATGCCAATGGCAACGTCTATGTGGGCCGTACCGAAGCGGAAGTACGCAGTGAAAACAACCTTGCTGACGATGTCGTTCTGAATCAGGACGAAGATGTGCTGGATACCTGGTTCTCATCCGGGCTGTGGACGTTCTCTACATTGGGTTGGCCGGAACAAACGCCCGATCTGAAAGCGTTCCACCCAAGCAGCGTGATGGTCAGTGGCTTCGACATCATCTTCTTCTGGATTGCTCGCATGATCATGCTGACCATGCACTTCATCAAAGATGAAGACGGCAAACCGCAGGTGCCGTTCCACACTGTCTACATGACCGGCCTGATCCGTGATGAAGAAGGCCAGAAGATGTCTAAGTCCAAAGGGAATGTGATCGACCCGCTGGATATGGTCGATGGCATCTCGCTGGAAGCGCTGCTGGAAAAACGCACCGGTAACATGATGCAGCCACAGCTAGCGGAAAAAATCCGCAAGCGCACTGAGAAGCAATTCCCGAACGGCATCGAACCTCACGGTACAGACGCCCTACGCTTCACGCTGGCGGCGCTCGCCTCTACTGGCCGCGACATCAACTGGGACATGAAGCGTCTGGAAGGTTACCGTAACTTCTGTAACAAGCTGTGGAACGCCAGCCGTTTTGTGCTGATGAACACCGAAGATCAGGATTGCGGTTTTGGTGCTGGTGAAAAAGTGCTGTCGCTGGCTGACCGTTGGATTCTGGCAGAATTCAACCGCACAGTGAAAGCTTACCGTGATGCACTGGACGGTTATCGCTTTGATATTGCCGCCAACATTCTGTATGAATTCACTTGGAACCAGTTCTGTGACTGGTATCTGGAACTGACGAAGCCTGTAATGAACGGTGGTACAGAAGCGGAACTGCGCGGTACACGCCACACGCTGGTTACCGTACTGGAAGCATTACTGCGTCTGGCGCATCCGATTATTCCGTTCATTACCGAAACCATCTGGCTACGTGTTAAAGCGCTGAAAGGCATTAACGATGGCACGATCATGTTGCAGCCATTCCCTGAGTTCGACGCCGCGCAGGAAGATACGCTGGCATTGAACGATCTGGAGTGGATCAAGCAGGCGATTACCGCAGTGCGTAACATTCGTGCAGAAATGAACATCGCGCCGGGTAAACCGCTGGAAGTCTTACTGCGCGATGCCACTGCCGAAGCACAGCGTCGTGTGGAAGAGAACCGCAGCTTCATCCAAACGCTGGCACGTCTGGAAAGCATTACGCTGCTGCCAGCGGGCGATAAAGGTCCAGTTTCCGTCACTAAACTCATCGATGGTGCCGAGCTGTTGATCCCAATGGCCGGCCTAATCGACAAAGCGACAGAGCTGGATCGTTTGGCGAAAGAAGTGGCGAAAATCGAAGCAGAGATTGAGCGCATCGCAAGCAAGCTGTCCAACGAAGGCTTTGTGGCACGTGCACCGGAAGCGGTTGTTGCCAAAGAGCGTGAGAAGCTGGACGGCTACGCCGTAGACAAAGCTAAGCTGCTGGAGCAGCAAGCAGTCATCGCGGCGCTGTAACGCTAATCGATTTCCAGCAGTAGTATGATTAATATGAAAGCCTCGTTGCAAAACGGGGCTTTTATTTTTTTCTCGTGTAAAGATGTTCTACTATCAATATGAATTAAGACAAACCAGAGAAAATAGAATAGCTGCCAGTGAGAATTAACGAACTACCACTAATGACAGAGAGAATTTTAATAAATGAAGCATTAACAATGTTTTTTCCAATAGAAGAAACTGCCGCATATAGAAGATCTGTTGTCATACTCACACAAATAAAGACAACACCTAATATAATAAAGTTAAACTCATAGTCAGATAAAGAGTATATAAATGACGGGATAAATGTGGAGAAAAAAATAATAGCTTTAGGATTAGATAATGTCGTTACCATTGCCTTTATTAAACTAACAAAAAACCTATTATCATCTTTTTTATTGGTACTGCTCACTCTTCTTTTATTTAAAATAATTCTACAGCCTAAAAATACAAGATAAGCGCCACCAACTAGTTTTATAAGATAAACATATTCACTAAATGCTTTAGCCCCAACATAGGTAATGACTAAAGATGCGGAAATCAACATCACCTCACCTAAACGAAACCCAATCATAAAAGGAAGTGTTTTTTTAAATCCGTTACTAATTCCTTCGTTAATTAAAAGCGTTACTGCCGGCCCAGGAGAAAGTGTTTGCAGAGATGCGATAATACTAAAATAAATAATTGTCGATAACGTTAACATTATTAAAACTCCGGCGTTTTAAATGAAATGGGAGGCACATTATCCCATAACGTCAGCGCTCTGGCTGACAGTTTTTTATCCTGTACATCGTCGTTTCTGCTATTGCCCACTGCCCACAAATTATAATCTGTTGCCATTTCCACCTCACATTACTGCACGTCAGCCGTCGGCTTGCCAGGACTGAACTGCGCTTCTTACCGATAAAAACAACGATCCTGGCTCAAGGGCCGTGAGCATTCAAGCGTATGAAATCAAATTGAAAACTTCTGCTCTTAAGCAATCAAACTCTTCATTTTCATCAAATAGAAGAACACCATCCTTGTAGAGTAATAAGTCATTCAATGATCCCATTCAACCATAAAGGCCCAGAAGCTCTGTTCGGACCACATCTGGGGTTCCAACTTCACCTACATACACTTTTGTACCTGAGGGAATTTTTATCGAAAAATATGTGTCTATCGGTGATACCCCCCCACCAGACCGCTTTATCGATCCTTGTTTAAATAAAACCTTGCAGTGCTTCGTAACTAAAGAACTGACCATAAGGTTTATCACCCCTCTCCCCAAAAAAGAATAATATCTTCCTTCAATACCATCACTAAAAGTGGCTGCTAAATTATTATCTAACGGTTCAGGCTTAATTGCTGAATATTCCCCAATACCCTTAGTGGGGGAACGAAACAACACTGTGATTAACAGCAGATTCAGCTTTACCCACTACTTTAGCTACCACTCTTTCCGTGAGTGCTGCCCCTGCTTTCGCAACACCGACCCCACCTGCGATGGCAGCAGCCAAATCAGACTCGAGTTTACAGTCTGTCGGCAATGACTCGTGCCGCCAACTCACCCGTCGCGAGCACGTCTCTCGCCATCTTCCTGTTAGCATCAGAGAGCCCCGCAGTCTTCGCTTTCGGTTCTCGACGTTGATAAGGCTGAACACGACGTCAAGTCAGCCCTCTTCACAATTGAAGTAAAAGAACCACAACCGCGGGCAAAAACCTCCCAGCCAGCAGCTCAGCGGAAAGTGGCTGGAAGACCTCGGTTTTAACACCGGACAGCCGGTGATTGTCACTGTTGAACACGGTAAACTGATGATTGAGACGAAACTGCGGTTCTGACGGTAATCCCCCCGAAAAACCGGTGTGTTCATAAGTAGAATTTTCTCGTAATTTGAACCGGGGAGATTTCTATGAAAAAATCACGTTTTACTGACAGCCAGATCATGTCCATTCTGAAGCAAGCCGAGGCCGGAACACCGGTGGCTGAACTGTGTCGTGAACATGGCATGAGCAACGCCAGTTTCTATAAGTGGCGTTCGCGTTTTGGCGGGATGGATGCCTCCATGATAACTCGTCTGAAAGAGCTGGAAGACGAAAACCGCCGCCTCAAAAAAATGTATGCTGAAGAGCGCCTCAAAGCCGAAATCATTCAGGAAGCCATGGCAAAAAAGTGGTGAAGCCATCGCGTCGAAAGCAGATGGCGCAGGATGCGGTCAGGAGCCGGAATGTCAGCATAAGTTTTGCCTGCCAGTTGTTTGTTGTCAGCGAAAGTTGCTATCGCTATCAGCCTCAACTGAATGAGGAAAATGAGGTCATTGCTGACTGGCTGCTCCGCATCACTGGCAGCCAGCGCAACTGGGGGTTTGGCCTGTGCTTTTTGTACCTGCGCAACGTAAAAGGCTTCCGCTTCAACCACAAAAGGGTGTACCGAATTTACTGCGAGCTATCGCTGAACATGCGAATAAAGCCGAAAAAAAGACTGAAACGGGATAAACCTGAGCCGCTGAGGGTGCCAGAAAGCCGCAACGAATGCTGGTCGATGGACTTCATGCATGATCAGCTATCAGATGGTCGCTCCATCCGTTTACTGAATGTCATCGATGACTTTAATCGTGAAGCACTGGCTATTGAAGTAGATTTTTCCCTGTCAGCAAGTCGTGTGGTGAGGACTCTCGAACAACTCATTGAATGGAAAGGTAAACCGGCAGCAATACGATGCGATAACGGGCCAGAATATACCGGAAAAGTACTGATGTCATGGGCAGCTCAGCAGAATATAACGCTTCGTTTTATTCAGCCCGGCAAACCTCAACAGAATGCCTATATTGAGCGATATAACCGGACGGTGCGTTATGACTGGCTGGGCCAGCACCTGTTTAACTCACTGGACGAATTGCAGGGCTATGCCACGCAGTGGCAATGGTTTTATAATCACGAACGTCCGAATATGGCACTGAATGGCTTCACGCCGATGCAGCATATTCAACGCATGACCTGATTCTACTTATCACCTCCGTTAAAAATGGGGGGATTACCCGTCCGGTTAAAACGCTCGATAAAGGCATTCTGTGTTGGCTTGCCCGGTTTAATAAACTCCAGAGCTACCCCATGCTCTTCCGCCCATTGTGACAGCGTCAGCGACACCAGCTCTGGACCGTTATCCATCCGCATCTTTAGCGGATATCCTCGGTTTGCCACTATCCTGTCCAACACACGAACAACGCGTTGAGCCGGGATATTCAGGTCAATTTCTATCGCCAGTACTTCTCGATTAAAATCATCCACCACGTTGAACGTGCGAAAACGCCTGCCACACACCAGTGCATCATGCATAAAATCCACTGACCAGCTCTGATTCAGGTGTTCCGGCGTCGCCAGTGGAGCTGGATAACGCATCGGCAAACGTTGCTTTCCTTTACGACGAAAATTCAGTTTCAGTAAACAATAAATACGATGAACGCGTTTATGATTCCATGCATACCCCTGCCTGCGTAGCTTCTGGAACAACTTCTTGAAGCCGTATCGCGGATAACGTTCCGCCATTTCAGTCAGAGCCTGAATGACCGGTTCATCACGCCGGGTGTCAGGCTGATAAAAATAGACCGTCCTGCTCAACGATAACGTCCTGCATGCCTGGCGGATGCTCATCGCAAACTGTGCGGTCAGATAACTGACGAGCTCACGCTTTATCGCTGGTTTTAAAGCTTTTTTTCAATAACATCTTTAAGTGCGCGGCACTCCAGACTCAGATCGGCAAACATCTGTTTCAGTCGACGGTTTTCGTCCTCCAGATCTTTCATCTTTTTGATATCAGACGCTTCCATACCGCCAAACTTCGCTTTCCAGTTGTAGTACGACGCCTCGGATATTCCCGCTTCGCGGCAAACATCTTTGACGGTCCGTCCGGCTTCAACGGACTTCAAAACGGCGATGATCTGGTGTTCGGTAAATCGGACTTTGCGCATGGCGATCTCCTCAACGGGATATAATCAGTATGTCGGAAGATCTCTAAAAGTGAATGGTTCGTTTTGCAGGGATACTTACATACTGACTACCCTGATCAGAGTGAACCAGTACCTGTTTTTGAGGATTACGCCTCCACACCGCCATAAGTAATGCGTTCAGGACAATCTCTTTTGTCATGCGGGGTTGCATTGACCAGCCGATAACTTTTCGGGAGAACAGGTCAACCACCACGGCCAGATACAGCCAGCCTTCGTGAGTTCGGATGTAGGTTATGTCCGTCACCCAACGCTCATCTGGTGAGTCCGGATTGAACTGCCGCTGGAGCCTGTTCGGTGCCACGATGCTGGCTTCGCCTTTACGTGTCCGTGGGCTACGGTACCCAACCTGAGCTTTTATTCCGGCATGCTTCATCAGCCGCCAGACCCGGTTCACCCCGCACTGCTGCCCGGTATCACGCAGATCGAGATGGATCTTGCGATAACCATAGACGCAGCCAGACTCAAGCCAAAACTGTTTGATCTGCCCGGTCAGCATCTGGTCTGCCTGATGACGCTGTGAATGTGGCTGCTGAAGCCAGACATAAAATCCGCTCGGATGGACATCCAGAACCCGACAGAGCATACGAACAGGCCAGCAACGGCTGTTGTCGCGGATAAAGACGTACCTCAGTCGGACAGCTTTGCGAAGTACGCCGCGGCTTTTTTTAATATGTCCCGTTCGTCGGTAACCCGCTTCAGCTCTTTCTGGAGACGGCGGATCTCGGCCTGAGCATCTGACTGTTCTTTATTAGTGGAAGATTCCAGACCGTACTTCTTTATCCAGGCGTAAAGGCTGTGGGTGGTGATATCGAGACGTGTTGCAACGCTGGAAACAGAATGACCGCGATCAACAACCTGTTTGACCGCTTCAATTTTAAACTCTTCGGGATAACGCTTACCGCTCATGGGCACCTCACTTTTAAGTCATCTTAAATGACTCTCAGGTGTCTGTTAAACCCGTGGCGATTCAGTTCTCTGACTTTTTCACACCAAAAGTCAACATAGTTTGAGGAACTGCAAAACAGCCACCACGGCTCGATATCCTCTAATTCCAACTGGGATACATAATTGATAAAGCTATCAGGAAAAGAAAATCCTGAGTATAAATATTTTTGATACATCATAGCTCTATCAGTCATTTATTTACCTTTACCTGTTATTCTTGGTGAATCAGATGAACCATAAGGATTATTTTTACTAAACCCACCACTTTGGTTGTTAATCCTTCCTGTTATAGCCTCTCCCCACGTTGTGGCAGAACCAAAACGACCTGAGTTAATCATATCTTTTGATAACGGATCGCTGAAGTTTCTGACATTCGCATTTACCTTAATACCTGCATCTCTGGCTGCATTTATCCTAGTATTATCCATACTAGTCATATTTCCATCCGGCATTTTTACAACATCAACCGGATCACCTTTCCAGCCATTTTTTTTCATGCTGGAAACAAGATCATCATAATTATATTTCACACCTGTATCTCGGGGGGATTACCGTCCCAGCCTGCACCTTACCGGGAACTGGCTGGAGGCGGCGGGCTTTGGGACGGATACACCGGTGATTGTCACCGTTGAGCACGGCAAGCTGGTGATACGCATTGTGGCTGAGTGACTGGCAACAAAAAATCCCGGCCTTTTTAGGGGCCGGGTTTTTCGTTATTTCGTTAATTTGTATTGAATTTAGCTATAAATATATAAATCAATAGAACTTTCGGCCCCAATACACCCCAAGAAATGGTTCGTTTCTGCTGACCAATATATAGATGGCTTCTCCCCATTTTCTACTTCTATTAAAAGAGAAAATATGAACGTAACACCATACTTCTCTTTTATTTCTTGCAAAGACTCAATTTTGCATCTTAACAAAGACAGAAGCTTCCTTGTTTGTTCATCCACATCATAGGACTCTTCTTTATCTGTACAAATAGACCAACTAGTCTCCGTACTGGGCCTTTTCCTCGTCCCACTAATAATACCTTTGCGATGAACTTCCATAGGCTCTATCTGTAACAATGCAGTTATCTCATTGGGTTCAAAGACATCTCCACAAATGGAAAATTCTGCTTTTACTGTTGTCTTATCCATATAACTGCCTTACTTATTAATAAATTCGCCAGTCGGGATGCCTTCGCCTTTCCCGCCCTTTCTAAAAATCCACAATTGCCCATTATCTTTATCAACATAAATGTCATAAAGCTTTATTTCTGCTTTAGCACCGAGAAAATCCTTTTTGATCTGGTGAGCGTCAACTCCATTGTTTTTCAGGAATTTATCATCAGCAACTTTTATGTTAGATGGCTTTTCTGCCCCATTGTCATGCCCATCACTTGTCATATGGCTTGGTGACTCGGGAGAGCTATCTGCGCTACCAGTATTATTAGGTGATGGTTCTATAGTCTGGTTTCCACCTGTATTACTTAATCCCGTATCAGTCGGGCCATTGTTGTTACCTGTATGATTTGCACTCTGCTCAGGTAATTGGTCTCCTCCCGTATTGGTTGGACCTGATCCGGTTATCTGGTCGCCTCCTGTATGCGACGGCGCATACTTATCCTGAAGCGAGTTCAGATACTTCACGGTGATCTCATCATTACCCATCATGTTCAGTCTGATGAGATGATCCAGTTCCTCCGACGAGAGATTGTCCGCGATTTCCTTCGCTACAACACCGGTAATGCCCGCTTTCACGCCGAGCTCAAGTAACTTTTCAGCAACCTTGGTTCGGCATGGTGCCGCTATCGCACATCCTTCAACCAGCGCTTTGCCGAAGAAGTTATTCTCAACAACAACTTCTTCCGTT
This sequence comes from Pectobacterium sp. IFB5596, assembly GCF_021432585.1. Taxonomy (NCBI): domain Bacteria; kingdom Pseudomonadati; phylum Pseudomonadota; class Gammaproteobacteria; order Enterobacterales; family Pectobacteriaceae; genus Pectobacterium; species Pectobacterium sp. IFB5596. The sequence continues at coordinate 121,123 of NZ_LXFY01000032.1, forward strand.
GTGAAGTCAGTCAGCGAACACCACTTTTCCCTGTACCGTCAGCCAGTTACAGCCGGTTTTTCCTGATGCATTTCGATAACCGGACGCCCAGACCCCGATACACACTTTTTCACCCCGACACGCTACCGCCCCGCCGTGACTTTGCTGCCTGCAACCGCCACATCATAGCAGCGGCGACAGCCGCTGCCATTAGTCGTTTCGCCGTTCGGGGGTTTACCACCTCAACCCGCCACACCCCAAGCATTACGACACCTGAAGGTCGGCTATGTCAGCCGTCGCCATGCAGATCGCAACGATATCACCCGCTATTACAGCCGCAGCCCCAGCCTGCACCTTACCGGCAACTGGCTGGAAGCCGCAGGATTTGGGACGGATACACCGGTGATTGTTACCGTTGAGCACGGCCAGTTGCTGATACGCATCGTGACTGAATGACAGACAAAAAAATCCCGGCCTGTTTAGGGGCCGGGATTTTTACGATTACTTTCATTGAGTCAGGTAAATTCTATTATTGCCCAAAATTTTTCCACGATAGCGCGTGCTTTTTTGATTCAGTATGGAGACAACTTTCAACTTCTTTCCACACAGACTCATTTTCATCGGTGGCTGTAACTAAAGATTCAATAAGACCAGTTGCTACCGCCGTTGCCAAGTCATCATTATCTGACACTATTCCGGTTTCGATGTGCTGGAAAAAAATTGATTTATCTGACTGCTCTAATGAGGCTAATTGGCTCACTAGCGCTTTACCTACTAGCGAAAATAATAAAATTGTCGGCGGAGGATCTGGGTACCAATATTCGACACTCTTATTTACTTCATTTTTTATATATTCCGACTTCTGAGTAAAGATACTCAGATACTCATTAACATACTTATCCATCACTTCTTACCCTTAAGAGCATTTTGCATATCTTTCAGAACGTTTTCCGCCGCAGTTCTATCACTTGAAGAGGCCTGAGGATTTTTATTCAACCAATCTTGAAGAGCCTTGGAGTATGTTTGCGCTTTTTCAACATGCCCCCTTCCGCCAACTTTTTCGCCCGTAGCTAATTCATAGCGAACAGCATCTGCGGTACTTCCACTACCAACTTTGGCATTTGGCCTATATAAATCATTGATTATGTTTTTAAGATTATCATCCTTAACATTAGGCTTTTCCATTGATGCACGTAACGAATCCACATATTGTTCATACTGTGATCTGCTTTTAGGATCTGATGAAGAATCATTATTACGGGCATTCTCTTCATCCTGAGGCTCCCAACCGCCCGGCGTACCTGAACCTGTACCACCCAGTTCCGCTTTTTGCTCGTTAGTCAGATCCTTACCTAAATTTGGATTAGAAGCACTCTCAGAACCGTATTTATCCTGAAGCGAGTTCAGATACTTCACGGTAATCTCATCATTGCCCATCATGTTCAGTCTGATGAGATGCTCCAGTTCCTCCGACGAGAGGTTATCCGCGATTTCCTTCGCTACAACACCGGTAATGCCCGCTTTCACGCCAAGTTCAAGTAACTGTTCCGCTACTTTAAGCTGCTGGGACTGCCCTCACAGCGTTTGACCAAGCGCGGCCCGGCTTCACGGCTGGAGCAGCAGATTGAGATAATCAGCCAGATGCCGAAGACCAGACAGAAGTTTGTCACTGAGATGCTGGATAACGTGATTGGTAAATCGGAGTAGTTAACAGACGCGGAGCCAAGGTGATTGCAACACCTCAGCCCCGCTAACCATAACCAACTAAGCAGGAGTTGATCATGACTGAACACGATTCTACGTCAGACCCCGCCACACCCCAAGCATTACGACACCTGAAGGTCGGCTATGTCAGCCGTCGCCATGCAGATCGCAACGATATGACCCGCTATTACAGCCGCTGCCCCAGCCTGCACCTTACCGGTAACTGGCTGGAAGCCGCGGGATTTGGGACGGATACGCCAGTGATTGTCACCGTTGAGCACGGCAAGCTGGTGATTGAGACTGAGCTGCGGTTTTGACCGATAAAGGTAAAAATCCCGGCCTTTTTAGGGGCCGGATTTTAGTCAATCTAATTAATAAACTGACCGGCCGTTATTTTATTCATGGATTAACGTCATAACGCTTATCCTGGATAATGTAAGGCTCTGCAACATCTTCCCACACAACATTCGCCATGTTTTGCCATTCTGTCGGATTCTTCTGTTTTGCAATATAACCTCTGATTAGCTTAACAGCTTGATTAAAACCCGCCTTATCTAACTCAACAAATGAATAAAACTTTAGATATTCGCCTTCTTCAGACTTAATTATCTCATGCAGTTCGGGATAGTCTGGTAAAAGCACAGCATCCAGCAGATCGCCAAAGGCATCCCAATAGCTCCCGTTAACAAAGCCTCCGGTTCTTTGGAAATTACTTTCTCTTTGCCCATTATCATTCCAACCGATAAATAAACTCGCCCCCATACTATCACCTCATAATAATAACTTTATCTTGCTGTGCTTTAGGCAGTGTTTTTATATAGTCCACGAAGACTTTTTGGTTAGCAGGCGTTAGAACTCTAAAATCAACAGGCACAAAGTCAGCTTTTTGCAAATGATCTTGGATAACATCTCTTCCACTACCAGCACTCATGTTTTTCTCATAAAATTTATTTAGCCCATCTATTTCTTTTTGTGACAGTCTATCGGTCGTATACATGGCATCGACGGTTTTACCTTTATTAGGGCCTGACGTAATTACAAAGTCAGGTGAAGTTCCTGATTTTGCTCCAGGCGAAGGCGTATAACGTTCCATTGTACCAAGAGTAGGCTCTAATTGTGCGGCAGATGCAGCTTCCGCCGGTTTTAGCTTACCGTTCCCCCCCAGATCCGGGGTATTAAGTCGGTCATGTCCTTCCAGTGGTGTAACATTAACTTTTACTTCGTAAATGCCATCTGCATTCTTGACCAGCTTTTCTGTTTTTCCCAGTACAGCGCCGAACTCCGGCACTTTTTTACCAGGTAAAAATATACTCGCCAATATTCCGCCTGTCGCTTCCAACGCGGCCTGATTGCCACCAGACGCCTGTGTGAGCGTGTCAGCTATTGCTGACCAGGTTTCACTCTTCATCAGCGCTTTCACTGCGTCGGCTGCTGCCTGATTTTTACCTGCCAGATCGCTTAAAGCCTTATTACAATAACCATCTCCGACAGCACATGACGCCAGTGCCATCGCACCATCCGCAACATAATCTGCTCCACCTAATGCGGTATCACCAGTATCAGCGACAGCATTGATAATACTGTTCGCGATAGCTGAGGTTGTGCCGTCGCCCAGCTTGTCGCGGACCTCTTTCTTCCACCATTCCGCACTTTCTTTTACTGACTGACGCGCCTTATCTCCACTCAGCGAGTTATTCTCAACCGCATTCTGACTTGCCTGCGCGCCCGCTACCGCATTTGTCGTCGAGTCGCCCACCGTGCCGGCCGCCAGACCACCCGCCAGAAGCGAAAGCGTGGTGACCGTCTGTTTTTCGCTTTCCGTCATCTCCGAGATAGCTTTACCCGGGTAGAGCCTCTCGGCAATGACTCGCGCCGCCAGCTCACCCGTCGCCGCACCCGCAGCACCCGCCAGCGCACTGTTCCCACTGGCTTCCGCCACTATACCGCCCAGTACCGCGTGCGCTACCGCATTGGCTGCAATATTGACATTATCATTTGCATCCGTCGTCGCTTTTTTGATTTCTGCCGCCAGATACGGCGCCGCTGCACCCGTTATCGCCTGTGCAACGTTCCCCCCCGCCAATCCCTGCACCGCCGCCGAGACCGCCATTATACCCTGACGGATCGCGCCCCCCGTGCCAAAACCCGAACTGTTCAAGGCCTGAGTATAGGCTTTGTCATACGTCGTCTGATAAACATATTGCTGAATCTCGGCCTCTGTCGGGTTCAGGTTTGGCTTATTGCCCGTCGCGAGCGCGTCTCTCGCCATCTTCCTGTCAGCATCAGAGAGCCCCGCAGTCTTCGCATCGGCCTCCGCTTTCGCCGCTTTCGTCGCAATAATCGCCCCATGCGTACCAGCAATATCCATCACCTGACTGCTGATTTCTGCAATCACCTGCATTTGTTGCAGACGCTTCTGCTCTTTCTCTTTGTCAAAAATCGGGCTCAGCGTCTGGTTTGCATGTTCAACATCGTTACTCAGCTGCGCGACATCCTGACGCTGGTTCGCCTCATCACGGATGACCAACTGCCCATTGCTGATTGCCGCACGCGTGGTACTCGCCGCATTACCGTCATTATTTCCGCTTATCAGTGAGTTGGATGCCAGATTACTGAGCATCTGCATGCCTACCGGCCCGCCCGTACTGATACCGACGCCGCTGTGAGAGGTCTCAAACTCGGCTCGGTTCTCAATATCACTAAAGCCCAGCGTCCCGGTGTCTAATCGGTTTTTCGCGGCCTCTGCCGTGGAGCCAATCACCGCGCCATCGAGCTGCGTATGATTGCCCACCTGCACATCGTAGCCACCTTGCCCGGCAAACAGCCCGGTCTGCTCCTGCACGCTGCGATAATCGCTGTGCATTTTGTCCTTGCTCATGTTGAAACTGGCTGACGCGCTTCCCGCACCATAAATCGGAATGCTGACGCCTGCACTCATGCTCTGCTGCTTGCTGTCGTAAACGTCGCTATCCTGCTCACTGCGCAACAGCAAATCCCGTCCGACGCGTGCCGTTACCTGCTGCCCACTGACCTGTGCACCCTGCAACGTGGTATCACGGCCGCTGTTTAGCCGAACCTGACGCCCCGCGTCCAGTAGCGTTTCAGTGTGGCTCAGCCCTTCACCCAGTTCACTGCCTTTCGCTTTATTCATGCTGGCGTTTACGCTCAGACTAAAGCCGCCGCTGCCAGCGCCCAGGCTCAGACCAATGCTGCCGCCTTTGCTCTTGTTACTTCCTTCCGTGTGCTGACTGTTCTGCGCGGACACTAGCTGGATATCACGAGCAGCATCCAGTGCCACATCCTGACCCGCGCGCAGCTCGCTTCCCTGCACACGAATATCATCACCGGTTGCGGTCAGAGACAGGTTCCTCCCAGCGTTCAGGCTGCTGCCTTGCGCGGTGCGTTGCTCCACCGTTTGCTCGGATTTCGATGACTGGCTTCCCAGCGAGACGCTGACGCCCACAACATTGTTATTCGTAGGATCGTCTTTACCTTTCAGCGCAGCCAGATAGGCAGCCTGCCCCGCTTGTACGCCGCTTAACGTCGCTTTCACACCCTGTAACGCTTGAAGACGGCTATCCTCCGTCTCCTTAGCCGTCTGCGCCGTTTGTACCGCCGTATTCACCATACCACCGACCGTGCCACTCAGCGCCAGCGTTAACCCACTCTGCTTCTGTTCATAGGTCTGGCGCTGCGTCTGACTGTTCTCCGCCGCCGTCACTGCTATCGTCTTACCTTGCAGCGCCAGATCCTGTCCGGCAACCACGTCACTACCTTTCACAGTCAGTTGATTGCCCGCCAGCAGCGTCGTGTTGCCTTTTTCACTACCGATGATGCTGGCTTTCTCACTCATGCCATCTGTATCGGTCGTGCTCTTTTGGCTGGCCTGACCAATGCTAAATCCGATACCGCCACTGCCCATCAAACCGGATTTTTTCTCTTCCTTTAAATGAGTTTCCTGATGATTTTCTTGCGCCGTCGTCACGGTAATATCGCGTCCGGCGGTAATGCTGACATCCTGCGTACCCGCAACGGAGCTACCCGCGATCTGCACGTTATTGCCTGCACCGATCGCCACCGTCTCGCCGCTGAACGAACTGCCCACCGCCGATTGATGCTGAATGCTGTCATGGCGTTCGCTGGACTGCGCAGAGAGCAGGCCACGACTGCTTTGCTTGCTGTGTTCCGTCAACGTATAGGATGACTCACCGCTGGTCAAATTGATGTCATTGCCCGCCTGAACCTGTAGCCCCTGCTGCGCGGTGACGGATGCCGCCGTCGCATTCAGGTCGAGTCCCGCACGTAATGCTATCTGGCCATTCGCGGCGATTTCACTACCGATATCTTTGCTTGCCTGATAATGGCGATAATTATTGCTGTCCCAGTCGCTATTCTGCGTTTCCGTGGTCGTCAGCGTTGCCAGATTCAGGTTATTCCCCGCGCTGATCAGCGTGGAACTGTCAGCCCCCGAATTAATCACCTGGCTTCCGATCAGGTTGATGTCTTTGCTGGCCGCCAGCGTCAGTTCACCCTTGTCATTCTGAACGTACATGCCCGCGATGCGATCCAGAATGCGATTATCCTCACCGCCACTCAACGTGCTGGTACTGGTGATAGTGCCGCCCGCCAGTGCGGTCAATTTATCTTCCGCCTGAATGACACCACCGACATTATTCAGATCGTTACGAACCTGTAGCTGCACCTGTTTACCCAGCAGAGTCCCCCCCTGATTGTCCAGCGCATCGGACGAGATAAACAGGGTATCGCGCGCGGCAATACGTCCGCTGTTCAGCAGGCCTCCGGCAAGTCCAACAGAGATCGTGTTCCCCGCCAGCAGACTACCCGCACCGACTTGTTCATTCGAGCGAACGTTGGTGTAAACCTGCGGAACAAGCACCGTCTGCGAAGAGCCGTCTGCCAAGGTCACTGATTTTCTCACCATCCAGACCATATCGGTGGTGAGCAACGCCATCTGCTCTTGCGTCAGCGCTACACCCGGCGTCAATGAGAACTGACGACCAAATGCGATACCCGCATTCATCAATGCCTTGTACTGTGCTTCATCGCTGTTATAACCCGCCAGATAGCGCTGCCCGGTTAATTGGGCGATCTGTTCGCGTGCTTCTCGCTGTTCGTAGAAGCCATCACCCAGTCGTTTATCCTGCCCCTCAATACTGAAGGCCTGTAGCATATAATCAGAGCTAAGCCACTGTTTCTGGTTGGTGAAGCGCGCATCCGTTTCCACCAGATAGCGGCTTTCTGCGGCGGGTTGTAGCGTAAATAAACTACTGCCTGGAAGCGTCGCCGTCGGCGTACCCACATTCTGACCAACGTTACCTGCTCGCAGCGCCGTCACTACATAGCCCGATCCGTCAAATGCTGCCTGGTCACGCCAGTCATGCACTTTTAGATCGATCGTTTCGACTTGAGCCGCTGGCGCATAGTTATTGCCGTCAATACCCTGTGAGGTTTTTGTTACCCCTCGCCAGTTCTTTTTCTTCTTGGCATACCAGCGTTCCTGCCACCCACTCTCAGACGTAGTACGTTCGCCCGGCGTCGCCAGATTGCTCAGCGCCTTCACACCGTCAATTAACAGACCGGCCGCAATCACGCGGCTATCGCTGTTGGTCATCCGTGCCGCTGTCAGATACAGATTATTACCGGACAGAATCTGCCCCGGATCGCTCTCTTTCACCCTGGTTTCATTCACCGTTCGGGTATAGATGTAGCGATAGAAGTCCTCACTGGCATAGCCATCCGGCATATGCGCAGTGTTCACGCCGTATTTATTGTCTGTCAGCCAAATATCGCTCCAGTTGTAGCGCGTGGTATGTCCACGCAGCACGGCTTCATCGATATGGGTCGCACTGGTGACAATTTCCGTCACCAAATTATCGTTAACGTTATTAATCTGACCAGCGGACAATGCCATATCACCAATGGACTCAATGGTGGCACTGTGGTTATTGATGGCATCGGCTTGGCCTGTTGCCATACCTTCCGCATCCAGATTACGTCCCAGCGTCATCACGCCATCACTGTAAATCAGCCCATGTTGACGATTGTTGAGCGTGCCTACACCGAGATCCAAACGCTGGCGTGCGGCGATCGTCGCCCCCATGCCAGCTTCATTCAGATTGTTCAGCGTCTGCGCTTGCAGGCTGATCCAGTCGCCATAAATGCGACCGCTCCCCATGTTGCTCAGCGTGCCCGCATCAATACGGGTTTGATCGCCATCGATCAGGCCGCGGTTGGTTAACGAATCCGACAGCGCCAGTCGCGTCTTGTGGCTGCTGATTTCACCACTTGCCTGATTATCGAGACGTGTAGCCGTCAGCGTCAGCTCACTACCAGACTGGATTTTTTGGCGGTTGGTGACATCCCCCGCCACCGTGAGGTCGAGTTTACCGTTTGCAATAACATCGCTCTGGTTATCGAAGCGCTGTGCGGCAGTCAGCGACATGTCACCCAGTGACAACAGTTGGCCGTCGCCACTCAGACTATCGGCTTGTACATCCAGCTTTTTCCCGGCAATGAGCGTGCCGTCGGTATTATTGACGGCTTTCGCCGCCGTCACCTTAAGGTTGTTATCCGCACTGACTTTCGCTTTACGGCTGGAAACCGATCCACTGGTGGCATTGAGCGTAACATCGGTCGCCTGCGTCTGACCGCCATCGGTATTCACCTCTGCCGCGGCTATCGTCAGCGACCCGCCGGCGAGTTGCTGGCCGTTAGCATCAGCGCGCTGGCTGGCTGTCAGAGATAAATTGCCCGTTTGCGCCACCGAACCGTCGCTGTTGATACCCGCCCCCAGCACAGCACCTTTCTGGTTAGTGATGTTTGCCGCTTTCAGGGTCACATCGCGCTGTGCCGCCAGTACGCCACGGTTAGTCGTCTGTTTCTGTGTGCCGACACCGACATCACGCTGAGCGTAAACTTTGCCTCTATTATCCAGTTCACGACCCGCCAGCTGTACATCCTGTGAGGCATTAATGCTGCCACTGTTCTCAATGCGGCCATCGGCAGAGATCGTCACGCTTCCCGCCTGTGCACCAATCGCACCCGCGTTGCGTACCCCAACACCTTGCTCCGTACCAATGAGCTGGATCTTACCCGCGTACATACCACCGAGTTGCGCTACGTCCACCGCCAGCTTCGGCTCTGTGCGATCCGTTGACGTTGAAGCCGTCGCGGCTTTCTCGATTTTCTGCTGCTCAGCATCTACGGTATTACGCCCCGCCGTTACTTTTAGGTCATTCGCCCACAGCCCGGCGTTGATTTCTGCACTCTGCGCGATCAGGTCGGTATAATCCTGACGGCTGGAGTCCATCCCCGCCCCTTGAACGCGAATCGTGCCTTTCTCAACCTGATAGCCTTTAAGTTGGCCGTTTTCCATCATCACCTTGCCGGTCGTCAACGTCGCCCGGTTCGCATTGATGAAACCGCAGCCGTCACAGGTGATGCCCGACGGGTTGGCGATAACCACCTGCGCTTTTTTCCCTGCAACTTCGATGTACCCATTTAATTTGCTGGGATCGCGTGAATTCACTTCATTCAGAATGATCTTCGCTTCGCCTTTAGCCAGCCACGGGTTACCCGCCACCCAGCCGCCTTGCTGTGTTTGCACCTGATTACGCGAGTTATTGAGAATGGCACCTTGCTGATTCACATCGAACTGGCTGTAGACATTGCGCGATACGCCGCCGGCACTTGGCGTTTGAATATTGACCTGTGGCGTCCCGTTTGCGGTTTGTAAGACGTTAGGTTTTTGGTTACCGGGCGCATTGCCGTCCGCGACAATGTTCGCCTGTGCCACAGGCGCAAGCGCGACAAACCCCATCACGCCCAGCAATAGGAACGTCAGTGGAGAAAGCCGCCCGGTTATCTGACTCAGCGTCGACCCAAGTCCCAACGGAGAAGAATCTTTGACGCAGCCGCGACACAGTTCAGAGACCACCATCAACACGCCACGAGCGCGGTTAAAAACGATGCGATACAGGTGCTTATTCATTCTTGTTATCCATTCAAAGAAAGAAATTTTTCAACAAACAGGTTTATGACTGGCGCATTCCGACGGATGCTTCAGTACTGCCAGTTCAGGCTGAAACCGAAGACGGCCGGGCTGGTTTCAAAGCCATCAGGCTTGGAAAACGGAATGCCCGCAAACAGGTCATAGCCGGTGCTCAATACGTTGCCACGTACCCCGATGACACCACCTGCCAAATGGTTACCAATCAGCCGCTCTTTACTGTTGTTACTGATCTCGCCGTAATCCACACCCAGATACAGTTCCTGATTCTGAAGCGGCGTGCGCCAGGCGAGCTCATTGCGTACCAGCCAACCGTCGTCGGCGCTGAGCGTGAGCTCACCGTCAAAGCCGCGAACCGTCCAGCGGTTACCAATGGAGAATTGATCTTGTGCCGTCAGGCGGGTACTCGCGAGCTGACGGCGGTATTGCACGTTGTAGCGGAAAGCTTCATCAAACACGGCGAAGGGGACATCCAACTCGGAAGAGAACTGAATAATTTTTGACAGCCCGGTTCCTTCGTCGTTGGTTTCTTCTGGAACGGGCTGCGCCCCGAACCAGCGAGTGCCGCGCTGATAGCTAACGGCAGCATCCAGCGTGGCTTGGGAAATATAGTGACGATGCTGTAAGCCCAGACGCCATCCCGCCGTTTTACGCCGCTGTACCTCAACCTCGGTATCATTGACAAAATTGCGTGATTCACGCGTCATGACCTCATAACTCACCGACGTCTTCTGGCTACCGCTACGATGTAATACTCGACTCAGTTGGAAATTGAGGCTCTCGTTTTCACCTTTATAGGTATAGTTTTCATTCAATCCGGCTATCGTCTGGTGATAGTCATAACCGCTGGCGGTCATCCCCGCCTGCCAGTAGCCAAACGGCACCGAGTAGTGGGCAACGTAGCTCTTGCTGCCTTTACTGGTACGCCCTTGCAGATCGTGACCACCGTAGAGATAAAACGTGTCGCTAAGTGAAAAGGGATTATCGAGGAAAAGCGTCAGACCGCCCTGATAGCGCCCTGTGCTTTTGGTGCCGGAATCATCCAGCGTCGCACCAAGCCGCCAGTGTTTTGCTTGTTTATAGCTAACAACGATATCGCTTTCGCCCGGTTTCTCTCCCGGAACCAGTTGCATATCAGCCAGTGCTGTCGGCACGCGCTGTAAATTCTCCAGCCCCTGCTCGATATCGCGCAAATCAAGCAGTTCACCTTCGCGTGCAGGCAAAGCGCTATAGAGCTGAATATAGCGGTCACTGTCCGGCGACAGCGTTATCTTGCCAACCTTACCGGCCATCACCACCAGCTTCAGCGTACCGCTTTTCAGATCCTGAGCAGGTGCCAGCACGCGAGCGGTCACATAGCCGTGATTCACCAGACGGTTTTGCAGCGCGCTCATTAACAGGTTAATGCCTTTACCGCCCAGACATTGGTTCACCGCCTGATCGGCCAGCCGCTGCAACGGTAGCCAACTGGGAAAATCCTTCTTTCCCTGTAATTCCACCTTGTTAATGGGAAAGCAGGGCGTCATCTCCACGGGAAAATGCAGCCGTGTCAGAAATGCCCCTGGTTCTTGCAGGCGGACATCCGGAGCCTGAGGTGAAAGCTGTCGCTCTTGCGCACGCTGCCGTTCCTGCTGATTGATTTGCTGTTGGTTGATCTGACGTTGATCGAGCTGTTGCAACTCAGCGGGCGTAGCCGCATTCGCCATGACTGCAAAGAAAGGTAAAGGCAGCGTGAACAATAACGGACGAAACGATACAGAGAACGTTAATGGGATAGATTTTATTTTATTGATTTTTAATGATAAAAAATCAAAACAAACGATCCTTGTCATGATAAATAAACCTGAAAATGAAAATAATTAGTTACATTTTCATCTCGGATAAACATATTAGGAATGGGAACAGTCTTATTCGTTCTTATCTGTCATTGGCAGAACAGCGGAAAAATAAAGGGGCGAGCGTAGCGTTCTGATAGGTTTACATGTCGAAGTATCTATCGCGTGACGATGCGGTTCTGAGGGAGTACCGTCTGTTCCCTTAGCTAAAGCGGGTAAGGAAACAGACGGTGGGGCATTTAATGATTAGCGAGCATCGGCCAGCGCAATGTTCTGACGCAAACCGGGCAGAGCATTGTTCATTTCCACCTCTTCTCTTGCGATCTGAAAACGGGAAACGGACTGTTGCAGGTTAATAACCTGCTCCTGAAGCGCATTTGCTGAGGTCGCCACTTCGGATACCAATGACGCATTCTGCTGCGTCACACCGTCCATCTGATTAATAGCGATATTAATCTGCGAAATGCCGCGGCTCTGCTCGCTGGAAGCCAGCGTGATTTCATCCATGATATCGACCACTTTTTTCACATCCATCAGCACTTCGTCCATGGTATTACCCGCCAGTTCAACCAGCCCTGCGCCCTTTTCAATACGGCTGAGGGAGGCATCAATCATGGTGCCAATCTCTTTCGCTGCTGTCGCACTACGTGCAGCCAGCATCCGCACTTCGGAAGCCACCACAGCAAAGCCTTTACCATATTGACCTGCACGGGCAGATTCTACCGCAGCGTTCAGTGCTAACAGGTTAGTCTGGAAAGCGATGCCGTCTATCACCCCAACAATGTCGGAGATTTTGGCAGAGCTTTGCTTAATAGAACGCATCGTATCAACCACTTCGGTGACAACATTCCCGCCGCGAGACGCAGAATCCGAAGCTTTCTGCGCCAGATCGTTGGCTTTACGCGTGTTGTCTTCGTTGTTTTTCACCGTTGACATGATCTGCTCCATGCTTGAAGCCGTTTCGTCCAACGAGGCCGCCTGCTGCTCGGTACGGCTGGAGAGATCGATATTGCCGGATGCGATTTCCTCAACGCCGATGCTGATCGCATCAGTACCGTTACGCACCACGCGCACCATGTTTTCCAGCCCGTCACGCATACGCTGAACTGCGGCGAACAACTGCGCAATTTCATTTTTCCCGCTGCTATCAATCTGCGCACGCAGGTCGCCTTCCGCGATGCGGTCAAAGACGGAAATAGCCTGATTCAACGGTTTCACGATAAGGTTGGTCATCACGGACCAGGCCAGTGCAGCCAGCAGCAACGCACAGGCAATCGCGGCGTACAGGATGGTTTCCATGAGTTCCACACGCCCATTCGAATCCGCGTAGGCTTCATCAATACTCTTCAGCTTGAAGGCAACCAGCGCTTTAGAAGATTTATCAAACGCGGCATACAGCACTGTCGACTTCCCTGCACGCTGGCGATATTCATCCAGATTCCCGGCGTTCAGCGCCGCAAATGCCGGGTCAATAAACTCTTGCATCAGCGTATTACGCTTCTCGGCCATGTCCGTAGAAATGACTTTTTCTTCTTCGGACTGCGGATATTTCAAATATTCCTGCCATTTCTCGCTGGCACCATCGACCTTGCCTCTGGCACGTCCCAGTGCGACTTTAGCCGCCTCGACATCCCCTTTGCCCATTAATGATTCGTACAGACGTAAATCTAACCGACCACGCAACAGCAGTTCGGAGCTGTCATTCAACGCAACCAACCCTGGCAGCACTTCCATATCGACACGGGCAAATGATTTATTCCCCGACTGAACCGCAACCAACCCTAACACGCCGACAAAAAGCAGTAGCGCCGCTAATGAAAACACCATCATGCTGAGTGCAGTACGGATCTTTATCTTACGAAACATAAATTATCCCTGTGGTCTGAAAATAAGAAAGGGTGGGCGCCAGCTCCAGATCAGAGCCGTTCAGTTATTTACGTAATAGTCGTTATTCATTTTCCAGACGTGTGAATTTCCACGAACTGAAATAAACTGGTTATAAAACCGTAATAAAATAAAGAAACGTATAAAGAAAATAATGATCGACAGAAATAGACTTTCTGTCGACCGTTAATATTTATTTTTTATTCTTTTCCTGAGACTGATTTTTGTCTAAGAAACGTTGCAGCTCATCTTTATAAAACTTCGCCGACATCATCGTGCCATGCCCGCTGGTTTCGTTACTGGCGGGAATAAGGAACAAGGTCGCCTGCTTAATTTTCTTTAGCTCATTATCCAGGACGCCTGTTTCAACAGGATTACGCTCATCATCCGCAGAGTTAATCACCAGAACAGGGGCTTTAATTTTATTCAGCTCCGGCGCAGCATTATAATTTGCAGACGAACCCCAGATATAAATAAAGTCATTCGCATCGCTGGTTGATGGTGCGGCAAGACGATCCGCTACCAGTTTGTCCGCCTGTGCACGTGTCGGCGCTTTGCTCTGATAGGCCAGCGTTCCGCCAGTAGTCGCAATACTAAACATAATACTGGCCGTTTTTAGCGTCGGCGGCTGCTGCGTATAATCGCCATTATTCCAGGCTGGATCATTCTTGATGGATTCAATCAAGATGCGACGCATCATCCAGTTACGGCCAGACAGCTCGTTTGGCAACGACGCCATTGGCACCAATGCATCCATCATGTCCGGGTATTTTTCCCCCCAGAGCCAGGTCTGCATTCCGCCCATGGAATATCCCATCACCAGACGCAGGTGGTTAATCCCCAGTCCTTCTTTGATTAAGCGATATTGCGCCTGCACCATATCGTTATAATCGTACTGAGGAAATTTCATCCGTAAGCCGTCTGACGGCTTGGAAGATTTTCCAGAACCAATGCTCTCCGGCATGATAATAAAGTATTTGCTGCTATCCAGCGCCTGACCCGGCCCGAAAAGCTCTCCGCCAAAGCCATTTGCTAACAGCGCTTTAATCGGCTGATTCGTTCCATGCAGTAATAACACGGCAGGCTTGGTTTTATCACCGAGCGTGTAATAGTGAATGCGCAGATCTTTTAATTTTTCGCCGCTGTTGAAGGTAAATTCTGGCGCGATCCAATCGCCTTCTTGTGGTGCTGAAAAATTGGTCTGTGCATACGTTAATGGTGACAGCATTAACAGAAATGCACCCACCACCCCTGATAGTATTCGGTTAACCATAAATAGCTCTTCGGTAATCATGAAGTCGTGAAGCCGCGATTTTAATGTCTATTAGGAAAAATCCCAATAAACATAAGTGAGCTAATAATAAAAAGATATTATTATCTGATTTTTTTATTTATAACGAAATATTCTATAAGAAGTTTTCAATAGAATGACATTTAACGCATTCCCGTTAATCGTCTGACTACGCCGCTCATACTTTCCGCTCGGCATTAACGTCCATAAAAACAACAAAAAGTGGGAAAAGTCGTTCATATCGCGAACAAGAATGCCGATAGTGCGCGGTGATATCCGCACACTATCGGCATAAGGAAGGGGTAACATTGGCGTTGAGGATCAGTGCTGATTCATTTCTCTTTCAATTGTTCTCAGCCGCTCGTCCATATCTGGGTGTGTACTCAGCCAATCGGGTAAATCCAGCGATTCAACCTCATCCCCGCTGCGGTCGTGATTGAGCAAGGCTCGATACATTGCCTGCATTGACTGAAGCGAACGCCCTTGTTGCTGCATTTTTGTTATTGCCCATGCATCGGCCTCCCGCTCCATATCGCGAGAAAACTGCATCTCGTTGATAAAGGCGGCAGACTGCAACACGGTATCACCGATTCCACTCACATCTCCCGTCATCCACATGAATGTCAACGACACCAGCGATGAGCGCACCACCATGCGCATTGGATGGCGATAGGCGTGGTGCGCCATTTCATGCAGCATCACCGCCGCCAGTTCGTTGTCATTTTTCGCCAGCTTCACCAGATCGTCACTGATAATCAGCGTGCCATCCGCCAGCATGAAAGCGTTCGGTCCGATAGGCGCAGCCATGATCTCCAGACGCAACGGCGTTTTATCTTCCCGCATATCGGCGGGCATAACCTGCCGAAACAGCGTTTGCATCGCCTGCTGACGTTCAATAGGCAGTTTGGAAGACTTAAAATCACTGTGCCGCAGCAGCTTCAGCGTATGTTGTCCCAGTTGCTGTTCGATAGCGGTAGGGATGCGTAGCGCCAGCGCGGAACTCGCCCAAGGCAACACCACGTAAACGTAGTTTATGACGATCAAAATCGTGGCAAATAACGTGAAAATCACACCACGCTTATGGCGTTCCAGCCGATGGACAAACCCCGGCCGGCGTCGTGCGGAATACCAGGCACGAAAAACGGGATCGTCGGCAGGAACAAAACGACCGCCATCAGGAAACGTTAATATCAGAGGAATAGAACCCAGCGCATCGGAAACCGTGACCTGCTCCAACGCAAATGTGGTGTTCGATGACCCGGTGTTCAGCACCATCGTCGAACCATTGTCCGTTAAATGAAGAGAAGCGGCCACGCGGGCCGCCAATCCGGGGTATTGATAATGCCCCTCAATATTCATATTCCTGCCTTACAGGCCGACACCCAAATCGAGCGCCTGCACCGCTTCTTCGGCCAGTGCGCTGTTTGCTGTGTCCTGATGTGCCTGAACGTGCAGCAGTGCCAGATTGCCTTCAACCGCTGTCGCATTCGCGATATAGCGTGCATGGCGAATCTCTGCGACTGGTGCAGCCCAACCCAAAGAGAAAATAGTGATCAGGCTATTGGTTATCAGCAGCCCCATGTAAGACATCGTTTGCATGGAAGAGTGCAATTTCACACCACCGTTCAGCGACGTCTGATTAAACAGATAATTACGCTGCGCGACCACCAGATAGCTGCTGGAAACCAGCACACCCAGCAGCGCCACAACAACCATCATGATCATATTAAAGACGTTGCTCAGCAGCATCATCATGACGAGATCTTCATTTCCACCACCCATCATAATAGTTTGGAATAGCGTGAAGAAGAATGAGCTCATGAATGACAACGATGCGATCAGGAAAGGAACAAAAATCAGCAG
The DNA here is from genome assembly GCF_021432585.1 of Pectobacterium sp. IFB5596. Classification (NCBI taxonomy): domain Bacteria; kingdom Pseudomonadati; phylum Pseudomonadota; class Gammaproteobacteria; order Enterobacterales; family Pectobacteriaceae; genus Pectobacterium; species Pectobacterium sp. IFB5596. The sequence goes on from NZ_LXFY01000032.1 coordinate 137,708, forward strand.
GCTAACCAGGGAGAATTTAATAAACGCTGCTTTCGTTAATTCTGCGTTAAACGCGGTTTTACCGAAGAACAGATTATTCACATAGAAATCAAGCTGCATCATTTTCATGATGCCATTTACCGCGGCAAACCCCGGAATAGCAATAGCCAGCGTAATAAACCCAATCAGAATTGGGCTATTGCTCTGCATACCGATCATGATAACCACAACCAGAGCAATATAAAAAGCCAGCAGTAACAGGATAGGGCAAAGCAGCAATACCCAATACGCACGGCCCGTCTTGCAATGATAGTTAAAACGGACGCCGCGATAACTAGACATAATGGCACCATAACGCCAGTTGCGGATCACGATAACCGGAATAAGTGCCGCAAATGCCAATGCAAGAATCGTCCCCAGCGTGGGTGACATCGCCAATACAAAATAAAACAGAATCAAACCGGCGATAACCAGCAGACGTCCTTTAAGGATCTGAATAGGCTGCGCGTGGTAATCAAAACGGTCACCGTTAATTTCTGTATTACCGTAAAAATAACGACGCCGACGCACCGTGGCCCAGGCAGAATAAATACCGAGAGTGATGACCGTTAATAACGCATTCACCAGCCAAATTGCAAAATATTCCCCAGCCTTACCATGAAACTGCACGCGATGCAGCGCGCTATCTTTTGAAGTATTGATGGTCATAACCCTTTCATCCTAAAAGAAATAAGCCAGATAAACGTATTATTCGATACGTTAGTGGCATACAAAAAGCGGCTCATTTAAGCATGTCCTGTTAATCACAACAATAAAAGTTAACAAAAATCAAACAAGTTCATATACTTACTAATTACATGGAATAGGGAAATCCACAAAGTAAAAAACACATTGATAACGTGAAGTCGGCGAGTATAGACGTTGCATCAATGTGGCCTGAAATGGTATTACAATCGGCCAAGATCATTACCCTCGTAAACCGTAAGAACAAGAGTACGTATTATGACAACCGCGACCTCCACCAATCTTCAGCTACGTCCAATCACCGAACAGGACGATGCAGCCATCGCACAAGTCATCCGCCAGGTTTCTGCTGAATTTGGTTTGACGGCCGACAAAGGTTACACCGTTTCCGACCCTAATCTGGATACGCTGTTTACTCTATATAGTCAGCCGAAAAGCGCCTACTGGGTGGTTGAATATGACGGCCGGGTCGTGGGCGGCGGCGGCGTTGCCCCGCTGGTCGCAGGGGAGGAGGATGTGTGTGAATTACAGAAGATGTATTTCCTACCCGTCGTGCGGGGTAAAGGTTTGGCACGTCAGCTAGCAATACAGGCACTTGATTTTGCACGTGAGCAGGGTTTTCGCCGCTGCTATCTGGAAACAACCGGACACCTGACCAGCGCGATCCGGCTGTATGAATCACTGGGCTTCGAGCTAATTCCCCACTCAATGGGTAACACGGGTCATACCGATTGTGAAGTGACGATGCTGAAGGTACTGTAATAGGCTGAAAGTACGGTAATAACGCGCTGTCATACCGAATAAAAAACGCCGCAGGGGTTCCGGCGGCGTTTTCAGTGAGGCGTGTTCTTTCGAGTTAATGACTCAATAATTAGTGGCGCTTGCCGTCATCATCTTCATCATAAAAATCTTCGTCATCTCCGTCTTCTTCGCCTTCACCATCTGGATCTTCGAAGTAGGTGCCCCAACCGTCGTAATTCACACCGTGGCGTTCTGCCAACGCCAGCAGCTGTTCTACCTGTGCGTCGATCAGTTCCGCATTCAGCGCAACTTCACTGATGGCATCACAGCACATCAGCAACACGCCATCTTCCACTTCCAGTTCTTCCGCATCCGTCACTTCGTAGCCCAGTTTGAAGGCTTCTACAGCAACTTTTTCCAACACTTCAAACTTCTCAGCGGAGAAATGGTGTTCAATGGTATAGAGCGCGTCAGGATCGCTGCCATCATCCAGCAGTTCTTCAATGATCAGGCGTGTCTCTTCCCGTTGTTCTTCCAGTAATTCGCGATTTGCCATGCCTCAGTCCTCATTAATCGACGTAATATTGCTTATTGTCCCACAGCCCTGCGGCTTGCTCCACCACAAAGTTTGATATCACCACTTGAATTTGAATAATTACACATATAAAGTGAATTTTAATTCAATCAATAGTATTGAGCCACATGGAGAGATACATCATGCAACCATTCTATAAACGTCACTTTTTAAGGTTAATGGATTTTACACCCGCAGAAATTGCCCATCTTTTAACTCTGTCAACGACACTAAAGGCTGATAAAAAAAACGGGACCGAAGCCCGCCGCCTGCAAGGTAAAAATATCGCACTCATCTTCGAAAAAGATTCGACTCGTACTCGCTGCTCTTTCGAAGTTGCTGCATACGATCAGGGCGCGCAAGTGACCTATCTCGGCCCGAGCGGTAGCCAAATCGGTCATAAAGAATCCATCAAGGATACCGCACGTGTACTGGGAAGAATGTACGACGGCATTCAATATCGCGGCTACGGTCAGCAAATTGTGGAAACGCTGGCGCAATACGCCGGTGTGCCAGTGTGGAACGGACTGACAAACGAATTCCACCCCACACAGTTGCTGGCCGATCTGCTGACAATGCAGGAACATTTGCCAAGTAAAGCGCTGTCAGAGATGACGCTCGTTTACGTGGGCGATGCGCGCAACAACATGGGCAACACCATGCTGGAAGCGGCAGCGCTGACCGGATTAGATTTACGCCTTGTTGCGCCAAAAGCCTGCTGGCCGGATGCCGGTCTGGTGGCTGAGTGTCAGGCAGCGGCAGAGCAAACGGGTGGCAGCATCACGCTGACGGAAGATATCGCCGCAGGCGTTGCGGGCGCAGATTTCATTTATACCGACGTTTGGGTTTCCATGGGCGAGCCGAAAGAGACCTGGAAGGAGCGTATCGCACTGCTGAAACCGTATCAGGTGAACACGGCGATGATCGCCGCAACGGGCAATCCACAGGTGAAATTTCTGCACTGCCTGCCTGCATTCCATGATGACCAGACGACCATGGGTCAACAAATGGCGGAACAGTACGGCCTGCACGGCGGAATGGAAGTCACGGACGAGGTCTTTGAATCCGCACACAGTATCGTGTTCGATCAGGCGGAAAACCGCATGCACACCATTAAAGCCGTGATGGTCGCCACGCTGGTACAAGATTAAGATTTAGCCTGCCTTTGATGTGTTTAAAAACAGATCAGAGGTAGGCAGTCCCTCAGGTAATCGACACATGCCCTTTTATCAGAAAAAAAGGAGGAATGTAGTTATCCCACCCTTTTTGGTTGCAGTGTTGGATCAGGGCGGTGCTGTTTGCCACACCTGCTTTATCACAGCAACGCGTTATCCGGTTACGAAGCGTTGAAGAACTTATACCGAGTATGTCCGGAATACGGTTCTGCTTCACCCCGCTCTGTAGTAAAAGAACAACCTCCCACTCCTTGTCTGTAAAAATATTTGCCGGTCGGGTGAACACAACGGGCTTCCTTTCGCATGGCATAAGAAAGGTTGAAAAGTAAACATTGGTGATTTCTATGTAAGTGCAAACAATCCCGTCATTGCCATCATTGAGCCGCCAAGGGCGCTTCTCCACCAGAAAAGACCTGAGTCTATTTCGTCTTCCGTAATCAAATGTTTTGAGGACAATACTCATTTCATTTGTGGTCAATATTTTTTGGTCGTCATGCAGTATATGGCCGTAGTGCTCGCTGATATCAGGCGTTAAGTCAGTGTCGAGACAGCCTAAAAGTTTATTTTCTGTTACGCCGAAATACTGGCATGCCATCTTATTGCCATAAACATACTGGGAGTTACAGTCCTTTATTGCCCAGCCAAACAAAGAGTTATCAAAGTAATACTCAACAGGAGTCAAATCTGGGTCCATCAGGTTAGCCTCTGATAATGATATGTCCTTTTTTCAGAAAGAACAGCGGGATGTAGTTATCAAATCGGTTATCTCTACAGTATTCCTTTAAGCCTGATAGTGAATTCAAGCCTGTTTTTCTGTAGCAACTTCGGAGTCTGCTGTTAACGGCATCGACGGTGATTGAGAGGATGCTGCTTATATCTTTAAGCATCATCCCACAGACAAGCAGGTAAATAACCTCCCACTCCTTCTCGGTAAATATTGTAGAAGGGGGCTCGAAGGTGGAGTGTTGAATTATAGTTCCATTTAGCAACGAGGTCGGTGTGATGATCCTAACATGTCTGACGCTGATAACTGTGCCTATACAGTTGCGATGTTCATCATAGATTGGCTCCTGAATATTGTAGGCAGGCTGCATTATTTTTTCCGTGCCTTGAATATGCGTTGTAATGGCTCTCACCGCCTTACCCGTACGCTCTATCTCTCGTTCCTGCTGGTTAAAAATGTCTGAAAATTCGGCAACAGGAACAGGGATATCCCTAATATTCAAGCCTTCATAATCATAACGAGTTGATATGGTTTGCCAGGTTTTAAAGGTGTTATTGACATAAATAAAACGGGAGTTTGTGTCTTTTATTGCCCAGCCGACAAGAGGGTCGCCTTCGAACATGGCGATTAATCTGTCAGGTAATGTAATTTTTTTCATCAGCGCATCCCTACATTAAAATTACCCTACATAAAATATGCCGTACCTGATATGCACCTGTTTATAAAAACTAAAATAGAATAAAAAGTCTGTGACAGGCCAATGCCAGGGAAAACATCCTACATAATTTAAAGTAATAATATACCTATAATCGAAAGATCATGAGATTTTCTAGCAAGAAAATCATTTTCTGAATAATGCCAGTCGGTTAAGCAGCTGACTGGCTATTTTTTTCTAGGCCTTGCGGTATTTATGTGGTTTTTCCTTTACCACTCTGTAGAAGGGGAAAACCACCGAGAGGCATCTGAGGCATTATTGCCATTCTTTTCTTCCATTGTATGGTTGAACGTTCCTTGTTCACAGAAATCCTACACCAGCGATGCGTCGATTTTCACCACGGCTTTGCGCACGTGCGCGGGTTCGCCAACAGCACACAGCGGTTTGTGCACTTCACCTGGGAAGAAGACGACAAAATCCCCTTCCTGCATCACAAACTGTTTTTCCTGCTCGCCCGCAGGCAGGAAAGCAATGTCTTTATCCGCCAGCCAATCGGTATCCGGTTTGCCCGCAGGTAGGTTGCTGAACGTCATCCCTTCCACACCGGACAACACAATCTGAATGTCCAGATATTTGGCATGATACTCGGCGCGGCGCTTTTCCAGCAGATCGGTGCTGTCGTTGGAGATCAGCACGAATACGTTGTTACCCTCGATATCGTGCTTGCCCAGCGGGGTATCCGCCGTGATATTTTGCTTCACGTACTCAATCGCTTCACGCAGTTTGGCAGGCAGATAAGGAACCAGATCAAGGTGGTGGACATTGCCAGTAATCATAAAAACCTCGTTGATAGAAAAAATGAAACCCTGTTTTACAATCCTTATACTCTCCAAATGTGACGCCCGCCAGCGCGTTAATCCGAAACAGTGAACTGCTCATCACTCTTCTCAACCACTCTTCCCCTGCCTACAGCCACCATGCGCATAGCACTCACTCCGCAACCGATTGCGATGCGTAAAAAACCACGTTTTCTGCTTGAAATAGCCTAGTCGGCGCGTATAATTTCCGACAGTTTGCCGGGAGGGGTCATGCACCGTTACACCAAAAAATCCGCTGCTTATGTTGGTTCTCAACCACAACTGCCATCCGGCAGCCAGCCAGCGTTTTCCTTTCCGTTGCTCAATCGATCAATTAAGAAAGCCCCTCAATGAGGGGCTTTTTTTTGCCCACCGTCCGGGCCGCCAGATACGACATTTCCTGTTTACTCGTTAGGAGAAAGACAACATGGTCAATCCGCTCTATCAAAAACATATTATTTCGATTAACGACCTCAGCCGGGAAGATTTAGAGCTGGCGCTGAATGTCGCCGCCAGCCTGAAAGCCAAACCTCAGCCTGAGCTGTTAAAACATAAAGTGATTGCCAGTTGCTTCTTCGAGGCCTCCACCCGGACGCGTCTATCCTTTGAAACCGCGATGCATCGCCTGGGCGCCTCCGTCGTCGGTTTCGCCGACAGCAATAACACATCGCTGGGGAAAAAGGGTGAAACGCTGGCCGACACGATCTCCGTCATCAGCCAATATGTTGATGCCATCGTGATGCGTCATCCGCAGGAAGGCGCGTCCCGCCTTGCCACCGAGTTTTCTGGCGGTATTCCGGTACTGAACGCTGGTGACGGCGCGAACCAGCATCCCACGCAGACGCTGCTCGATCTGTTCACCATTCAGGAAACGCAAGGCCGGCTGAATAACATCAACATCGCGATGGTCGGCGATTTGAAATATGGTCGCACCGTGCATTCACTCACGCAGGCGCTGGCTAAGTTCGAAGGCAACCGCTTCTACTTCATCGCCCCAGACGCATTGGCAATGCCGGACTACATTCTGAGCATGCTGAAAGAGAAGAATATTGCCTACAGCCTGCACAACAGCATCGACGACGTCGTCGGCGAACTGGATATTCTCTACATGACACGCGTCCAGAAAGAGCGTTTGGACCCATCCGAATACATCAACATCAAATCCCAGTTTGTCCTGCGCGCCGCCGACCTGCACCGCGCCCGCCCGAATTTGAAAGTGCTGCACCCGCTGCCGCGCGTCGATGAGATCACCATTGATGTGGATGCCACGCCTTACGCCTATTATTTCCAACAGGCGGGCAACGGCATTTACGCCCGTCAGGCGCTGCTGGCGCTGGTCTTGAATCGCGAACTGGTTCTGTAAGAGGAAAAAACCATCATGACACACGATAACAAATTACAGGTTGAAGCGATCAAACGTGGCACGGTGATCGACCACATTCCCGCACAGGTCGGTTTTAAACTGCTGACGCTGTTTAAACTGACGGCGACAGACCAGCGCATCACCATCGGCCTGAATTTGCCGTCCAACCACCTTGGGCGCAAAGATCTGATCAAGATCGAAAACGTGTTTCTAACGGAACAGCAGGCGAATCAGTTGGCGATTTACGCACCGCAGGCGACCGTCAATCAGATTGATGAGTATGACGTGGTGCGCAAGCTGGTGCCGACGCTGCCAGACCACATTACTGGCGTGCTCACTTGCCCAAACAGCAACTGCATCAGCCGTAGCGAACCGGTGTCATCGTCATTCAGCGTTAAGCAACGCGATGGCGACGTTCACCTGAAGTGCAAGTACTGTGAGAAAGAGTTTGAGCGTCAGGCTGTGCTGCAAGATCGCTAGTTTTCTGCTTTGCCCCGTAATGGACATTGCCTGTCACGGGGCTTTTTTGAATAATGGCTGCGTCCGCGTTCCTTTTACGCCCCCACCAAGGAGATACCATGTCACGCATTATCAGCACTGAGCACGCCCCAGCCGCCATCGGCCCTTATGTTCAGGGCGTCGACCTTGGCAGTATGATCTTCACGTCTGGTCAGATCCCCGTGAATCCAAAAAGCGGTCTGGTGGCTGACAACATCACCGCCCAGACGCGCCAGTCACTGGAAAACGTTCAGGCGATTGTGGAAGCCGCTGGCCTGAAAGTGTCCGATATCGTGAAAATGACCGTGTTCGTGAAAGACCTGCACGATTTCGCTCTCGTGAACACCGCATATGAAGCCTTCTTCAACGAACATAGCGCACCATTCCCGGCTCGCTCTTGCGTTGAAGTCGCCCGCCTGCCGAAAGACGTGAAGATCGAAATCGAAGCGATCGCCGTTCGCCGCTAACGTTCGGCAGCGCCATCCCCAAAAAGCGCACGATAACCGATGCGCTTTTTTTTTTGCTTTTTCTTTCGTCACAGCAAGCTCGTGGGCATCCCAGGCACATATTACGGTCAAAAAACAGACGAGTTTCTGCCAACCCGCGCGTAGCAAGCCTCCACGCTTTAATCGTCTTTTTTGACTATTTTTTGTTCAGGTTCAAATTCGCTCCGACATGATGATTTCTTTGCTCTACATCAATTTTGCAGCGATAAAAGCGCAAACACCCCTACGCAATTTCAATATATAGTGCCTATCCTATAAACACGACCTACATATAGTGTTTATCCACAGTATCATCCACAGCCCTCTGTAACCCTTGTCGGGTAGGGCTTTTGCCTGTGGATAACCTTTCTAGAGGAAGAAAACGTGAAACCAGTTGTGATTAAACGGGACGGTTGCCAGGTGCCTTTTGATGAAATTCGTATCAAAGAGGCGGTCGAGCGCGCGGCACATGCGGCCGGTGTCAATGATGCAGACTATTGTGCAACTGTGGCCTGTGCGGTCGCTCAACAAATGCAGGATAAATCGCGTGTAGATATCCGTGATATTCAGGATGCGGTCGAAAATCTGCTGATGTCCGGCAGTTACAAAAAACTGGCGCGTACCTATATCGAATACCGCCATGACCGAGATATTGCGCGTGAACGCCACGGTCGCCTCAATCAGGAAATTCGCGGTCTGGTCGAGCAGAGCAACATGGCGCTGCTGAACGAGAACGCCAACAAAGACAGTAAAGTGATCCCCACCCAGCGCGATCTGCTGGCAGGCATCGTCGCCAAGCATTACGCTAAACAGTACATCCTACCGCGTGATGTGGTACTGGCGCATGAGCGTGGTGAGATTCACTATCACGACCTCGACTACTCGCCGTTCTTCCCGATGTTTAACTGCATGCTGATCGATCTGAACGGCATGCTGACCAACGGCTTCAAAATGGGCAATGCGGAGATTGAGCCACCGAAGTCGATCTCAACCGCTACCGCTGTCACCGCACAGATTATCGCGCAGGTCGCCAGCCACATTTATGGCGGCACCACGATTAATCGTATTGATGAAATTCTGGCACCGTTCGTCACCGCCAGCCATGCGAAACACAAAGCCGTGGCAGAAGAGTGGAAGATCCCAGATGCAGAAAACTATGCCCTGACCCGCACGGAAAAAGAGTGCTACGACGCCTTTCAGTCACTGGAATACGAAGTCAACACGCTGCACACCGCTAACGGCCAAACGCCGTTTGTCACCTTTGGCTTCGGGCTTGGCACCTGCTGGGAATCGCGTCTGATTCAGGAATCCATTCTGCGCAACCGCATTGCCGGGCTGGGTAAAAACCACAAAACCGCAGTGTTCCCGAAACTGGTCTTCGCCATCCGCGACGGTCTGAACCATAAGGCAGGCGATGCGAATTACGATATCAAGCAGCTCGCGTTAGAGTGCGCCAGCAAACGCATGTATCCCGACATCCTGAACTACGATCAGGTCGTTAACGTCACTGGCTCGTTCAAAACACCAATGGGCTGCCGCAGCTTCCTCGGCGTTTATGAAGAAAACGGCCAGCAGATTCACGACGGGCGTAATAATCTGGGTGTCATCAGCCTGAACCTGCCGCGTATTGCACTAGAAGCCGAAGGCAATGAAGACCGCTTCTGGACGTTGCTGGATCAACGCCTAACGTTGGCGAAGAAAGCGCTGATGACGCGTATTGCGCGGTTGGAAAGCGTGAAAGCTCGCGTCGCGCCAATCCTGTATATGGAAGGAGCCTGCGGCGTGCGCTTAAAAGCGGACGACAGCATCGCGGACATCTTCAAGAACGGACGCGCCTCTATTTCGCTGGGCTATATCGGCCTGCATGAAACCATCAATGCGCTTTTCGGTAGCCAGACACACGTGTTTGATGATGAGGCGCTACGTGCTAAAGCCGTGGCCGTTATCACTCGCCTGAAAGCCGCCACCGAGCAGTGGAAAGACGAAACGGGTTACGGCTTCAGCCTGTACAGCACGCCGAGCGAGAATCTGTGTGACCGCTTCTGCCGTCTGGATACCGCCGAGTTTGGCGTCGTACAAGGCGTGACGGACAAAGGCTATTACACCAACAGCTTCCACCTTGATGTGGAGAAGAAGGTGAACCCTTATCAGAAAATCGACTTTGAGCTGCCCTATCCGCCGCTGGCTAACGGTGGGTTCATTTGCTACGGCGAATATCCAAACCTGCAACACAACCTCAAAGCGCTGGAAGACGTGTGGGATTACAGCTACACGCGCGTGCCTTATTACGGCACCAACACGCCGATCGATGAATGCTATGAGTGTGGCTTCACGGGTGAATTCGAGTGTACCAGCAAAGGCTTCACCTGCCCGAAATGCGGTAACCACGACTCAGCGCGCGTTTCCGTGACGCGCCGTGTGTGCGGTTACCTCGGTAGCCCGGATGCACGCCCGTTCAACGCCGGTAAGCAGGAAGAAGTTAAACGCCGGATTAAGCATCTGGGCAACGGTCAACTGGGGTGATCCCTGCTGGGCCGCAGTAATGCGGCCCACCTTTCGCGGCACCGTCAACACGCGCCCGCTTCATAACATGGGCTCTATCGTATGAATTACCACCAATATTATCCCGTCGATGTGGTCAACGGCCCCGGCACCCGCTGTACGCTATTTGTCGCTGGTTGCGTGCATGAATGTGTTGGGTGCTACAACAAAAGCACCTGGCGACTGAACTCCGGTCAGCCATTTACGCAGGAACAGGAAGATCGGATCATCGCCGATCTTCAGGATACGACGATCCCACGGCAGGGAATTTCGCTGTCTGGCGGCGATCCGCTTCACCCACAGAATGTGCCTGATATTCTGCGGCTGGTAGAACGTATCCGTGCGGAATGCCCCGGCAAAGATATCTGGCTTTGGACAGGCTACGTGCTGGCGGATATCACTCCGGAACAACAGCGGGTGGTCGATCTCATCAACGTGTTAGTCGATGGAAAATTTGTGCAAGATCTGAAAGATCCCGCACTGATTTGGCGCGGTAGCAGCAATCAGGTTGTTCACCGCCTGCGTTGAGCGATAAGTGGCTACTGAAGCGGTTGCCACTTACCCAACGAACGTAATTGATCGGATTCCAGTACCGTCACCCGCGCTTTTGGTTCCGGCGAGAACGCCTGATTCAACAACGCCTGCGCCACGGTTTTTCCCTCAATCGCCCGCCACTTCGCCGGGAACAGTCGGAATAGCGGCGCGGCAAGGCTCTCCAGCGTGCGACTGTCCTCTCTTTCACCCAGTAGCATCGAGGGTTGTGCCAATGTCAGGTGCTGCCAGCCTTGCTGACGCAGCGATTTTTCCGTTTCCCCCTTCACCCGCGAGTAAAAGAAAGGTGATGTGGCATTCGCGCTCAGCGAACTGACCACCAAAAGGTGCGTCGCGCCCAGCGCTAACGCCACTTTCGATCCTTCCACAACCAGCGTGTAATCCACGTAGCGGAAAGCTTGCTTACTGCCTGCCGTCTTGAGCGTCGATCCCAGGCAACAAAAGGCAATATCGACAGGATCGGTCAACTGCGCCAATGCAGCAGACAGATCGGGATCGTGTGGGTTGACGACTTTCTCCGAATGCGCCAACGGCTTACGAGTCGGCGCATAGATCGTCTCTACCCGGTTATTGGCTTTCAGCAGTGCTAACAATTCGTGCCCCACTAACCCCGTTGCACCTAATAACAGTACCCGGCTCATCAGTTTCCCCCTTGCTTTGCGTCTTTTACTCTCTCATCTTTTCATGCTTATCATGTTCTTTCTGGCTCGTTTGCTCGTCGCGCTGCCAGTAGCGTTTCTTACCAAAACCCAGCGCATTGTCCGTCATTTTTACTTCTGTCAGATCGAGCCGCCAGATCGGCGCTTTTGATGCTCGTGCAATAGGAAAACGTGCGTTGTACCGCGCTCTGGCCTGCTCCGCGTCATCCCCCTCCAACTGTACCGCCTGCGCCCGAAACTGTACGCCTTTAATCAACATGACGCTCTTTGGCTGGCCGCTCACCGTACCAGCAACCTGCGGCAACCTTGCCATGATTTCACCGTGGCGCGTCTGTAACTCCGTCATTAGATAGAAGGCTATTTGTTCATCGTCATAAGTATAGAAGCAACTCGCACACCATAATTCCGAATTTTCACCCACGCATAATGTCAGTACGTGCAACTTCTTCAGATAGCGGGAGATTGCCTCAAGATCGCTGCCTGTTTCTCTCGATTCTTTCTGCATCACGGCACCTCAATCTATTTTCTGAACGAACGTATCTTGCCCAGCCAACCGTTGCCCCTGCGCAGAATGTGGCAGCATGGCTTGCAGAGGCTGGCTGGTGTGCTTATCCAATAGCAGTGAGTGCGGTTCCCCTTCAGAGAACAGCTGCTGTTCGCCCCACTGGCGTAGTGCCACAACGAGCGGGAATAGCTGCTCACCTTTTGGTGTCAGAACATATTCCTGATAGGCCGAACTCTCGGAAACGGGCTGAACGGACAAGATGCCTTCATCAACCAAAGTACGCAGACGGTCGGTAAGAATATTTTTGGCTACGCCCAAACTGCGCTGAAAATCGCTGAAACGGCGGCGATTGTCGAAGGCATCGCGGATAATCATTAATGTCCAACGATCGCCGACCACATCCAGCGCGCGCGCAACGGGACACGCATCCTCTTTCAGACTTTTGCGCTTCACCATAACTATTTCCTCCCCTTTTTCCTGTGCATCCTATCTGCCTTATCCACAAACCGAAAAACTGACCGCACATTTTTTGGTTGCAGAGTAAAACCAGATCATTCATGCTTCAACTGGTTTTATTTTGAAACCACATAGAATAATGACAGCCAATATCATGAAAAATAGCCCTATTCATACCACGTCATCCGTCACCGAATATGATCTTTACAGCACTACACTGCCCGCACAGAGGGTACTGCCGCGCGCGTTAGTATTGCTGTTTGCCTGTGCCAGCGCCCTCAGTGTCGCCAATGTGTATTACGCACAGCCGCTGCTGGATGCATTATCGGTAGATTTTCACATCAGCATCGCCGCCGTTGGCGGGGTAATGACGGCAACACAGCTTGGCTGTGCGCTGGCGTTAATTCTTCTGGTCCCGCTGGGTGATATCCTCAACCGACGCTATTTGATGTTGGCTCAGTTGGGTGCGCTCATCGTGGCGCTGATTGCCGTTGGACTCGCTACCACATCCCTGTATTTATTGATCAGCATGCTGGCCGTAGGCATGCTCGGCACAGCAATGACTCAGGGTCTGATTGCTTATGCCGCAACGACTGCTGCACCTCAGGAGCGTGGGCGCGTTGTGGGAGCCGCACAGGGCGGCGTGGTGATTGGGCTTTTACTGGCTCGCGTGCTGTCTGGCTTCATCGCCGATATAGCGGGCTGGCGCAGCGTGTACTTTTTCTCCGCACTGCTGATGCTCCTGCTTGCCGTATTTCTCTGGCGTGCATTACCACATCAGCCACCCGCCCAACAGCGCCCACACTACCCCGCACTGCTGCTTTCTATGCTGACTTTGCTGCGTAAAGAGCGGGTATTACAAATACGCGGCGTGATCGCTTTACTGATGTTTGCTGCCCTGAGCATCTTCTGGAGCGCGCTGGTTCTGCCGCTGAGTCGCGCACCCTATTTCTTTTCTCATACCGTTATCGGCGCGTTTGGTCTGGTGGGTATTCTCGGTGCACTGGCGGCGGTGAAAGCAGGTTCACTGGCAGATAAAGGGCGAGGACAGTGGGTCAGCGGCATCGCTCTGTTATTACTGCTGGCCTCGTGGCTACCGCTGTGGTTAGCGCCCTACTCTCTCTTTGCCTTGGTCGTCGGCATCATCATTCTGGATCTGGGCGGACAGGCCATTCACGTTACCAACCAAAGCATGATTTTCAAGACGCATCCTGATGCACACAGCCGTCTGGTTGGCTGCTATATGCTGTTTTATAGCATCGGCAGCGGGCTTGGCGCGATGGCAACAACAGTAGCGTATGACTCTGCTGGCTGGTCAGGTGTATGCCTGCTTGGCGCCGCCGTCAGCCTATTAGCGCTACTCTTCTGGAAAATGACGCTGCACCTTTCAGCCACGTCAACGGCAGCATTTACACCGTTGTGATAACAGAAAATGATTACTGATGAAGGAGAAACCATGAGCGAACTGACATTACTGGCCGATGCCGACGAGCGCGGCCGACGCTATCTGGCTGAGAATGCACAGCGTCGGGTTTTCCCCGATGCCGCTGCCCTCGCCGCGCTGGCACGTTTTGATGAAGCGTTGCCGCAACAGGGGTTTTCGGCTGAAGACACGCTATCGCTACTGGACAAGGTCGGCTCGCCAGCCACCACCGCCTCCAATGGCCCGAACTATTTCGGCTTTGTTATCGGTGCGGCATTGCCAGTCGCTGCCGCTTCCGAGCGATTAATGATCGCCTGGGATCAGTGCGCTTCCACCTTTGATAATTCACCGGTATCCGCCACGCTGGAACGCCTCGCCAGCCGCTGGGTGCTCGATGTTCTGAACTTACCAAAAGAAAGCGCTGTTGGGTTCGGCACCAGCGCCACCGCCTGTACGCTTTCCTGCCTCACCGCCGCACGCCGTGATCTACTGGCAAAACAGGGCTGGGACTTTGACAACGATGGACTGATCGGCGCGCCTGAAATTAAGGTTGTGATTTCAGAATTGACGCACATCACGGTGAAGAAAGCGCTGCGCGTGCTCGGCTTTGGGCTACGCCATTTACACATCGCGCCCGTTAACGCATTTGGGCAAATCGATGTCGCTCAGCTCCCTCCGCTCGACGATCGCACCCTTCTTTGTTTACAGGCTGGCGAGGTAAACACGGGCGAGTTCGATGATTTTGCGCAGATCATTCCAATCGCTAAAGCAGCCGGTGCCTGGGTTCACGTTGATGGTGCATTCGGTCTCTGGGCCAGAGCGTCATCTCACGCAGCACTCACCGAGGGGATCGAACTGGCCGACAGCTGGACGACAGACGCGCATAAATGGCTGAACACGCCCTACGACTGTGCGATGGCAATTTGCCGCCGTGCGGACGCGTTAGCCGAGGCGATGAACGCAGATGCGGTTTACTCAAGTGCAGCACGCGATGCCCAGAAAAACCTAACGCTCGAATTTTCCCGTCGCCCGCGTGGGATTCCCGTCTGGGCGGTGCTGCGCACGTTAGGGCGTGACGGCGTAGCTGAGATGATCGAACGGCACTGCCGACAGGCAACGTCGATCGCCGACGGCCTGCGCCATGCGGGTTTTGAGATAGTAAACCGGGTGGTGCTCAATCAGGTTCTGTTACGTGGGGAAACCGACAGCCAAACGGCAGCAATACGGGAAGCGTTACAGGCGTCGGGCAAGGCATGGTTTGGCGGCACCGTCTGGCAAGGGCGTCCGGCATTACGCATCAGCGTATCATCCTGGCGCACACAGGACGACAACGTACAGGCGCTCATCGCGCTGCTGACGGAAATAAAAGCTCAGACCCAACGCTGATCGCAGCGTAAAACAACACTCCCCGCCAACACGGGGAGAAGAGAAAGGACGACGCCATCAGACCATTGCGTACCGATGTACTAGACGTACACGCTAATGCTGGAAACCTGCCCCTGAAAGCGGTTCAACGCCTCTGCGGCGCGTTGCAGGCTTTCGGTATTTTGCACCTCGCTACGGGATGATGCCCCCGCGACGCCTTGCTGGATGGTATCGAAAACATTGATCGGCTGGAACACATTAGAAGGCGGCACACTGCCGATATTCGCTCGTGGTGACGAGATAAAACCCAGCAGCGCGGAACCGTCTTCACGCCCCAACTGCCCGCTGCTAACCAGGCTACCAACCGTTTCATACAGTTCGGCAGGGCTGATGCGAGTGAAATCATAGCGCGTCGTCTGACCAGCAGGAACAGCGCCGCTGCCCGCCTGATAAGACTGAAGCTGTTCGGACAGCGCCACTTTTTCCGCATGTTCTGTGGAACGCTTTGCCATCACCTGCTGGCTGGCAAAAACGGACGACTCTGCGGCTTCAACTTTCATATCACCTCCTTACGGGTAACGTATGGAAGATAAACATTATTGGCATAGCGCAACACCAGAACGGTGAGCACAAAAACAGCATTCTGTAATACTGACACGCAATCTGCCATCACGCCAGCCAGAAGCGGGATTTGACTCCGCACGAGGAATATTTAGACCAACATGCAACAAGGGGTATAACCGTTTATCCCCGCTGGCGCGGGGAACACAATCAGGCGTGCGACCATGACCGTGAACGTGGCGGTTTATCCCCGCTGGCGCGGGGAACACCGGCAGAGTGGGATAACAAACAGGTCGTGTGCCGGTTTATCCCCGCTGGCGCGGGGAACACCTGCTGCCATTGAGAATGTAAAAGCTGGTGAGCGGTTTATCCCCGCTGGCGCGGGGAACACGAGGCAACGTTAGCGATCTTATCGTCAATATCCGGTTTATCCCCGCTGGCGCGGGGAACACGTTCTCAACGATGCGCTCTACGGCATCCATCTCGGTTTATCCCCGCTGGCGCGGGGAACACTGGCTACACCGACGATCCACACGAAAGAACCGCGGTTTATCCCCGCTGGCGCGGGGAACACGTGCGTTGCCGATGGCTACCGGCTGGATCATGCGGTTTATCCCCGCTGGCGCGGGGAACACCTCGATGTTCGGCGTCCAAAATACGAACCATACGGTTTATCCCCGCTGGCGCGGGGAACACTTTACGGAGAACCGCGAATGTGAAACTCAATGCGGTTTATCCCCGCTGGCGCGGGGAACACTATCGTAGCTTGATACGAAGTCACTCACCGTTCGGTTTATCCCCGCTGGCGCGGGGAACACGAATACCGTTACCGCAGGGCGCAACCGCCGAGCGGTTTATCCCCGCTGGCGCGGGGAACACCGGAGCAAAGCTCTGGAGTGGTGAGAAGGACGCGGTTTATCCCCGCTGGCGCGGGGAACACCATGACAATCCTGATATGGAATCATAACTCCGCGGTTTATCCCCGCTGGCGCGGGGAACACAGCAACTGTAACGCCGGCACCGCCTTTGTTCCCGGTTTATCCCCGCTGGCGCGGGGAACACCCGACTACATCATGAATGAGCCAACACGGTTACGGTTTATCCCCGCTGGCGCGGGGAACACATTTTCTAACGCCTGCTGCGCCTTTGCGTAATCGGTTTATCCCCGCTGGCGCGGGGAACACGGGCGTAGAGCGGCGCAATGGGCCAATTTTTACGGTTTATCCCCGCTGGCGCGGGGAACACAGGCGTTTATGGCATCAAAGAGTCTGATATTACGGTTTATCCCCGCTGGCGCGGGGAACACTCTAAAAGTAGAGAGTTGTTTTATAACACTTTTTTCAGCAGAAAAAATCCCACCAATTTTTCCATGTTGTTAAAAATAGCTAACTTATTGATTTTAAAAAGGTGAAAAAGAGAGTAACCGTGAGCCACCCCGATCTACCGGTATCCGGCAGTTTTCACCCCAGATTTAGCTATACTCATCACCAACGTAAGCGCAGCGACAAAGTTTCTGTTTTCAGGGCTGATATACATTCCTCCTCCACGTTGATATCAAGCATCTGAAAAAACATCACGTCACTGAATTAGACACAGCGCGATACAGCAAGGATTATACTTTCATTTTTTATTCTGCGGTAATACGCCAATGGTTAACACTTTCTTCGTAACTTCATATCGATATAACGCATAAATACGAAAATATTTTCACACTCTATTTTCAATGATTACAAATATATTGGTATAAATGGAAGGTAATCAATACATATCCACGGGTGTGAAGTACTGTGGGGGATAATTAGCTAACTAACATCAGAAAAAAATCGCTCTCATTAAATATAAAAAAATGTAATGAAAAATTTCACACTTGTGTTATAGCTTTAATAGAAACTGTGAATTTTCAGCACTACGCTGTAAAGCAAAAATTACAGTTTCATTTAATAACCGCCCTCTACTATTCGTAAATATATAGGTGAAGCTATGAGAGTAATTCTTGTTATACCTATTGCTATGCTGTTATCTGGGTGTATGGTTACAAAAACCATTAAAAGTGATTCACCAACGCTTGTCAGAAGCGACTCCAGCCAGAGAGTTGGTATATTAATACCAAATTCTGTCAATGCTAAATATTGCCCCGATGCTCCAGCTGACACGGCTAAAACTATTGATAGTACCTTAGCTACAACGCTGGCTGATAAATCAGGAAATAATGCCAGCGCTGATGCCAGCTTAAAAACAGCGATAGTGGATCTGGCTAAAAGAAATACTACTACGAATGTCCTAGTTTATTCTTTGAATAGCTTGTGCTTTCTTTCAATGAATGGATCATTAAATCAATCTGAAGTTGTTGGCCGATTTGATGCTATTTTAAAAGTCGTTGGAGATATAGCGCAAACAGACAAAGAAAATGCAGAAACCAAGAAAGCAGAAGAAAAATTAAAGCTAAGTAAATTTAACAAAGCCAACAATATAGCAGAGAAGTAGGTATACACAGACCTATACTTTATTACAGGGTAAACTCGTCATTCTTAATAATTACAGGCAATCTGCCAATTCCTTTCAACAATTTATTACAACGCATCTTAGTCATAAAGTAATCCCTGCTAACGCAGGGATTATTCAAATAACAGTCCAGCACGGCTGCCTTTATTACATGGCGCATCATGCTGTACTTGGCAAAAATCGTACTAATCAATAAAAGCACTCACGGGAATATCGAATCGTTTAGCAAGCGCTTTCATGTGATCAAGCGTTAACGTACGTTCACCGTTTAAAATGCGGGATACCAGAGACTTTTTACCGATCTCAGCTTCAAAGTCACTTTGCGTTAGCCCATGCTGATCCATAAGTATGCGCAGTAAAGCAATACCGGCCGGGAGCGTTTTAATGCGCTCGTTGAAGTCTGCAAATTCTGGCACATCCTCTTCATATTTATCAATTTTAGCCGTCAGCATATCGATTAGCGGGCTCGCTCTCGATCAAATATTCCGTGAGTTTCAGCGCATCCTCATAATCTTTACGAGAGGTGCTACCTCCGAGGAACGGTACGATACTCGTCAGCGTGTTAGCGGCCTTGATAGCGTCTGCGTACATCATTCTTTATTCCTCCGGTAATACTCTATCAGCCTGTCATACTCTGCATGGGTGGTAATGTGTTTAATGAAGATCTTCTCTCGCTCAAAATCTGCAAAAAACATCACGCGAAGATGCCCACCACCGATATCAATCACCCACCACTTTTCCCTGAACTTTATCCTGTCTAAGCTGGGGAAGCATTTTTTCATATCGTCCGGCGTTGCATAGATAACCCGATATAAGTCAGCCAGTGCTGTCGCCTGATTCAGGAGCTGGGCGATTGCAGTGTCAAAAGGTGTCCGGGGGAACACTTTACATTGCCTCTCTTCACCGCATTGCGTCACCACGGTTTATCCCTGAAGGAACAGCATAGCCATCGACAAAAAATAAGAAAAAAATGAAAAAACCTGAAATTATCTTATAATTAACTTATATCAAGGAAGGGTTTCGTTTGAGGGATTCATGCTTAAGGTTAGTTGGTCAAAACGGGCATTAAAACAACTCGGCACCATTGACACCAGATATCGAAAACGAATCAAAGAAAAAGTGGGTGAGCTGAGTACATTTCCAGATGTGAATCTGGACCTGAAAAAACTCGAATCGTCTGGTAAACAATATCGGCTACGGGTTGGGGATTACCGCATTATCTTTGAGCTAATCAACGATGTCCCACAAGTGTGCGAGATACTTGAAATCAAACGCAGGACAACGACGACATACTAAGGAGGAAAGCGCCTCCTTCTTTACAACACAGCTGATTTTCACCCATCGAAAGAAAATGTTGGAGCAATACACTATGAGCATACAAGTCATTCGGGATAAAAGCGGTAAACCTGAATATGCTGTTGTTCCGTACGAGTTATATCAGAAACTTATTGAAAATGCTGACGACCCCGCCCTCTATGAGAGCATTCCCTACGATCATAGCGCAGAGGATGACGTCTCGATTCCTCATGAAGTGGTTAGCATCCACATTGATCAAGACGTCAGCTTACAGGCAGCCTGGAGAATTTTCAGAGGCTTCTCTCAGCAAGAAGTTGCAACCGCGCTTGGCATGACCCAAGCGGCCGTCTCTCAGCTTGAATCCCCAGACTCAAGGCCGCAGAAGCGCACCCGAGAAAAGCTGGCTAAGCTGTACCACTGCGAACCAGAACAGCTAATCCTGTAGCCGCTTCCACGGATTAGGGTTTATCCCCGCTAACGCGGGGAATACACATCAGTGGTCGAAATCTGCCCCTCATACGCCGGTTTATCCCCGCTGGCGCGGGGAACACGTGAGTACCCTGAGCATCACGAATATAGGTAACGGTTTATCCCCGCTGGCGCGGGGAACACAGATGCGTCACCCCTTTAGGGGCAAGGAACTTCGGTTTATCCCCGCTGGCGCGGGGAACACCTCATTCCCCTGCCTGCAATCAGTTAATTCTGCGGTTTATCCCCGCTGGCGCGGGGAACACTGCGTATATCGTATTAGCCACTGTTATAGATCCGGTTTATCCCCGCTGGCGCGGGGAACACTCGACGATGGCGATCCAGTGGTAGTGTTCGTCCGGTTTATCCCCGCTGGCGCGGGGAACACGCGTTAAAGGTGAAAACGTAAATAACAACCAGCGGTTTATCCCCGCTGGCGCGGGGAACACAGCCCCTTAGTTTTTTCCACCACTTTGCGTTACGGTTTATCCCCGCTGGCGCGGGGAACACACAATAACATTGGACATTTGCCAATTTATCGCCGGTTTATCCCCGCTGGCGCGGGGAACACAGAGTTTCTTTTTTTATTGTTTCTAAAATATACGGTTTATCCCCGCTGGCGCGGGGAACACTCTGGTTTTGCTAAAGCCATGAAAATTCACGGCGGTTTATCCCCGCTGGCGCGGGGAACACTACCGTTGCCGTTATTGCGCTAATTTGACTGGCGGTTTATCCCCGCTGGCGCGGGGAACACATTAGAAAAGTCTGTCGCAACTTCGTTGAGCGCGGTTTATCCCCGCTGGCGCGGGGAACACTCGATAAGCCCACATCGGCATTAGCGCGAACAGCGGTTTATCCCCGCTGGCGCGGGGAACACCTCTTATTGCAGCATCCGACGCAGCCTTTTTTACGGTTTATCCCCGCTGGCGCGGGGAACACTCATGTTCCGCAAAAAAAGAATAAAGAAAAGCCGGTTTATCCCCGCTGGCGCGGGGAACACATATTACACGCCATTCTATCGTGTAAACGGCGCGGTTTATCCCCGCTGGCGCGGGGAACACTCTCAAAAAAGAACCCCATTTGATCGGCGTTCCGGTTTATCCCCGCTGGCGCGGGGAACACCTGCTGAATGCTGACGAATGGAGACGGGTGATCGGTTTATCCCCGCTGGCGCGGGGAACACTGATGGAACATTAAATCATTCTCCGCAACCAGCGGTTTATCCCCGCTGGCGCGGGGAACACCACGTAATTTCACTCAGGCCAAAATGATGTGGCGGTTTATCCCCGCTGGCGCGGGGAACACTTCTCGCTCCGCGCCAGCCGCTTTATCAATAGCGGTTTATCCCCGCTGGCGCGGGGAACACTCTAAAAGTAGAGAGTTGTTTTATAACACTTTTTTCGGTAGAAAAAATCCCACCGATTTTTCCATGTTGTTAAAGATCGCTAACTTATTGATTTTCAATAGGTGAAAAAGAGACTAACCGCAGGCCATCCAGATCTACCGGCATTCGGCGGTTTTCACCCCAGGTTTGGAACTCAAAACCAGACTCCGTATTCGTCGCCCACGCCATTACCACGTTGCCCTGTTCTGCCAGTTCGATAATCTGCTGCCAGATCATTTCCCTCACCCGTTGTGAGGTATCCCCCACATACACGCCCGCACGAACCTCCAGCAACCACACCGCCAGCCTGCCGCGCAAGCGCGGCGGGACATTTTCCGTCACTACCACCAGCATGCTCATTTAACGCTGCCCCCGGTGGCCGCTGTCACCAAACGGTTTCGGCTCAGGGATTGCAGGTGGCTGTGCATCGTCCGGCGGTAGCGGCGGCGTAATGCCACCCGCAGATAACACCTCTTCAATCAGGGGAATTAGTTTGCTCAGCGTTTTCTGGCTGCGGAAAATATCACGGCAGGCAAGCCGTACTTCACGATCCGGTTCGGCAGGATTGCGGGCTGCAATTTCAAAGGCTTTCGCCACCACGCCCTCGAATTTGATGATATCGGCAATGTCGTAAACAAAAGAGAGCGGTTTGCCGCTGTGGACAAACCCGATCGCAGGGGCGTAACCCGCAGCCAGTACCGCGGCTTCCGTAATACCGTACAGGCAGGACGTCGCCGCACTAATGCACTGATTCACTTTGTCCCCACGTTCCCAGTCTTTCGGGTCGTAGCGGCGGCCATTCCATTTCACACCGTACTGCTGTGCCAGCAGCGCATAGGTTTGGCGCACGCGGGCCCCCTCAATCCCTCGAAGCTGATCGACCGAACGGCGGCTCGGCGCAGGTTCACCAAAGCGGAGCTCAAACATTTTGCGCACCACTTTAAGACGCAGGTCCTCATCCAGCGCCAGCTTAGCCTGATAGAGCAATTTGTCTGACCGTGCGCCGCCGGGCTGACCAGACGCGTACAGCCGCACGCCCGCTTCGCCGACCCACACCAGCAGTGTGCCTACCGTCGCCGCCAGCCGCACCGCAGCATGAGAAACCCGTGTACCCGGCTCCAACATAATGCAGGCCACCGAGCCAACGGGAATATGCGTGCGCACGCCGGTTTTATCCACCAGCACAAACGCACCGTCGATAACATCAATCTGCCCGTATTGCAGGAAGATCAGTGAAACCCGATCCTTAAGGGGGATCGGGTTGAGCGGAACATACATCGTCAACTCTCCCTGTAACGGGGCGCGCTACGCCCGTTTCAATAGCAGCAGGCCGCACCCCAGTGCTTTGCTTTTTCCTAACCCCTGCCGGACAGATGCCGCAAACCGTTCGGCGTCCGTAATATG
Organism: Pectobacterium sp. IFB5596; assembly: GCF_021432585.1. Lineage (NCBI taxonomy): Bacteria > Pseudomonadati > Pseudomonadota > Gammaproteobacteria > Enterobacterales > Pectobacteriaceae > Pectobacterium > Pectobacterium sp. IFB5596. The sequence goes on from NZ_LXFY01000032.1 coordinate 160,619, forward strand.
GAGCATTCCATCATAATCCACGCTGCTGAAGGCGATCGCTGCCGACTGGCCGGGTTTATTCAGGCGGTGGCGTTGATAGCCGTCCACGCTACATGACGACAGCGTGAAGCCCGCGTTTTCCCCCTGACGCACTAACCAGTTGCGAGCACGCTGTTGCTGGTGTTGCCACAATGCCACACCGGAAAGCCCCGCGGCTTTCGCTTGATGCCGCGCATCCATCAACACATCGCTACGCTTGCCATCCCGCGTGACAACCGGATTAGCACGCAGCGAAAACGCCAGCGTCATGCCATCATGCCACTGCGGTTGGTACGGTTTGGTTTCTACCCGAAACAGGTTATGGTCAACCTGCGGTGCCTGTTCGGAGAGCAGATAAAATAGGCTTTTTGTCTCTTGTTCCTCTTCGCGAAAGAGGAATGACCGCTGTGGCTGGTCGGGAAACAGTTGCCAGAGCCATTGGTGGCTGGCATAGCCTCCTGCGTGTAATCGCTTTGTTGCCATAGCATGCGGTAACGCACTAAGGTTCAGCGTTATTCTGGAAAAATACATTATTTATCTCCCTTCCCACTACCGACGTATTGCACGCGGGAAGTGAACTGCCAGCGCCGTCGATCGGCAGGCTGATCGTTGCGCACGACGCGGTATTGCGGTGTTAATCCCGTGTCGTTTTCCTGCTCCCAGTAGCACACGCCTTCAGCACGGCCAATCGCCTGCAACGTGGAATCGTTCAATGCAGGCGTCAGCCTTGCCTGCTGCCACACCTCGGCCAGCGAGCCTGAAAACAGGTGTGGTGCCAGCGGCAAAGCGGGCGGACAGCTTTTACGCCCGAAATAGAGCGCGAACACGGGAGATAACAGCGCATCACGCAGCGCAGTTAGCGAATAAGGCGCATCCGGTGTGACGCTAATGGCAATGTGGTAATAGGCATCACAGCGGTATTCGCGTGAGGTCAGCATAGTTTCGAGCGATTGCCCCGCCTCCGGCCGCAGTTCATCACGCCGGGTATAGCGTGGCACTTTGCGGTTTTCTTTCGGCATCTGCACCGTGTGGTAGTCATTCAGCCAGGTTTCACGATCGGAAAGCGGCCGCACCGCCACAGAGTAATGCTGATTAAACTCCGCCAGCGCAGCCCGATCGTCGCGCCGAATCCCTAGCGCCGCCGCCAGTAACCCCAACAGGGCGGAACGGCTAGGCACCGTTGAGGTGTGGCGTACTTCCCCGACCGCCGCTTCTCCCCATGACACCAGCGGAGCATAGATCTGGAAGACCAGATAGTTATCCATAGCGCGCTCCTACTGGCTGATGAAATCCAGTAACCCTTGCAGCGATCCGCCCTCATTGATCGCTTCCACGTTCAGCTCATAGGAAGGAACACGGCCCCCAGAGGCGTACACTCGGTCAAATTTGGCCTTTTGCTGGCACAGCAGATCGATGGCATCATTGACCTGATTGTTATGACTAATCGGTTTGAAAAATGCGACAGACAAAGTACGAGGCTGATCGGTTCCCTTTTCTGCCAGCGCATAGCTAGCCAGCGCTCGACTGGCAAAGCTGTTTTGCTTGCCGCCCGGCGACACGGTTAATGCCGTTTCGGTCAGCGCACGCAGGGTTCGTGCCACCAGATCTTCATCGTTGTTCAGGTTTTCCAGCAGCAGATCGCGGTTAATGCACACATAGTGATAAAACAGCGCAGAGGCAAAACTCTGTTCGCCCATATGCGCCGATCCGCTGTCGGCTGACGTATTCAGGTCATCCACCGCCGTGAAGAAGTCATCTTCGATGGTAACAGCACTCACGCCCAGCGCGTGTGCGACCTGACACGCCGCTTCAATATTGAATTCTGGGCTGGAGGCCAGCATACGACCAAACAGCGCGATATCGACGCTGGCGGCATCTTTGCGCAGCAATTTCAGTTCTTCACTATTTGGCTTACGTGATTCCGCAATCAGGCGAACAACCAGTTGATCGATCAACGCCCTTTCCTGCACGCTGAAATGAGCAAGCTGTTCGATATCGTATTTCTCTAGCAGGTCTTTACTCCCCTTCGCATCTTTCAATTTACCGAATTGGCTAGCGATACTCAGCGCCGCCTCATCGGCCAACTTTTCACTCATACCGCTGGCAATCAGCGCGTTGTAGATATCGCGCCCTACCCGGCGGCTGCGGGTGCCGATGTGTCCATCAAGTGCGTCTTCAAATACCTCAGAGGTGCGCCATGCACGCTTCAGACTTTGCGAGGACACTCGCAAACGTTCAATACCGCCAACGATTGCGGTTTTCGGACGACCCGCGTCATCACGGTTCAGGTTGGAAGAGGGATAAGCGGTTAGAAAGTGAAGCTGGATAAAAGTGGTCATCAGTTATTCCTTGTCTGAAGCTGTCGTTGACGTTTCTGTGGTATCTGGCTCATCGGACGTGATGTCCTGTGACGCTTGCGCATATTCGCATGCCCAGCGCACGGCATTGCGCCGCAAAGGGTGAAGGTTCAGTGCACGGTTTTCCTGCCGTGCCTGCCACTCTTCTGCCCATAGGAAAATACCGTCCGCCAGCGAAGGAAGGTTTACGCCTGCCTCACCGCGTATTTGTACCGCGCGAAAAAGCTGGCGATGCAGTTCTTCTGGCGTTTGCGCCCGCTGGAGCCGTTCAAAACGCAAAGGGGAAAGAAAAGGACGGTCGCCGCCCTGTTTTTCACCTAGCTGGGCGGCGAAGCTGGTCTTCAATATGTTTTTCTCTGCATGTGCCGCGACAGAAACAAACATCGTCAGTGCCACGATGTGGTGTTCCTTTTCCAGTCGCGCCTCCAGCTTCCCGGCCAGATCGTGATACCCCTGACAGGTCAACACGCCATAGGGAGGCTGTTTGGCACGGCGCAGCTCTGCCCGCCGCGCACGGCCATTACCGGGGGTGCCGTGGCGGTTTTGTAGACCGTCGAACCAATCATTAATCTTTTTCGCGTCATCCTTGGTGATAACTAAAAAATCAGCCGTGTTCGCCATCCACTGCCTCCTGCATTTGTTTAATGGTTTCTGCCGCTTTCTGTTTACCGAAAAACGCGCTCAGCTTTTTCCGCGTTTTCGCCGCTTTGGCCAAATCGCGGTGTTCATCCGGGTTGCTAAACACCCGGGCATCGTAGTTATTCAACAGGTAGCGATAGAGCGACTTTTTCCAGATATTCAGCGCCGTAGCGGGTGTATCACCCTGCGTCAACGACTGGCACAGCCGCATAAAATCGGGCTGCGTTTCCTGCCAGAACGCGACATCAATGGCGCTGAAATCCCCTTTTACATCTTTTGGACGCGAGAACCAGGCTTCCTTAATCATTTGACGCAGCAGCGTGGCGCTGTCCCGCGCCAGCTCCACCGCCAGTTGTAAGCGATCTTTATATTCCCGCAACGCAAGTGCATCGCTCTGGAAGCGAGCCGGGGAGAACAGCAGCGGAACGTGGTGTTCATACCAACAACGCGCCTTCATGTTGTCCATGTCGTAGCCAAAACACCATAACCCCGTGTTGCGCAGCGCCCGCTTGCCAGCATTGTGCTGCACAACGGCGGCGGGATAGGTGTGATTGAGCTTATCTTCCACTGCCACCATCATCCCTAGCCAGTCACGGTACGCCAGCCCGCCCGGCTGCCCTTTCACCGACAGAAAAGGGGCATCGTCACCTTTCAGTGCCCGACGATAAGGGGTAAGCGGATGCCGCCAACTGTCATACTGGATGCCATAGTTTTTGGTGCGATACTGCGTGAGCAACGCGGTAGATTCCGTGCCGCACAGATCGCATTCCCCCGCCTGTAATGTAGTGAAATCCAGCTCGATACGACGCGGCATGCCCCAATAAGCCTGTAGCTGATGCGAATTTTCCGGCGTCACGGGCGGGTGAGCGCCATCGCTGGTGGGCGTGGCGGCTAACCACGGGAACACCGTGGCATCGGGCTTGTCCTTGGGCATCACCTTCTGCGTCAGCACGTTCATCCAAAGCTTTTTCCACAGCGGCAGTCTGGCGTCTTCCGGCATAAGCAGCGTGGTGATCGGCCCACCGCCGCGCATTCCGGTGCGATGCCCCTGCCCACCAGATGGCGCATTGGTTTGCAGCGTGAATAGCGCCATTGCCGCACAGTACGGACACACCGCGTTGACCGTGCCGCGCTTGATGAAATGATCTTTATTCAGCTTGAGCGTATTGCCGCCGGGGGCATCAATCAGCAGGCCGGAAATCGGTGTCGGGGCGCTGTCGAGCGTGGCGAAATCCTGCATAAACGCAGGCTTCTGCACACCAAATTGCATCGCGGGTGCCAGCACGGCTAATGCCTGTGGGAAATCGGGGCCAAGACCGTCATCCCAAATCTCATCCCAGTCATCGTCATCGGCGGGCGCATAGGCGGTTTGCAGTAAACCGATAAGCCACTGATAGCCCGCACCCTGAAAATCGGCACGCGGCCAGGCGAGATCGATAATATTGTCGTCGGAGAGTTGCAGCGGGGAAATGTGACTTATCCGACCATCCGCAAAGACGGCAGGCAGCCAAGGTTCTTCAATCAATGAAAAATACATCGTACCTCCTGTGTGTGCCGCATCCCTGCGGCAAGCCAGATCTAGGCTGGTTCTACAGTCTCTTTTTTAACGCATTCAAGCCGCGACGCCAGAGAGATGGCTCACGTTTGTGGTTGAGGGACGGGACAATACTCGTGGGATGCGGCGGCGATGCCTCCGCTTTGGTTTGATAAACGGTGATGTTTACCGTAATAGGAACAATTGGAATAATTAACAATCTATGCATTCCTTGTGACATGATTTGATTTATACGAAATACGCCGCTAGGATGAAAGATACCACTCGCTCAACTAAGTGCGTGTTCCGTGCCTTGTGCTTGAACACCGCTTTTTTGGGCAACCCCATTAACGATGACAAGCTACGATCACAAGATAGTAGAAGAGAAGTAAAAATGGAAGAGTAAACGAATTATTGAATCAAATTATTTATCTAAACTATGTTAAACTTCTTCCGTGTTCCCCGCGCCAGCGGGGATGAACCGAGTAATCGGACTATTGAGTCATACTTCCCCGCGCCAGCGGGGACAAACCGCGAGAAGAAAAATAGCGAGTCAGGCCACCAAAAAACGCATTTCATCGCTCAATAAACATGCTTGTTGATTAATTGACAGGCAATCACAGAGTGTTATTCTGTTCCACAAAGTAGCACTGAAAGAGGATGATATGATGCAAACAGTAAAGATTCGTCAGCAAGGTGGAGCATTGATCGTCACTATCCCCCGAGACTACGGTAAAGAACTGGGGTGGGATATAGGGACAGAAATCGCGGTAGAACGCAGTGGTGAAGGGATCAGTTTACAACCGACCAAAAGAAAACCACGTGGTAAATTCAGCGTTGCAGAGCTACTCACTCAAATCGATAGTGAAGAGATTGCAGCACTCAATGAAGACGTGAAAGTCTTCACCGATGCCGTACCAACAGGCAAGGAATATTGGTAATGTCAGCAACACGTATTCCGCAAAAAGGTGACATTTGGCATTTTAGCCCTGACCCCGTTTTCGGTCGCGAGTTGCAAGGCGATCACTATGGGATTGTCGTCACCGAAGGTGCATTGAATGCAGCACTAGGCGTCGCCATTTGCTGCCCTATTTCAACCAAAGCAGAAGCAGCACGTTCTTCGGGCGTCACCGTCGTAGTCACGCCAGTGGATACAGAACGCGGGGATTTACGGGGTGTGGTGCTATGCCATCAGGCTCAGGCGATAGATCTTATTGCACGCGGAGCAACATTTGAAACCGTCGCGGAGGATGTCCTCATACAGGATGTGATTATTAAGTTAATCAACCTTATTGATCCGCAATAAATACATCACGAGCCCAATAGCATCAACCCCATCCGTTCGCTATAAAATGCGTGGTTTTCCCCTCTATTCAGCAGCAGCACCTCTGCCTGTGGGCGGTGTAACTGCTGCCGAAACCGCTCCAATGCCTCATCTTCCAGTATCGGTAATCCAGTTTTGCGTTTCTGCCACCAGCTGACGCGTATCTGCACGCGGCTCTGTTCCCAGGCGAAAGTGTCCGATGCGGCGTAAGACTGCGGGAGTTCGCCGTCGTTTTCCGCTTTCCACGCCAGATACAGATCCAGCGTTTCTTCTCCCATACGGGTGGAAATATCCACCGCATCGCTCCAGCCCGCTTCGCTGGATTGAGCACAGTAACCGTGTACTAACGCTAACGACGACTGACCCGCAACCGAACGCTGGCCGTATCGCTCACCCAGTACCTTATTGGCTATTGCCTCCAAGGCCGGAGGCACCGTAATCTGTTCTTCATACACGCTGTTAATCAGCAGGCGCGCCGCTTCCGGCATTTTGATCTCACCGCATTCGCGTAATATCGCCTGCGTGCGCCACAGCGCAGCATGATCGGGGTAAACGTAACCGCTGTTACGCAATTCGTCTCCCAGCCAGTCAGCCTCCGCTTCCGGCTGCCAGGCCGGAGCCGTGATATGCAGCACCGCTGCTGGGCGCTCATCCGTTAGCGGTGCAGCGTCCACCTCAGTTTTACGACGCCCGTCGAGAAACCGAATATGTCGCTGTAGCCGCCCTGCGCGTTGAATCAGCAGATCGATGGGCGCAAGGTCGCTAATCATGTTATCGACATCAATATCCAGCGACTGCTCGACAACCTGCGTGGCAATCAGCACTTTACCAGCACGCTCATCCGGCATACTGTCTTTGCCAAACCACGCCAGCGCCCGTTCTTCAATCGCCATCCGATCGCAAAAGGCAAAACGGCTGTGGAACAGCAGCACATTTTCCTCTGCAATACCCGCCTCAATGAGCTGGCGATAAACCGCGATAGCGTCATCCACCGTATTCCTGATCCAACAGATCGACTGCCCGGCCGCCACGGCAACTTTTACGCGTTCGATGCCCTCTAACCGCTCAGTCAGCCAGCCAATCTTGACCTCGCGTCGCACTTCCGCCCGCGTTTCCAGCGTCGTTTCCTGCAATCCTTCGCGTGTTAACTGCGTCAGCCACGGATACGTTGCATTGGGATCGGGCTGCGCAGCCTCACAGGCTATGCCCTGCGCAAACGCCCGCGTCAGCTTCTCTCGCAGGTTAAGCGGCAACGTCGCCGTTAAGATGATGACACTACCGCCCTGTTGTGCATGGAAGCCAATCAACAGCTCGATCAGCTTGCTCATGTAGGCGTCATACGCATGCACTTCATCCAGAATCAGCAGTTTATTCTGTAGCCCCAGCACCCGAAGCGACTGGTGGCGAAACGGCATCACCGCCATCAGCGCCTGATCGAGCGTACCCACGCCAATATCGGCCAACAGCGCTTTCTTGCGCGAGTCCGCAAACCAAATGTTGCAGTCTTTGCTGGCCGCGTTTTCTTCCTTGTCGTACTGTGCCTGCCCCTGACTGTCGCCTTCCCATAGCGATTGCATAAAGGCGGACGACATATGTCGCGCACCGTGCGCCAACATCAGCGAAGGGTTATATTTTGGTGAATATAATGCACGATAGGCTTGCGCCAGCCGCTTGTACATGGCATTGGCTGTCGCCATCGTCGGCAGACCGACATAGATCCCGCTCGCTTTTTGCTGCGCCATCAGTCGGTGCGCCAGGATCATCGCCGCTTCCGTTTTCCCCGCGCCAGTCACATCTTCCAGAATAAAAAGCTGCGGCCCGTCAGCGGAAATATCAGCCTCTAGCGCGTTCTGTTGTAGCGGCGTTGGCTGCTGGATAAACGGAAAGAGTCGTTGGATAGAATGGAAAAGCGCGGGAGACGGCGTACGCGGCAGGCGCGAGACGACCTTTTCCGCTATCGGTAGCGCATGCTCACACCAGTAGGTTTCGAGCGGCATCGGTGTGCTGCAATAGTGGAAATCCTGCTGGCGCGAACCCAGCCAGTCTGCCAGTACGGTCAAACCAGCCAATCCCCAGCTTTGCTGCTTCAGCCGGTTTCGCCAGCCTTTATCAGCAAAGCATGCAGGAAAAACGGATGCTTCAGGAAAGCACGCGCCCACATCATGCAGGTAGTCTTGCACTGCCAGATAATCGTCACGATGAAAGGCCAAACTCCCTTTATTCACCACCTCTGGCGGCTTGCCGTGGTGCCCCGTAACTATGTTCAGCCAGATATCGAGCGTCTTTTGGGAGGTGGAGGTGAGCATGTCCTCAGAGAAAGGCAATAGATCGGGAAAGTCATCACGCGCTTGCCACAGCCAGAAACCTAACGCGTCATGCCGCGCCGTATCGACCTGTCCTGAAGCCTGAACTAACGGGGAGTCTGGGTTGCTATATTTACGCTGGAAGCCGCGGGCAAATTTCCCGATATCATGCCAGGCCAAAAAATACGTAAACCATGCAGCGACATCATCATCACCGCACGCGAGCTCTCGCAGTACATGGCTAGCCTGAAAATAGTTTCCCTTTAACAAGACATAACCACAGGCCGCCACATCCAAACAGTGATAAGGCAGCAAGTGGTAATCGTCACCCTCCAGCGCCTCCGTTGATCGGTTCGCTTTGCCCCAATAGTGAAAATAGCGCCGGTCGATGATGCCTTCCTTGTCCATAGACTATACCACCTCTTACCACACACCTCAGGCCGTCGGCGTATTTCCCGCTAGCGCCACTACGTTTTCTTGTTCTGCGGGCGTTTTGCTGGTTTTCTCTTTTTTCTTTTCCACGTAGGTCAGTTTTTCCTGACTCTGCGTTGGCGGGGTTAGCGGATGGGATTGACCCGTGAAGATGCCGCCTTTTTCGATAGAGAGTTCATCGGTGAAAATATCACCGAACACTTTTCCCTGCGCCAAAATAGCCACAACGCTGGCAGCCACACGTCCTTCAACGCGGCCGTTGATGACGATCTGCTGCGATTTTATTTCACCGTTTACCTGACCCGTGTGCTCCACTTTCACCGTGTTATCACACTGCACATCACCCTCTACCTGACCTTCCACGGTAATGTTGCCATCAACAGATAAAGCGCCCGTCATACGCGCGCCCTGAGAAATAAAGGTGTCCTTTTTCACGCGCACAGGATTCACTGAATTAATCAACTCGTTCGATGGGCTAATAGCGGGAGAGCTGTTTACTTCACTGTGCCCTTGCGGTTCTTTTACGTCTTTTTTGTTTTTATCAAATGAAAACATCGTGTTATTCCTTTTAACAGTATAAAAAAATGCGATAGCGGCACTCGCGGCCAGTAGCGCAACCACGCCCTGACCGTAATAGCGAAGGGGAAATTCGCTATAGATATCAATAAGCCAAACGGCAACCAATAACGCCCATATCGCCCATATTCCCCAAAGCAGGTTGTAATTACGCACGATCGGAACGCCGATTAAATTCAATTTCCAGAGTGGAAATATCAGGAATAGTAATACGAAGTGTTTTACGTCCTCCTTCCAGATAGCGTATGTCGATCTGCACATCAGCACGATTGCCGACGTGCTGTTTAACGACTGCTTTTAATTCATCCAGCATGTTATCCAAGATTTTATGAGCCATACCATTCTCCCTTTCTTGGTATCTTCCTTGATGACAGTCACGCTGTACTGTCAAACGACATAAAGGGTATCGGGTAAAAATGTATTTTATTTAGCCTTAAACTTCAAAAACCCGATCTCGTTCACTTTCCTTTACTCACATCACTACGTAAAAAAAATCCTATTATACAAAAGCTTAAATTATTACCGTAACTCGCGCCTCTCTCTGCACGTTGTTTCGCTGTAGGTTACCCTGTAGATATTTTCATAATGACATTGCTTAGCTAAACCGATTCTTCTATTTTAGCAAACAGTCTACTTCTCGTTGATAAGAGTCACGTTATGGCAAACAGAATTTGGGTCATGGGCGACGCGGTTGTCGATCTCATCCCGGAAGATACGGAACGCTATCTGAAATGCCCCGGCGGTGCGCCAGCCAATGTCGCTGTCGGCATTGCCAGACTGGGGGGAAACAGCGCCTTTGTCGGTCGCGTCGGTGACGATGTTTTTGGGCATTTTCTCAAAACGGTGCTGGAGCAGGAAAACGTCGATACCCACTATATGGCGCACGACAGGCATCACCGGACATCAACCGTGGTCGTGAGCCTTGATGAGACGGGGGAACGCACTTTTACGTTTATGGTGCGCCCCAGTGCCGACCTGTTTTTACAATCGGAAGATCTACCAATATTTAACCGCAGAGAGTGGCTGCACCTCTGCTCCATCGCGCTGTCGCAAGAACCGTCGCGCAGTACCGCATTTGAGGCGATGCGCAAGGTTAAAGCCTCGCTGGGGCGGGTCAGTTTCGACCCTAATATCCGTGACGACCTCTGGCACAGCGAGCAGGAACTGCGCGATTGCCTGACACAGGCGCTGATGCTGGCCGATGTGGTAAAACTGTCGCGCGAGGAGCTGACCTTTCTCTGTCCAACAGCGGATGTTGAAGAAGGGATTCAACAGTTCATGCAGCGCTACCCTACTCGATTGCTGCTGGTGACGCTGGGCAGCGAAGGCGTCTGGCTGCACGATCGCCACCAGCTACAGCACTTTGCCGCACCAATGGTGACCCCTGTCGATACTACGGGAGCAGGGGATGCCTTCGTCGCCGGTTTACTGCATGGCCTGGCGCAATATGACGACCTGTCACAGCCACTTAGCTGGGACCCAATTATCGAGCAGGCGCAGCGGTGCGGTGCGCTGGCTACCACGGCAAAAGGCGCAATGACAGCACTCCCTTACGCGCAGCAATTGCACACCCTCCCCGTAACCAAGTCCTAACCCCTTCGCTTCATACGGTTAACGCCCGGTTTTGTAGTCAGGATCACAGTTACAGAATCGGGCGAATGAAATTTCTTGCTAACCCACCTTCCGGCTTTTATTTTTCTCATGAAAAACCGGTTTAGCAATTTAGCTAAACATGAGAAATCCAAAAACAATAAATCTCCTTCACGACGAGAACGAAAAAATGAAACCAAGCCACCTTGCTGTGACGATAGGGTTATTACTCTTATGTATCTGCTGCCAACACCGACAGTATTGAGGCCCGCCTGAACGCTATGGAGCAGCGTTTACAACAGGCAGAAGCCCGTGCTCAAGCCGCCGAGGCCAGAGCCAATGCCGCTGAAAAGCAAACCCAGCAGCTCGCCACCCGCACTACACAAACCGAACAGAAAACCCAGCAGGTGGAGCAGCGCACGACGGCGCTGGCAAAGCAGAAGTCGTTCGCCGATGGATTTGAATTCCACGGCTACGCGCGTTCCGGTTTGTCGATCAATGATTCTGCCACCAGCGCCAAAACCGATATCGGGCCGGGTATGTCCCCTGCGGGTCAGACGGGCGGGCATATTGGCCGCTTGGGTAATGAAGACGACACCTACGTTGAGATCAAACTGGAGCACAAACAAAAGCTGGATAACGGCGCGACCACGCGTTTCAAGGTCATGATGGCGGACGGCCAACGCAGCTATAACGACTGGACGGCAGCCACCAGCGACCTGAACATCCGCGAAGCCTTCGTCGAACTGGGTTCACTACCGACTTTCACCGGCGCGTTTAAGGACACCACGCTGTGGGCGGGTAAACGCTTCGATCGCGATAACTTCGATATTCACTGGCTCGATAGCGACGTGGTCTTCCTTGCAGGCACCGGCGGCGGTATCTATGACGTGAAATGGGCGGATAACGCCAAGAGTAACTTCTCGCTGTATGGCCGCAGCCTCGGCGAAATTACCTCGCTGGATAACGACATCAAAAACTACGTCTTTACCGCGAATAACTACGTCGGGCCATTCCAGTTCATGCTGAGCGGATTAACCGCCAAGAACAACGATGTAAAACAAAATACCGGTACAAGCCGCGATAACACCTTCGTTACCAATACCAATGCGGGCGACAAAGGCTATCACGCGATGGTGGCGTACCACGGCGACAGCTTCTACGGCTTACGCGACGGGACATCAAAAACCGCGATCCTTTACGGTCACGGTCTGGGCGGTGAAGTGAAGAACATCGGTGCCGACGGTAACCTGACCAATGACGCCAACACCTGGCGCTTTGCGACCTACGGCACCACGGCGCTGAACAAAACCTGGAGCTTCGCGCCGTCCATTCTGGCGCAAACCAGCAAAGATCGTTACGTCAATGGCGACAGCTACGAATGGGTAACTTTTAATGCGCGCCTGATTCAGGAAATCACCGAAAATTTTGCACTGGCTTATGAAGGCAGCTATCAATACATGGACCTCGATCCGCGCGGCTATCGCAGCCTGAATCAAGTGAGCGGCGGCTTCTATAAACTGACCTTTGCGCCTACGTTCAAGGTCGGCGATATCGGCAACTTCTTTAGCCGCCCTGAATTGCGCGTGTTTGCCAGTTATATGGACTGGGATAAACGACTGGATAATTACTCCAGCGAAGATACGTTTGGCTCCACCGGCTTTAAAGCAGGCGGCGAATGGAACTTTGGCATCCAGATGGAAACCTGGTTCTGATGATTGGCTAGCCTTGGCGTCGATGACACGCTAATCGACGCCAAAGAAACGGTATACACAGAGGAATAACATGGATATCAACGCAACTGCCTCCGCGCTCATCCCCTTACTTGGCGGAAAAGAGAATATCGCCAGTGCTGCCCACTGCGCCACTCGCCTGCGTTTAGTGCTGAACGACGACAGTCTGGCAGACAAAAAAGCGATCGAGAACGTTGATGGCGTTAAAGGGTGCTTTCAGAACGCCGGACAAATGCAAATTATTTTCGGTACCGGTCTGGTGAATAAGGTCTACGCTGAATTCATTAAAGCCGCTGGCATCAGTGAATCAAGTAAATCCGAAGCCGCCTCGATCGCCGCGAAAAAGCTTAACCCGCTGCAAAGACTGGCGCGTCTGCTATCGAATATTTTCGTCCCTATCATGCCGGCGATTATCGCTTCCGGCCTGTTGATGGGTCTGCTAGGTATGATCAAGACCTACGGCTGGGTTGATGCCAGCAGTGCGATCTTCGTGATGCTGGATATGTTCAGTTCCGCAGCCTTTATTATCCTGCCTGTTTTGATCGGTTTTACCGCGGCACGGGAATTCGGCGGCAACCCCTATCTGGGCGCAACGCTGGGCGGTATCCTGACGCATCCGGCGCTGACCAATGCCTGGGGCGTCGCAGGGGGCTTCCAGACCATGCATTTCTTCGGCATGGACATCGCCATGATTGGCTATCAGGGCACCGTGTTCCCGGTACTGCTGGCCGTCTGGTTCATGAGCATCGTGGAAAAGCGCCTGCGTAAAATTGTACCCGATGCGCTGGATATCATCGTCACGCCTTTCCTGACGGTCATCATTTCCGGCTTCGTCGCGATGTTGATCATCGGCCCGGCTGGGCGCGCACTGGGCGACGGTATTTCTTTCTTACTCAGTACGTTGATTACTCACGCTGGCTGGTTAGCCGGGTTGCTGTTCGGCGGCCTTTATTCCGCCATCGTCATCACTGGCGTTCATCACAGTTTCCATGCCATTGAAGCTGGGCTACTGGGTAACCCTAGTATCGGCGTCAACTTCCTGCTGCCAATTTGGGCGATGGCGAACGTAGCGCAGGGTGGCGCGTGTCTGGCGGTCTATTTCAAAACGCGTGATGCCAAAACCCGAGCCATTGCCGTTCCCGCAGGGTTGTCTTGTCTGCTGGGCATCACGGAAGCCGCGATATTTGGTATCAACCTGCGCTTCATTAAACCGTTCCTGGCCGCACTGGCTGGCGGTGCGCTCGGTGGCGCGTGGGTGGTCTTCAATCACGTCAATATGACGGCCGTCGGGCTAACCGGTTTTCCGGGGCTGGCCATTGTGCAAGGAGGATCGATGCTTAACTACCTGATTGGGATGTTCATTGCGTTCGGTGCCGCCTTTACCCTGTCCTTATTGCTGAAATATAAAACGGATAGCGAATAATGAAGGAAGTCCACTTATTAAAGCGCATGGCGCACGCCCTGATGTCAGGCCACTCACGGAAACAGGAAGACCCGTATCGCCCGGAATGGCATCTATCCCCGTGCGTAGGCCTACTCAACGATCCGAACGGATTTATTCATCACAAGGGGCGTTACCATCTGTTTTATCAGTGGAACCCTTTGTCTTGTGCCCACGGAGCGAAATTCTGGGGGCACTGGAGCTCCACCGATCTGGTGAACTGGAAGCATGAGCCCGTCGCACTGGTGCCGAGCGAAAGCTATGAAAGCCACGGCTGCTACTCCGGTTCTGCCGTGGTGGATCAAGGGGCAATCATGCTGATGTACACGGGTAACGTGAAATACGACGATGGCTCACGCACCGCGTTTCAATGCATGGCCCGTGAGAATCCTCACGGTGAATATGACAAGTTGGGAGCCGTGCTGACGCTTCCTGACGGCTATACGGGCCACGTTCGCGATCCTAAAGTGTGGCGTCATGACGCTCATTGGTACATGGTACTCGGTGCGCAGGATCTCGATCTTCAGGGAAAAGTCCTGCTCTATCGTTCTACCGACCTGCTGGCATGGGACAAGATCGGCGAGATCGCCGGTTCCCGTTTAGGTGGACTTGGTGATTTTGGCTATATGTGGGAGTGTCCAGACCTCTTCCCGCTGGATGGCAAAGATGTACTGGTTTGCTGCCCACAGGGTGTTCCTGCCGAGGAAGAACGCTACCTGAATACCTTCCAGGCTGGCTATTTTATTGGCTCGCTCGACTACACAAGCGGTGCTTACCCACATCAGGAATTCCACGAACTGGATCTCGGTTTCGAATTTTACGCGCCACAAACCACGCTGAGTGAAGATGGGCGACGCTTGCTATTCGGCTGGATGTCGATTCCTGACGATAATGAGTTTTTTGAACCGACGATCGAATACGGTTGGATTCATACCATGACCTGCCCGCGTGAACTCACACTGCATGGCAACCGCGTTTACCAGCGTCCTGCTCGCGAATTGCAACAGTTGCGCAAGCAGCATTACCGTTGGCAGGGTGTCGCAAACTATGCATCACCGCTCCCCATTAGTCGCGCGGAAGTGCTCGTCACCGTTCAGGGGGAATTCCAGTGCAACCTTGCCTCGCAGATTGTTCTCTGTTGGGACGGTGAACGCGTAACGATGAGCCGACACAACCGTCGCACCGGGGAACCCGAACACCGCTATTGGCGCGGCGATCTAAGTCAATTGCAGATACTGTGCGATCGCTCCAGCGTTGAAATTTTTATCAACGATGGCGAAGCCGTGATGTCTGCACGCTATTTCCCAGAAAGCGAGGCGACGATCACGTTCAGCGGCTCTGGGCGATTAACGCTACAACACTGGCTGTTAGCGCCATGCGTGATAGAATAACTTCCCTTTTTTCTGATAGCAGACCTCGCGGTGAAACCGACTAAACGCATAACAATCAGTGACATCGCCGCGCTGGCCGGTGTATCAAAATCCACCGCCAGTCTGGTGCTTAATGGCCGCAGCAAAGAGTTTCGCGTTTCTGATGAAACCCGAGATCGCATTTTAGCCGTCGCGCACGAGCAGCGTTATCAGCCAAGCATTCACGCACGTTCGCTGCGTTCCTCACGCAGCAACACGCTAGGGCTGGTCGTGCCGGAAATGACCAACTACGGCTTCGCCGTGATTTCCCGCGAGCTGGAGATGCTGTGCCGTGAAGCGGGGTTACAGTTACTGATTGCCTGTACCGACGAAAATGCCAGCCAGGAGATGATGGCGGTCAACAGCCTGGTACAGCGTCAGGTCGATGGCTTGATCGTCGCTTCCAGCCTATTGAGCGATACCGAGTATCAGAAGATTAATCAGCAGTTGCCCGTTATACAATTTGACCGGGTGATTGGTGATTCCACACTGCCAATGGTGATTTCCGAAGCGGTGGAATCCACAGCGGAAATGGTCGAACGTATCGCCCGCCAGCATCGTGATGAATTCTATTTCCTTGGCGGCCAGCCGCGAATTTCCCCGACTCGCCACCGGCTGGAAGGCTTCCAGCTTGGGCTGACGCGAGCCGGTATCGACTGCCAGCCGGAGTGGATTATTCACGGTAGCTACCACCCCAGCGCGGGTTATGAAATGTTTGCTCAGCTGTGTGCAACGCTAGGGCGTCCGCCAAAAGCGCTGTTTGTTGCCGCCTGTGGCCTGATGGAAGGCGTGCTGCGCTATATGAACCAGCATAACCTGATGGAAAGCGGTATCCGGCTGTGCTGTTTTGACGATCACTATCTGTTTGATTGTTTACCGCTGAAGATCGATACCGTGGCACAGGACTGCGAAAATCTGGCACGTAACAGCTTTGAAATGATTACGAGTTTGATTGCACAACAGCCGCTTGAAGAAGATCGACGCTATATCCCCACGCGTATTCACTGGCGTCATCCTGACTCACGGGCATAGGCCAAAGCAGTTCTCAATCCGCACTTCGCCGGTTGTCTCATTGCGAGCGGGTCTATGGCGTCTTCTGCTATTAACACCAAATATTTCCGTCCCGACAGCTTGACCGATCGGGAAGTTAAGGGTTGCATTGATAGCAATAATGCGGAATCATTTTGTCTAAGCATTATGGTCAAGGAAGACGCTAAGGTTCACCTGAATGATAAATAAGGCAATTAATAAAGCACCGCTCAGCCAATCAGCACCCCGCGGCTTTCCTCAATCACCCTGCTTTCAAAGAAAAATTGCAATTTCATCTGTCTTCCTTAAGCAGGATAGTTCCGTGCTACGCAAGGCAGATAGTTGCGATCGAAGAGGGCATCACTTCTTCAAAAATAAACATCACCACATGTAACGCATCACCCCAAGGCGTCTAACGATAGCCCTGATGTGACTGCATAATCACGATACATCACGATCAAAGAAAAGGGAGTTCACATGAACGTTCGCACTATCCGTACACCCGTTAGGCTGGCAGCGTTGATTGCCGCCACCATCGGCTTAGCGGCCTGCGAAGACAAACCCGGCGGAGCAGATGCCCCCGCCCAGTCCGCTTCCACCGCCGCCAACACCGCACCCGCACCGGCGGCGAAACCTCAAGTGGATGCTAATCAGAAACTCAATCTCTACATCCAATGTTTCAACGCCACCCATGAGCGCGCTCACAAAGCGATGGAGCGGTACACATCCTGGGTGAAAGACATGAAGTCAGGCCCTACGGGCAAAGAGCGCGTCATTTACGGCATCTACTCAGTATCGGAATCCAGCCTGAAAAACTGTAACGAACCTCTTATCAACGCAGCCCAAAGCGAGCCCGCCATGCCAGCGCTGGATACCGCTGCCAAGGACTACTCCACAGCCGTCATCACCTGGGGCCAGACGCTACAGGAAGCCTCAACTTACTACAGTCGCGAGAACTATAAAGATGATGCAATGGCACGCGGCAAGGCGATGCACGGCGACATCGTCAAACACTATGCGGCATTCAACACGGCCAGCCGCCAGTTCAATCAGGCTCTGGAAGAAGCCAACGATGAGCGCCAACTGAAGCAACTGGCAGAAATTGAGAAGAGTGAAGGTCGTCAGTTCAATTACTGGTATATGGCTACCATGCTCAGCGCCAAACAGCTGGTGAACATGCTGACGCAGGATAACTTCGACATCAACACCGCCACAGCCCGGCTCAAAGCCTATGAAGACAACGCTGACGCCCTGATCGAACTGGCCAAGCAGCCCGACGCCGCAAAACCCGCAACATGGTCCGTAATGGATTCACCATTGGAAAATTATCGCGTGTCCGCCAAAGAGCGCCTGCGCCGCGTGCGCGATAAAACCCCCTACAGCCAAGGTGAGCGCCTGCTACTGTCCAAGAACTCCGGCTGGATGGTGGATGGCAGCGCCGATAAGCTCATCAAGAACTACAACTCACTGGTGGAAAGCAGCAACCGCCTGCGCTAACTCATGCGAGCACGTTGCATAGAAAGATGACCGCGCGGCGAGTTAACCCTGCCGCGCATCTTGGTGAAGAGTGCGGGAAATAGTGCCTTGGTCGCTTTTTTGCGTGCAGAGCTTGCGGCGTTCTCCAGCATTCGCACGGCAATGACGTCATTCTGAAATAAAAAAAGGAATGCGGTTTGAATCTTCATCCCGCATTCCTTCTTAAAACATCTCTCGTAATCGTTATTTAGCGGCAGCGGTTTCCGCACCCACCAAGCCAACCTTGAGGTAGCCCGCTTTACGCAGCGAATCCATCACGCTCATGATAGTTTCATAATCAACGCTTTTATCCGCCTGAAAGAAGATAGTTGTTTCTTTGTTGGCGCTGGTTTTCGCATCCAACACCTGAGCCAGAGACTGCTCGTTAATCGCCTCTTCCCCCAGAAACATTTGCTTATCTGCTTTTACCGTCAGATAAAGTGGCTTCTCTGGACGCGGCTGCGGTACTGCTGATGATGCTGGCAGATCGACACGAATGTCCACCGTTGCCAGCGGTGCCGCCACCATGAAGATGATCAGCAGAACCAGCATGACGTCAATGAACGGCGTGACGTTGATGTCATGCATTTCACCGTCATCACCCGCGTCCTCCTTCAAATGCATCGCCATGACTTAACCCACCCGCAGTTTATGCGCTGCTGAAGACGCCCGGTTATCGTTGCTGGCGGCAACGTCAAGATCGCGGCTTTGCAACAGCAACACTTGTGCCGCCACATCGCCAACCGTCGCTTTGTAGCCAGCAATCGAACGAGCGAAGACGTTATAGATAACCACCGCAGGAATCGCAGCGACCAGACCAATCGCCGTCGCCAGCAGAGCTTCTGCAATCCCCGGTGCAACCACCGCCAGGTTAGTCGTTTGCGTCTGTGCAATACCGATGAAGCTGTTCATGATGCCCCATACCGTACCGAACAACCCCACAAACGGTGCAACTGCCCCAACCGTTGCCAGATAGCCATTGCCACGTCCCATATGACGCCCGGTAGCCGCCACGCGACGTTCCAGACGAAACGCGGTGCGCTCTTTAATCCCGTTGTTGTCATCCGAACGTGCGGAGAGTTCCAGTTCGTTCTGCGCATCCACCAATAGCTGTTGCGCTACACTGCCTGGTTTGAACGCCTCCGCCGTTTCCAGCGCATCGTCCAGCGTTTTCGCCTGTTCCAGCGCCAGATACTCACGGCGCAGGCGACGTTTTGCGCCAGACATTTCAACGCTTTTACTGAAGAAAATCGCCCAGGTAATCACGGAAGCCAACAGCAAGCCGATCATCACCGTTTTCACCACGGCATCAGCATGCTGGTACATGCCCCAGACGGACAAATCAGTCTTCATCAGGTTATTCGTACCCGGTGCAGCACTGGCCGGAAGCGTGAGCGCGGATGCTGGTGCATCGGTTGTCACGGGGGCAGAAGGGGATGCAGCAGCAGGCTGAGCGGCTGGCGCTGCATTCTCTGTCGATAACGGCGTCGTTGCCGGCGCTGCAAACGCATTTCCACTTAGTCCCGCCGTACACAGCAGGATAACCAGCACGCTACGGGAAAATGCGCTGAACGCACCACGTTTTTTTTGCCAGGTTGATAACACCTGTTGAGTTGTATTACTGACAGCCGTCTTCACGCTGTGCCTCCACCATTCGTTCTGTACAATAACGTGCACATACCCGCAGGTATTAATGCCGCAATAACGCAGCCTGAAATGATACCAAACCCTGAACGAATTGATAGTCGTTCTCATTATTATTTACGCCAGATAACACACTTTTTCTTGCGTTCTGACAGGGTTTTTAGGGGTATTACCTGCATATCGCTGGGAAATGCATAAAAAAATCATGAAACATAGCATCCAGAAATATATCTCAGGAGAGAACCGCAGGTACTCACTTAGAGCACAGCGTTATACCGCTAGGTTTTTGTGATCGACATTAAGTTATCACACCATTTCATGGTGGCTGGCGATAGGTTCAATGAAATGAATAGAAACACAAACACACAATAAGATAAATAAAAACACCGTGTTACGTATATTGAGATTGGGGAAATAGGAACAAAACGCCTATAAAACAGCATTTCATATTAGCTTTTTCTTTTGTGACACGAGTCATTCTACGAAGTTGTATAATAGGTTAGCTTAACTCATAGAGAATGCCGACGCGCACCACGATAATATCCCATACAATGATGCCGTCGTCTCACCACTGTACCACCATAAGTTATTCTATTTTTTCATAGGTTTATTTTTTCAATCACCATTTGATTATCGATAATGTCACCCTACCTCTGGAGATAATTCAATGAAGCTGTCGAAAACATTGATCGGCGTTTGTCTGAGTTCTACTGTACTCCTGATGAGCCAAGCGATTCAGGCGCAACAAATTAAAGCCTCCGATGTTCACCCTGAAGGATATCCGAATGTCGTCGCCGTACAGAAAATGGGAGAGAAATTAAAAGCTGCCACAGGTGGCAGACTGGAAATTAAAACCTTCCCTGGCGGCGTATTAGGTGATGAAAAACAAATGATTGAGCAGGCGCAGCTCGGTGCCATTGATATTATTCGTGTATCAATGACGCCCGTTGCCGCTATTTTACCGGAAATAGAAGTCTTTACGCTGCCCTATATTTTCCGTGATGAAGATCATCTGCATAAAGTACTGGATGGAAAAATCGGGCAGGAAATTGGTGACAAGATTACTCAGAACAGTAAATCAAAATTGGTTTTCCTAGGCTGGATGGACGCGGGAACGCGTAATTTAATCACCAAGCAGCCAGTAGCCAAACCAGAAGACCTCAAAGGCATGAAAATTCGCGTCCAAACCAGTCAGGTCGCTCTCGCAACGCTGAAAGCCATGGGCGCCAACTCCATCGCCATGGGCACCAGTGAAGTCTTTAGCGGCATGCAAACCGGCGTGATTGACGGCACTGAGAATAATCCGCCAACCTATGTCGCACATAACTACATGCCTGTTGCCAAGAATTTCACCTGGAGCCGCCACTTTATTATTCCTGAGCTGTTCCTGTACTCCAAAACCAAATGGGACAAGCTTTCCAAAGAAGATCAGGATCTTATCCTGAAGCTGGCGAAAGAAGCGCAGCAAGAACAGCGCGTGCTGTGGAATGAGTATACTCAGCAATCTCTGGATAAAATGAAGGCCGGTGGCGTTCAATTCCATGAAATTGATACCGAGTACTATTTCAAAGCTACGCAGCCTGTACGCGATCAGTTTGGTGCCAAATATCAGGATCTGATTAAAGCCGTCGCCGATACCCAATAATCAATATCTCATCTCAGCGGATAAATAGCCTGCTATTTATCCGCCACCATGAATAGCCTCATATTAACAATTATCCTTCGCTGCTCATTTAGCGAAGTGAATATAGGTGGCGCAATGGCACAGTCTTATCACTTAAGTATGGATATACTCTATCGTATTGCCATGTGGGTTTCTGGTCTGGCGTTATTAATTATGACGCTAATAATTCCTATCGGCATATTCGCACGTTATGTTTTAAATTCAGCCTTATCCTGGCCAGAACCCATTTCGATTATTTGTATGGTGACGTTTACTTTTGTAGGCGCAGCCGTCAGTTACCGTTCTAGCTCACATATTGCAGTCAGCATGTTTACCGACAGATTGCCAGAATCCGGTAAGAAGATTTGCGCTCACCTGTCGAATATCCTGATGCTCTTAATCAGCCTGTTTATTCTCTATTACAGCACCGTGCTTTGTATGGAATTATGGGAACAGCCCGTCGCAGAATTTCCATTATTAACCGCGGGTGAAAGTTATTTGCCGCTGCCTATCGGCTCGTTCATCACCGTGCTCTTCATCATCGAAAAAATGTTTTTCGGCCCGCAGGATAAACGCCCTGTGGTCATGCTTGGCAGTTCTTAATTCGGAGCCAATACCATGGATGCATTTATTCTTGTTGCCACGCTGGCTGTGCTGCTTGCGGTCGGCGTTCCTGTCGCCTACGCGGTAGGGTTGAGCGCGATTGTTGGCGCTTTCTGGATCGATCTGCCGCTTGAGGCAGTCATGATTCAGATTACCAACGGCGTGAACAAATTTTCGCTGCTGGCGATTCCCTTCTTTATTCTGGCTGGGGCCATTATGGCCGAAGGTGGCATCGCCCGCAGGCTGGTCAGCTTCGCGTATATTTTTGTCGGCTTTATTCGCGGCGGCTTATCGCTCGTTAACATCGTCGCATCGACATTTTTCGGTGCAATATCCGGCTCTTCGGTGGCAGATACGGCTTCAATCGGTTCAGTGATGATCCCGGAAATGGAGAAGAAGGGCTACCCACGCGACTTCTCTGCCGCCGTCACTGCCAGCGGCTCCGTACAGGCGATTCTGACACCACCCAGCCACAACTCTGTCATCTACTCGCTGGCAACCGGTGGTACGGTTTCGATCGCCTCACTGTTTATCGCAGGAATTCTGCCCGGCCTGCTGCTCAGTCTGACCTTGATGGTAATGTGCGTCGGTTTCGCGCATCGACGAGGCTACCCGAAAGGCGAGCGCGTACCGTTCCGTCAGGCGCTGAAAATCTTTGTCGATACCCTGTGGGGGTTGATGACCGTGGTCATCATCATGGGCGGTATTCTGTCCGGTATTTTTACCGCGACCGAATCTGCGGCCATTGCCTGCCTGTGGTCCTTCTTCGTGACCATGTTTATCTATAAAGACTATAAATGGTCAGAACTGCCCAAGCTGATGTACCGCACGGTAAAAACCGTCACGATCGTCATGATCCTGATCGGTTTCGCTGCCGCATTCGGTGCCATCATGACCTATATGCAGTTGCCCGCCCGCATTACCGAGTTTTTCACTTCCATTTCGGATAACAAGTACGTCATCCTGATGTGGATTAACATCATGCTGCTGCTAGTCGGTACGCTGATGGACATGGCGCCGCTGATCCTGATCCTGACCCCCGTACTGCTGCCTGTCGCTCACTCACTCGGCATCGATCCAGTACATTTTGGTATGATCATGCTGGTTAACCTCGGGATCGGCCTGATTACACCGCCGGTAGGGTCGGTACTTTTCGTCGCCAGTGCAGTCAGTAAACAGAAGATAGAGCAAGTCGTTAAAGCGATGCTGCCCTTCTACTGCGGACTTTTCTTTGTACTGATGCTCGTCACCTATATTCCGGCTATCTCGCTCTGGCTGCCCAAATTCTTTGGCGTCCATACGGGGTAATTCCCCCCCAATCGCGCCATGTTCTTCGTAGCAATGCAGAAGAACCTGGCGCTTTTCTTACCTGAAATATTTTCACCTACCTCCAAGCTTATCCCATCAAAATTGATGAAAGCCCCTTTCGCTGCGGGAATGTCAGCGATAGAGAACATTTTTCCGTGATGACAAAAGCCACCCACACGCCGCTCCAGCCGTGATAACGTAGACCTCACAAATCGAATTCGAATAAATCCCATTATGCTCCGCGATTCCCATGCGCTCACTGCTGGGAATGAGCTGGCGTATTACGTCATTCAGCAGGACTGAACAGAAAAGGTGATAGTGGCTATGACAAGCAAAAAAACGGCAACCGCGTTAGTCGCCGCAGGACGCAGCAAGAAATTCACCCATGGCTCCGTAAACCCCGTTATTCAGCGCGCCTCTTCTCTGGTATTCGATACCGTACAGGATAAGAAACACGCCACCATTAACCGAGCCAAGGGGGCGCTATTCTATGGTCGCCGAGGCACGTTGACCCATTTCTCGTTTCAGGAAGCGATGGTGGAACTGGAAGGCGGCGCAGGCTGTGCGTTGTACCCTTGTGGTGCCGCCGCTATCTCTAACGCGATCCTCTCTTTCGTTGCGGCAGGCGATCACATTCTGGTTACAGAGTCAGCCTATGAACCCACACAGGATTTCTGCACGAAAGTGCTCAGCAAGCTGAACGTCAGCACCACCTATTTCGATCCGCTCATTGGTGCCGGGATTGCCGAGCTAATCCAGCCGAATACCAAAGTGGTCTTTCTTGAATCGCCGGGCTCTATCACCATGGAAGTCCACGATGTGCCAGCTATTGTCCAAGCCGTGCGCCGTATCAATCCCGAAATCGTTGTCATGATTGATAACACCTGGGCTGCGGGCATTTTATTCAAAGCGTTCGACTTCGATATTGATATCTCGATTCAGGCCGGTACGAAATATATCGTCGGCCATTCCGATGCCATGATCGGTACGGCTGTCGCTAACGAACGCTGTTGGGCGCAACTGCGCGAGCATTCTTACCTGATGGGACAAATGGTGGATGCCGATACCGCCTACGTCGCCAGCCGTGGTCTGCGTACATTGGGCGTCAGGCTCAAACAACATCAGGAAAGCAGCATCCGCATTGCGAAATGGCTGGCGGAACGGCCAGAAGTCGCCGTCGTTAATCACCCCGCGTTACCAGGGTGCAAAGGACATGCGTTCTATGTACGTGATTTTAACGGTTGCAACGGTTTGTTCTCCTTTGTGTTAAAAGAGAAATTAAGCAAAGAAACGTTGGCGCACTATCTGGACCATTTTGAGCACTTCAGCATGGCGTATTCCTGGGGTGGCTTTGAGTCTCTGATTCTGGCAAACCAGCCGGAAGAACTGGCAGCGCTCCGCCCAGTGAGTGGGGTAGACTTTACCGGCACACTTATCCGGTTACATATTGGACTTGAAGACAGCGACGATCTGATCGACGATCTGGCCGCGGGTTTCAGCAGGCTACGTGCCTAGCACGCTCAGCGTTGTCGGGCGATAGGAAACAAATTACAGGAAGTGTGACGGCCATAAAACCGCCGCGTCTTGATTTCCCCTGCGGCGCGGTGGGTAATGCGTTATGATAATCATGAGTCAACGCTTACCAAAAACGCGTTACCTTAACCAAAATTTAGCATTAAGCCTTGCCGTATTATCACAATACGACAAGGCGTTTGCCCCATATCGACTTTAGGGCTTGATAGACACTTGATAGACAATAGATTTCAGGTAACTCAGCGTTTCATCGCCGCAGCCTGGGAAATAGTGAATATCGTCACTGGCGGGAAGTAATATGAGTGTGGTTCACGACATTATTCAGGCGCTCTGGCAGCAGGATTTTAGTGCATTGGCCGATCCCCACGTCATTTGGGTGATTTACGGCATTCTGTTCACGACGCTGTTTCTGGAGAACGGCCTGCTACCTGCCTCTTTTCTGCCCGGCGATAGCCTGCTGCTGCTCACCGGAGCCATGATTGCCAAAGGCGTGATGAGCTTTTTCCCCACGATGATTCTGCTTACCATCGCCGCCAGTCTCGGCTGCTGGCTCAGCTATCTTCAGGGCCGCTGGCTGAGCGATACCCGATTGGTAAAAGGCTGGCTGTTACAGCTCCCTGCACATTATCACCAACGTGCGCATCATCTATTTCACCGTCACGGCCTGATGGCGCTGCTGGTTGGTCGTTTTTTAGCGTTTATCCGCACGCTGCTGCCAACAATGGCGGGGATTTCCGGGTTAAACAATACGCGTTTTCAAATTTTCAACTGGCTCAGCGGGCTGCTGTGGGTCGGTGGAATTGTCACGCTCGGCTATGCACTTAGCCACATTCCGCTGGTCAAACGCTATGAGGATCAGGTGATGACCGCACTGATCCTGCTGCCGATTATTTTACTGGTCAGCGGCCTGATCGGCATGGCTGTTGTGGTATGGCGTAAAAAGCGCACCGTCGCCTAATCGGGTAACCGTGCGATTTATTACCGTATTCCGCTTTCCTCAACCACCATATTACTGGCCTTTAATCTCGCCACTTCATCACCCGGCGTCGCGCCAAAGTAGCGTTTAAATTCCCGGCTAAACTGCGACGCACTCTCATATCCGACGCGAGCGGCTGCAACGCCCGCTCTCAGGCCATCGTTGAGCATCATCCCCCGTGCTTTATGTAAGCGGTAGGATTTCAGGTACTGCAACGGCGATGTGTTGGTGACCGCCTTGAAGTTATGATGAAACGCAGAGACGCTCATGTTCACCTCGGCGGCCAGCTGTTCCACATTCAGGCTATCGGCGTAGTGATTCTCAATGCGTCGCAGCGCTTTAGTGATTTGGCTGAAGTGCGTGTGCCGATTCACCAACGCCTGCAATGCCGAACCGCTTTCGCCACAGAGCATATGGTAGATAATCTCGCGCACAATCGTCGGACCCAGTACTCGAGCATCACGTGGGTTATTCATCGCATCCAGCAGTCGCTCAACGGCACACAGAATCTCATCGGTCAGCGGTGCGCTATTCACTCCGCACGAGCAGGAACAGGGGCGGATCGCGCTGTCATCATCACCGATGTCGATCAGCAAATCCTGAAGCATTTGGATATCGATGCGGATTGCCATCCCCACTAGCGGGTTCTCAACGCTGGCTATCGTTTCACATTCGAACGGCAGTGGAACGGTCATCAACAGATAATTTTCCGCGTCGTACTGGAACGTTTTTCCGCCCAGATAGCCAATCTTTTTCCCTTCGAAAATGATGACAATCGTCGGCTCATACATCACCGGTACTCGCGGATGGTGCTGTTCCGTATACAGAATTTTGACCTGAGGCACGAGAGAAGGCGTGACCCAGCTTTTGGCTGAACAGCGTATGGCCTGTTGCACGATGCGTTGCCGCGCGGTGAGTAGCTGTTCTGTTTGCTTCTGAACGATTTGTTTCTGAACGATTTGTTTCTGAACTTTTTGTTTCTGAACAAGCCGCTCGCATTGGCTCTCCGTCGACATGCCCTCGCCTTTCGTCAACACGCCTTGGTTTTCAATCAACACGCCTTGGTCTTCAATCAACATAGTGTTATCTCACTACCGTTATTTTTTCCTGTCTGAAGCCTTTCTCCTGACAGTAGAAATAAAATGACACACCCGTGAATTATTATCACCCTTTTCTCCTGTATTTTGTAGAAATAGGCAATAACCAAACAGGAATGTGCATTGAACGTCTTCCCTGGGTTGATGACAATAGTGAGCATACATTTGCCCACTATTACTCGGGAAAAGACATGAATAAAACGATTGAACTGTTTACGTCACATCGCAGCGAACGTAGCTATCTTGATAAACCCATTCCCGATGACGTACTGGATGCCATTGTTCAATCCGCCCATCTGGCACCAACGTCCGTGAACTCTCAGCAAGTGTCTCTCATCATCACCCGCGACCCAGAACGCAAGGCACGCATTGCCGAACTGGCTGGCGGACAACCGTGGATTGCCAAAGCCCCCGTATTTATTACCGTAGTGCTAGATATGCACAAAACGCAGGTCGGGATTGCCATGAGCGGAAAACAGCAACACGCACATGAAAGCATAGAAAGCCTGATCGCAGGTACAACCGATGTCG
Source organism: Pectobacterium sp. IFB5596 (assembly GCF_021432585.1). Taxonomy (NCBI): domain Bacteria; kingdom Pseudomonadati; phylum Pseudomonadota; class Gammaproteobacteria; order Enterobacterales; family Pectobacteriaceae; genus Pectobacterium; species Pectobacterium sp. IFB5596. The sequence goes on from NZ_LXFY01000032.1 coordinate 187,874, forward strand.
GCATCGCGCTTGGCACGTTGATGGCAGCCGCCCGCTCATTTGGGCTGGGTATCGTCCCGATTGGCGGTATTCGTCGTGAGCCGCAGGCAATGATCGACTTTCTGGCGCTTCCTGAATTGACGTTCCCCGTCGCAGGCGTCGCTATCGGCTATGTCGATACTCCCGCATACCAGAAGCCACGCCTGCCGCTGAATTCATTCCGCCATGATGAAACCTATCATCAGGATGTTCTGCCTGCGGCGATTGAGCAATATAACCACACGCTGGTGACACACTGGCAGGAAACCGGCCGCGCAGACGGCGATAACTGGGGGGATAACACCGCCAGCTACTACCAACACATCTACTTCCCGAAAGTCTTACCCGCAATCCTTCAACAGGGCTTTAAACTGGAAAAATAACCTATGCTAAATTTCACACTCCACACCCCGACCAAAATTCTGTTTGGCGAAGGCCAGATTGCTGAATTAGGCAAAGAAATCCCTGCCGATGCCCGTATTCTCATCACTTACGGCGGCGGCAGCGTGAAGCATAATGGCGTGCTGGATCAGGTCTATCGCGCATTAGAAGGCCGCAACGTACGCGAATTTTCCGGCATTGAACCCAACCCGACGTATGAAACGCTAATGAAAGCTGTCGAGGTTGTTCGTGCAGAGAAGATTGATTTCTTGCTGGCGGTTGGCGGTGGCTCTGTGGTTGATGGCACAAAATTTATCGCGGCTGCCGCAGACTATCAGGCTGCGCAAGACCCGTGGCATATTCTGCAAACCGGCGGTGCGGAAATCGATCGCGGCATCGCGATGGCAGCGGTACTCACTCTGCCAGCGACCGGTTCAGAATCCAACAATGGCGCGGTCATCACCCGTAAATCAACCAACGATAAGCTCGCCTTCCGCTCGCGATACACGCAGCCGCTCTTCGCCGTACTCGATCCGGTGGTGACTTACACCCTGCCCGCTCGCCAAATTGCGAACGGCGTGGTCGATGCATTCGTTCATACCGTTGAGCAGTATCTGACGTATTCCGTCGATGCCAAAGTACAGGATCGTTTTGCGGAAGGCTTGCTGCTGACGCTGGTTGAAGAAGGCCCGCGTGCGCTGGCTGAACCGGAAAACTACAAGGTTAGAGCCAATGTGATGTGGAGCGCCACCATGGCACTGAACGGCCTGATTGGCGCAGGCGTGCCGCAGGACTGGTCAACCCACATGCTGGGGCACGAATTAACGGCGCTGCACGGCCTCGACCATGCCCAGACGCTGGCTATCGTCCTGCCCGCCATGCTGACAGCAAGGAGAGCCCAGAAGCGTGACAAACTGCTGCAATACGCCGAGCGCGTCTGGAACCTGCGCGACGGTAGCGAAGACCAGCGCATCGACGGTGCGATTGCCGCTACGCGTGATTTCTTCGAGACAATGGGCGTGCCGACCCGCTTCTCTGACTATCAATTGGATGGCAGTTCCATTCCGACGCTGGTTGCCAAACTCAACGAGCACGGCCTAACCGCATTAGGCGAACACCGTGACATCACGCTGGAAGAAAGCCAGAAGATTTACGAAGCGGCGCGTTAAGCCTCTTAGTCCTCAATAATTCGAGTTACAGGAGAACACGCTATCGTTTAAATCACATATCCCCCCTCAATGCTGTGTCTGTTAAGGGGAGCCGCTCAGCTAATACCGATCGCTTAAGCCTGTTATGAGGGGAAACACAGGGGAAGGTTCCCGCAGGGAGGCTTCACCCCTGTGGTCACCCCGTGTATCTCGATGCTTAAACGATCTGCATGAAGCCAATCGGCTCCCTTTATCATCCGACCACACATAGCCAGCGAATTTTTCTACTAAACTGAAACCATATGCCTGTTCCTGCGAGGGATCACGTTCCCCTCTGTCCGTGATATGAACAGGTCGCCCATCCAGTTAAGCCTATGATACGTTTATGGATTAACGGATATAAAAGGAGAATGAGATGACGCAACCGAAAGTGAAGCTGGCGGACGGCAATATCATGCCCCAGTTGGGCCTTGGGGTCTGGCGAGCAAGCAGTGAGGACACGGTGACCGCCGTGACTGAAGCATTGTCCATCGGTTATCGGGCGATCGATACCGCCGCGATTTATAAGAACGAGGAAGCGGTCGGTCAGGCGCTGAGTTCCGCAAATCTACCGCGTGAAGAGGTGTTCATCACCACCAAACTCTGGAATGGCGATCACACCGATCCCCAAAAGGCGCTGGAAGAAAGTCTGCGGAAGCTTCGGTTAGACTACGTCGATCTCTACCTGATTCACTGGCCATTACCGCAACAGAATACTTTCGTAGATGCCTGGCGCGGGCTCATCAAGCTTCAGGAACAAGGTCTGGCGAAAAGCATCGGCGTCAGTAATTTCCATATCCACCATTTACAGCGGTTAAAAGAAGAAACGGGCGTCTTGCCTGTCATCGATCAGGTCGAACTGCACCCGCTTCTTCAGCAAAAACAGCTCCACGCTTGGAATGCCACACACCATATTCAGACTGAATCCTGGAGCCCGCTGGCGCAGGGTGGCGAAGGGGTCTTTGATCACCCGATTATCCGCAAACTGGCGATGAAATACGGGAAAACACCGGCACAGATTGTGATCCGCTGGCATCTGGACAGTGGGTTGGTGGTGATCCCTAAATCGGTGACACCTGCACGTATCAAGGAAAACTTCGAGGTGTTCGATTTCCGTCTGGATAAAGACGAGCTGGGTGAAATTGCCAAGCTGGACAGTGGAAAACGCCTGGGTTCAGATCCTGACGAACCGAGAAACGACTAGCCCGTCTTTGATGCCAGCATTCCCCCTGCTGGCATTTTTTCTCTAGTCAGCAAACTGAATCTCATACACATCGCTACGGCAATGTGCCTCGCTATATTCCAGCAATTCACCCTGTTCGTTGTAAACATGCAGTTGGCAATACAGCACAGGAGCGCCCGCTACGATACCAAGACGTTCGGCAACCTCTTCTGCGCAGGGCATTGCTTTAAAGCGATAGCGTTTTTTGTCCGGCGTGATCCCACGCGCCACCCAATATTGATAGAGAGACTGCTCAAGCGTCTCGGGGTCGGGTAAAAATTTTTGCGGTATCCAGGTCGTTTCCAGCGAGACGGGCTCGCCATTGCTGAGCCGGACGCGTCGCAGATAGGTCACGGCCTCGCCTTCCGGCAGAGACATTTTCGCGGCGATTGCAGCGGGAGGAACCTGTATTACCTTCTCCAGCCAGAGGCTGCCAGCAACACCGCCTTGCTTCAGCACCAGTGCGGTGAACCCTTCGTCTTCAGCACTCAACGCATAATTAAGCCGTTGGGCAACGCGAGTCCCAACCCCCTGCTGGCGAACAATCATCCCCTTCTCTTCCAGCAACGACAAAGATCGGGAAACCGTGACTCTCGATAATCCCAACTGTTGCGCAATCAATCTTTCCGCAGGTAAGAACTGGCCTGATAACGTCTTCCGGCGGCCGATTTCTGATTCAAGCAACGACGCAAGCTGCATATAGCGGGGGGCCGACGACGCCCCAGCAAGCTGATCCCTGACCCAAAGCAGTAATTCCCGCATAGCACAGCCTTTTCAATAACGCAGCATTCTGGCTACGTATGAGTTAAAACAGAAGTGAACCTGATTCCATGACGCCACGAAATACTCTGATTCTGAATTTGTTGTAATAAAAAATATTTTTATGACGCGTTAAACCCAGTATCCGAATCCGAAATATTCCCTTAGTACAGAGCAACATCACTCTATAAGGTATCGTCCGCACAGCTCCGCATCTTTAATTTTGGTGTGTCTGAATAGAAGTGGATCACATTAAGAAACAAACGAGGGTGGGTGATATTGCCGTTACATCCGTAACGGCGAAGGATTGTTGGCAGGATAGAGACTCACATCGCCGTCTGTACGATAAGCTGTCCCGTCGAGCCGCGATCGGCCAGCTCCAGCGTCTGGCTGTAATAGAGGAAAGGGAACGCCATTGAGGAAGGCTGCATGAAATACACCAGCAGTTCGACATCGTTATCCACCCATACCGTATCTTTCCAGCCGCTGTCTTCCACCGCGGGTGGGCGACCATTCGCGCTGCGCACCAGAAACTTGACGCCCTGAATGTGGAAAGCCTGCGGCGTGTCGGCGTGGATAATCCAGCGTTCACAGCGGCCAAGCTGAGTTTGCACATCGGCACGCGTCATGTCCCACATCGCGCCGTTGATGCCGGGCAGACTGTCACCCAGACGGAATTCACGCGTGCGACTGATGCTACCTTCAATGATGTTGTCGGCCAGCAAACGCATCGGTAGGTTGTCTGTGACTAATGGCAACAGCCCCGTCGGTTTAAGCGTAACAATTTGGGTGGAAATCAGGATACTGGAAGGCTCAAACAAGCCGCGCAGGCGATCCATAATCCCAGCTGATTCACCTGCCGTCAGCGTGACATCTTCGCCTTGAGACATATCGACCAGTATTTCACGTCGTTCTCCGGGCGCGAGCGACAGTTGGTTCACCGCCATTGGCGCGGGCAACAGCCCTTGATCGCTGGCGATCACATGCATCGCTCGGCCATCACTGAGTCGCATTACGTAACGCCGGGAGTTCGACGCGTTCAACAATCTCAGGCGAACCCAGCCGCGAGAAACTTCAACAAAGGGGTTTTGGACGCCATTGACTAACAGCGAGTCACCGACGAACCCACCATTAGAAGGTGGGTTATAGAGAGGGACGCCAAAGTTATCCAGTCGTTTATCCTGAATAATCAAGGGGAAATCATCGACACCGTAGTGATTAGGCAGAGGCAGAGATTTGCTGGTGCTGTCTTCCACCAACCACAGCCCTGCCAATCCATTATAAATATGGGGTGCCATGCGGTTCGGTGTATTCGCATGATACCAGCAGGTCGCCGCTGGTTGACGAACCGGCAACACCGGTGACCAATCGGTTCCTGGAGAAATAATGCGAGCCGCCCCGCCCATCAACGGCCCTGGCACCTGCAACCCACCAATCGTCATCGCGACAGGCTCATTCAGGCGATTGCTGTAAATTAGCTTAACATCATCGCCGTCATAGACTCGCACCGTCGGCCCTAAATAACGGCCGTTAATTCCCCAAATGGACGTCTTACGATCGCCAGAAAATGCCCAATGAGCACGCTGCATCGTCAGAAAAAGCGGCTGGCCTCGGCGCGACTCCAGTAATGGAGGTATCGGCAATGCGATGGGATTCCCACTGGCTTTCGCTGCTAGTGGCGTCATACCCGCACATAACGCAAGGCCCGATGCCTGAATAAACTGACGTCGGCTGAGTGACATAATGACTCCGTAAATCCAATAAACCGTAAGCAAAGTTTATCTTCCGATTCGTTCTTGAATAGACAATCGGAAGAAATAATCGAGTAACTCGGTGGGATAATTTTATTTTTTGTCTGCTGCTTCGCGCGCCGCGACTTCCGCATCCAGTTCCGCAATCTTGGCCGCCATCACATCATGGCAATGTGCAGCCAGCTCGCGAACCTGCTCTTTGGTATATGCGCGGGTATCGATGGGTGGCAACATTTCTACGATAACGAGTCCGTTATTCCAGCGGTTCAACTTCACCTTATTACTGGTCGTAGAAACGCAAATCGGCACAACCGGCACTTCTGCGCTAATCGCGGCATGAAAAGCACCGGTCTTGAATGGCATCAGGCCACGCCCACGGCTGCGTGTCCCTTCAGGGAACATCCAGATAGAGGTATTACGCTCTTTAATATGCTTCACGACCTGAGCGATGGTGCCATGCGCTTTGGCACGATTTTCACGATCAATCAGCAAGTTACCCGTCAACCAGTAGAGGGGTCCAAAGAACGGAATCCACAGCAGACTTTTTTTACCGACGGTGACAGTACGAGGCTGAACCGCGCTGGAAACCGTCACCATATCGTAATTATTCTGATGATTCGCGATATAGATGCAATTGCCATAATGCGCCGCTTCTTCCGGTATCCGCATTTCTACTTTCAGGCCAAACACCACGGACAAGCGGCCAAAAAGACGACCGAAAGTTGCCACATGACGGGGATTTCGAGGGCTGAACAGACAGTAAAACAAGCCAAAAATACAGATCAAAATCGAAAATATGACAACAACAAAAAAACGCAAAATGGATAACATAGCAACCTCATTAGCCAACAGCCGCCGCTAGTATAGCGATTCCGCGCGAAAACACACGGTGATTCAATTTGCTGCGGGATAGCAACCGGAAACCAAAGAAAGGCGGTAAACACCGCCTTTCTACATGCACAATGACAATAGGGAGGCGTTATTCTTCGCTGCTGCCAGTATCGGCCTGCTGCGGCGCATCCACCTCAATCCGATCGATGCGTTGCAGCCCACGCAGTAGCGTACCTTTCCGTCCACGCTCGCCCTGATACTTCTGAAGCTCGTTTGGACGCAGCACCAGCTTACGCTTACCGAAATACAGCGTGACGGAAGCCTGTGGTGGCAGCAGATACAGCCAGGTCAGACGGTCTTTACCTTCCGCAAAGTCAGCAGAAGAGATGGACACGATCTTGTTGCCCTTCCCTTTCGACAACTGTGGCAAATCAGAGACAGGGAACAGCAGCATTCTGCCTGCGGCAGTGATCGCCATCAGCAGGTTATCTTCTCCTTTGATCTCGATCGGTGCTAATGCCTTCGCATTATCCGGCAGCGTAATAATCGCTTTGCCTGCGCGGTTGCGTGCGACCAGATCGTTGAAGGTACAGACAAATCCATAGCCCGCGTCCGACGCCATCAGCAACGGCTGATCGTCTGCGGCCATCAGCACCTGTTCAATCGTCGCGCCCGGTGGCGGCGTGAGTTTGCCCGTTAACGGCTCGCCCTGACCGCGTGCGGAAGGCAGCGTGATCGGGTCCAGCGCGTAGCTACGGCCGGTGGAGTCAATAAACACTACGGGTTGATTGCTCTTGCCTTTCGCAACGGCGCGGAAACTATCGCCCGCTTTATAGCTCAGCCCAGTAGGATCGATGTCATGCCCTTTGGCACTGCGTACCCAGCCCATTTCCGACAACACAATGGTAACGGGTTCTGACGGCACAAAGTCATGCTCGCTCATCGCCTTCGCTTCGCCGCGTTCATGCAGCGGCGAACGACGATCGTCGCCATAGGCTTGCGCATCTGCCTGAATTTCTTTCTTAATCAGATTGCTGAGCTTACGTTCTGACGCCAGCAGCGCTTGAAGTTGATCGCGCTCTTTGGCCAAATCGTCCTGCTCACCGCGAATTTTCATCTCTTCCAGCTTGGCCAAGTGACGTAATTTCAGTTCCAGGATCGCTTCAGCCTGAGTTTCACTCAGGCTGAACTGGCGCATCAGTACGGGCTTCGGCTCGTCTTCCGTGCGGATGATATGAATCACTTCATCAATGTTCAGGAACGCAATCAGCAAGCCTTCAAGGATATGCAGGCGCTTGAGCACTTTTTCCAGACGGTAGTTCAATCGGCGACACACGGTGTCGCGACGGAATACCAGCCATTCGCTCAGGATCTCAACCAGCCCTTTCACGCTAGGACGACCATCCAGACCGATCATGTTCATGTTAACGCGATAGCTCTTTTCCAGATCGGTAGTGGCGAACAGATGATTCATCACCTGATCCATATCGATACGGTTCGAGCGTGGCACCAGCACCAGACGAGTTGGGTTCTCGTGATCGGATTCATCACGCAGGTCTTCCACCATCGGCAGCTTCTTCGCGCGCATCTGGCTGGCAATCTGTTCCAACACTTTGGCACCAGAAACCTGATGCGGCAGTGCGGTAATCACCACATCACCGTCTTCTTTCTTCCAGACCGCACGCATCCGCACCGAGCCACGGCCATTCTGGTAGAGTTTGCGCACTTCATCGCGTGGCGTAATGATTTCAGCTTCCGTCGGGAAATCCGGCCCCTGTACATGTTGGAGCAAATCGTCCAGCGAGGCCTTCGGGTTTTCCAGCAGCATGACGGCTGCCGCAGCAACTTCACGCACGTTGTGCGGCGGGATATCCGTTGCCATCCCGACAGCGATCCCGGTGGTGCCGTTCAGCAGAATATTCGGCAGACGTGCAGGCAGCATCTTCGGCTCTTGCATCGTGCCATCAAAATTCGGGGTGTAATCGACCGTTCCCTGCCCTAACTCTGACAGCAGCACTTCCGCGTATTTGGACAACCGCGATTCCGTATAACGCATGGCGGCGAACGATTTCGGATCGTCCGGTGCCCCCCAGTTTCCCTGACCATCCACCAGCGGATAGCGGTAAGAGAACGGCTGCGCCATCAGCACCATCGCCTCATAACAGGCACTGTCGCCGTGCGGGTGGTATTTACCCAGCACGTCACCCACGGTACGGGCGGATTTTTTAAATTTGGCGCTGGCATTCAGCCCCAGCTCGGACATCGCATACACAATGCGACGCTGCACAGGTTTCAGGCCATCGCCAATAAACGGCAATGCCCTGTCCATGATGACGTACATGGAATAATTCAGATATGCATTTTCGGTAAACGTGCGCAGCGCAAGGCTTTCTGCGCCGTCATGAGTCATCTCACTCATTTATCTCATTTCCCTCACATCGCGGCGCGATGGTTACGCTTTCCGGCACGCCATAGTGGCGGTATGTTTGGCGGGAATAGTACCTTATCTGATGAGGTGATGTCACAGGGAACAGTTAGCAGGAAACTGCGTCACAGGAAACGATGTTGTTCTCAGAAAACCCTCGCGCCAGGCGATGGCCGGTGTGAATCCAACGCTACCGAAGCAGGCGGCTAGCAGTAATGGTGGACGCTCGGATGATCGGCAGTAATCGTCTCGCCATAGACGGATATTGACGGTTGGTTTGGTCGCAGCATGGGTTTCCCCTTCCGGCCAAGCAGAATGCGCTCAACAGCGACCTCAAAAGACGCCCCTTCAAACCAGAATGCCTCATGTATAAAGCTCATCCCGTAGCAGGCACCCGCGCTATCCATCAGCAAGGCAGCGTGCGAATGATGAGTCTCACCAATGAGAATCAGCGTCGTATTCAGAATACCTTGCCACTCAAGTAGCGTTTCATCCTCCTGCAAATCTACGCTGCTGCCAAAAATAATATCACCACTGGCGCACTCTTCCCCTGCGCCGCACTGCCCGACCGTCAACCCGCTGAACGCGTGCAGGATGTCAGCGGCCGGATGATTCTCTGGCACAAACGGCGGGATTGGTTGCGGTTCGACATGCGGCCAGCCTGACGCGTGAAACAGTGGAAAAACAGATTGGGGTATTTCAATAAACATCGTTAGTCACCTTGCATCATAGGATCGCCGTACTGCGACGCTAAACATAGTGAAATCAGCACGAACATCACTCGTGTTAGCGATGCCGTTCTTCATTCTTTCCATAGATAGCAATCACGTGGCAAGCATGAAACGTAACCGTCTGACCGCATTGCACACAGTCGCTTCCCGTAGGCTCGTTATCTAAAACCCCTTCGTAAAACGCTGGGTGCTTTTTCGTCACGTTGACCCACATTCTTTCTACTGAAAGATCGTCAGAGCCCGCCGTTTCCTCCATCCGGAAGATCAACTTAACAAAATCTCCGGGTTCCAGCGATTCACGCATTGCTTTGGCCGGAATCCAGAACGAATCTGGGTATTCGCGGTTAATCGCTTCGCCATCGTCCAGCTCGTAGCGATCGGTTTCGTAAGTCGGTAATTTCATTACACCTCATTGATACATCACGCAGACACAGCCTGCTTTAGAGTTTGCTAGCCGACAAACCGTTTCATTAAGAATTATTCATCATCATTGCCGCAACAAACGATAATGATTAACATATTGATAATAATTATCATTACCACATGATAATTAATGTTATTCGCCGTTTTGCATTTCCCTTGCAGACGTTAGCTACCAGCACGCCATGTTTCCTCAACGCCGCTGGCCAGAACAACCTTATAGCAGAGTATCATTATGTTAATTAACAAGAATTTAAATAAAATTCTTCTCACCGGCATCTTGACTGGCGTCGCGCTGAACAGCATGGCAGCGGATAGCACCACAGGCAACAACGCACTCAACGTGAAGAAGCAAGACAATCCAGCGGCTAAAACGGAACCGACGGGTGACGTCATGACTGTGCACGCACCTGAAGTTGAGAAAAAAGCGGGCTCATCAGTTGCAATCACAGCCAATGACATGCAGAAAAATGGCGGTAACGATTTTGGCACCATCATGCGTTACCAGCCGTTAATCAGCGCAACGGGCTCCAGCGGCGGTAGCAATACGGGGAAAAGTGGCTTCGACCGCGGTGGCTACACGGGCTACAACATTCGCGGGATAGAAAGCAACCGTGTTGCGATCGATACCGATGGCATCGCTCTGCCTAATGCAACAGGTCGTAGCTACGCCAGCCGCGCCGGATTCAATACGTTCGGTATGGGACGCGACTATATCGATCCTTACCTGTACAGCCGCGTTGATATTGAGTCAGGCGTCACCTCCGCAGAAAATACCATCAGCGCACTCGGAGGCAGCGTCTCATTTCGACCAAAATCTGCCGATGATTATCTGAAAGCGGGTAAGCAAGACTACTTCGGTCTTCAGAGTGACTTCGACTCTGCCAACCATGGTTGGCATAACGGCATCACCGCCGCAGGCGGGGATGCCGAACTGCGCGGCATTGTCGTACTCAGCCGTCGTGACGGCCAGCAAACGCGCAATAACAGCGACGAGATCGCCGCTTACCCTGCCAACTGGCACTCTAACGCCATTTTGGCGTCCGGTATTTGGCAGGCCAACGACGAGCATCAACTCACCGGTACGCTGGATTATTATCATAAAACCAACCACACCCATTACGATTACTGGGGTAACTTGCCAAGCGGCAACAATACCATTTACGGCACGGCGCAACAGAGCAGCGAGACACGCCGTTGGAGCGCCAGCCTGAAAGATCGCTGGACGCCCGTTAACAACACGCTGGTTGATCTGGTTGATAGCCGCATTTACTTCCAAAACAGCGAATCACACGACAATACCTGGTTACCAGCGACAACAGGAATGGCGGCAGCCGATAGCCACCGCGTCTATTCTGATTACAATGTAAAAACGTACGGCTTCGATACCCACCTGGTGAAAAGCTGGGATCGTCACGAGTTTAGCTGGGGTCTCAATGCCAGCCAAACCAAGACAGAGCGTCCATTCAGGCAATCGCCTAACCAAACGGGTGCGAATAATATCATGCAGCCAGAAGCCGATAGCGACAGCTACACCGTCGGCGGCTTCGTGCAAGATACTATCTCTTGGGATCTGGCCGGGCACGCCTTCTCGGTTGTTCCAGCCGTGCGCGCCGTCCACCAGCGTACCAAACCGACCAATACGGTTCGCCTGAGCGGTGACGGTAGTGTCATCAGTGAATCCGATGTCAACAGACTGTACGGCAAAGCCAACAGCGATACGCAAATTCTGCCTTCACTGAGTTTCCTCTACGACATCACCCCAACGCTGACAACCTATTTGCAGTACCGCCGCGGCGCACAGTTCCCCGATGCCAGCCAGCTTTATGGCAGCACCAATCTTGACGCCAACTATGCCGGACCGTTTCAATATGCCTTTATCGGTAATAGCGACCTCAAAACAGAAACCAGTAACAACGTAGAATGGGGATTAAAAGGCGAAGCAACGGAGGGAATCACATTCCGTACGGCGCTGTTCTACAACACGTATAAGAATTTTATCGCCAATACCCGCTACCGCCGTGCTGCTAACCCCGATAAATTTACCAATGTGCCAAACAATATCAATACGATATTTCAGGCAGAAAATCGTGATAAAGCCTACATCTACGGCGGTGAAGTCAGCAGCAAAATACAGTTAGGCACCTAGTTCCCAGCGGTTGATGGGCTCAGCACCACGCTGGCGTTTGGTTATACCAAAGGCCAATCGCAGTCCCGCTACCTTGGCGACCGCTATGTCGATCTCGACAGCGTAGCCCCGATGAAAGCGGTTGTTGGCATCGCCTATGACGATCCTTCACAGCGCTACGGTGCCGCTCTGACGTCAACCTTCCAGAAAGGGAAGCAGGCGCAGGATACCAATCGTCAAAACTACACCAATGCTGGCACAGCAATCACCGCTTCGACTGCCGAATATATGCGGATTCCCGGCTATGGCATGGTGGATCTAACCGCCTACTATCGCGTGACCAAAGACGTGAAAATCAGCGGTGGCGTGTATAACCTGACGGACCGTAAATACTGGGATTACCTGAGCAGCCGTCAGATCGAAACCGATGACCGACAAGGGCAATACGATCGCGCGCTGTCTACCGCGCCCGGCCGTTCCTTCCAGCTTGGTGTGAATGTGGACTTCTAATCGGCACGATGCGCTGATTTACTGAAATAAGGCGATGTTCAGTTCGGGCATCGCTACCTTATCAGGCAAGAAAGCGCACCACGGCTTTCTTGCTTTTTTTATTTCCCCTCGCTCTGACTTGCTCATATTCTTATTTTCACTGCATTTTTTAACGAAACAATTAATATGCAGGTGAGATCACAATTATTACCCATGATAGCGTGATCGCGATCCCAATTAATATCCACTCAACACCCTGTTTTATTTTTGTCCTATTCGGCGGACAGCATTTAGTATTGTCCCTATCGACTATCACGACTAGATTAATCACTACAGCACGCTATTTAAATAAATGCACAGAAAAATAAAACAGGGAATCATTTAGAAAAAATTATCAATTCGATGAGCATCAGAAAATCTAAATACGCATGAGGGTAATATGATGCAGCCACTCACCTCCCGTCAGAACCGTTTATTGAAATATCTGTTACAACACCAGGGATATGTAACGGTTAAAGATATTGCACAGTACCTCGATGTGTCGGAAAAAACCGTCTATCGTGATATGCAATTTGTCGAAGCCTTCCTTTCTGTCTGGAATATTTATCCAGACAAAAAGGTTGGTGCGGGAATCATGTTAACCACGGATGACGATCGACACCGCGCATTGCTGGAACAGCAAATTGTCGTGGACGACGGGGATACCGATGCGCTGATCAACAATGCACGTCGCGTCAAAATTGCCTCGCAGCTGTTAAGTGACACGCCTCATGAAACGTCTATCAGCAAGCTGTCAGAACGCTATTTTATCAGCAGCGCCTCTATCGTTAACGACCTGAAAATCATCGAAAGCTGGCTACATCCACTGGGGCTGACGCTGGTGCGCAGCCAGAGTGGCACGCACATTGAAGGCAGTGAAAATCAGGTACGTCAGGCAATGGCCTCGCTCATTAATGACGTCATGCACCACAAAGAACCCGGCCCGCTAAGCCATTCTCGTCTCGACCCCGGCAGCTATAAAGCGCTGATTAACTATTTCGGCGAAGAAGACGTGTCCTTCGTCGAATCGCTGTTACAGGGCATGGAAAGACAGCTTTCTTATCCGCTCGGTGAGCCCTATTACATCAATATTTTCACGCATACCTTAATTATGATGCACCGTATTGTGCAGGGAAAAGCGTTAATGATGGCGGAAGAATCCGTTCATCAGCAGATTGATAATCGTATATTCTCCATCGCTCAAAATATGGTGAGCCAAATAGAGCAGCGAGTCGAGAGCACGCTACCTTCGGATGAAGTCTGGTTTATTTACCAATATATTATTTCTTCCGGCATTGTGATGGAGGAACGGGCGAATAACCAACTGTTTCGCTATCAATTCTCTAACGGTGAATCGCGCAGAATCACGCGCGCATTGACGCAGATATTTTCTGATTTAATTAATATCGATTTGCGCTCGGATAAGTTATTACATGAGGGATTACTTATTCACATCAAGCCGTTGCTTAACCGTTTAAAGTACCAAATACATATTCGAAACCCGTTATTAGACGATATAAAAAATGAATTTATCGATATTTATGACATGACTCAGCAGGCAATGAGCGAAGTCTGTCAGCGGTTCCAATTAAAACCGGTCGCTGAGGATGAAATTGGCTATCTGACCATTCATTTTCAAGCCGCGCTGGAACGCAAAATTGCCCATAAACGTATTCTGGTGGTGTGTTCCAGCGGCGTAGGAACATCACATCTATTAAAAAATCGTATCCTGCGTGCATTTCCTGACTGGATTATTGTTGGCGTGATCTCTGCCAGTAATATGCAGACGTTTTGCCAACAGGAAGAGATTGAGTTGATTATTTCTACGATTCATCTGGAAGAGCAACACATTCCTGTCGTCTATGTTTCCGCCTTTTTTAACGACGATGACATTAAGCGTGTTACCGAAAAAGTTATCGCTAATCAGCTGCATCAGGCCGTCCCTCACTGATTCTCGGCCTAACGTTAATTTTTCAAATTTATAGATGAGGTGTGATAAATGGATATCAATAAAATATTGAATGCCAATCGCGTGAAGCTCAATATGTCCGCGACTAATAAAGATGAAGCCATTAATGAATTAACCGATCTGCTGTATGCCGATGGTGCCATTACCAATAAACAAGATTTTATTCACGATGTCTGGTTACGTGAAGCGGAAGGGTCAACCGGTTTTGAAAACCATATTGCGATCCCTCATGGGAAATCCTCCGCCGTAAAACAGACCACGCTCGCGATTGGCCGCACCCGTCAGGATATTCCGTGGGAAACGCTGGACGGTAGCCAGGTTCGCTGCATTATTCTTTTTGCCGTGCGTCTGGAAGATCAGAACACGACACATATTCGCCTGCTGTCTCAGGTTGCCAGTGCGCTGGCCGATGATGAGGTGATTGCTCAACTGCTGGACGAATCCGATCCCCATAAAATTATTCGGCTGTTTAGTCAGTATGCAGAAACAGCGCCAGTCACTCCGACATAAAACGAGGCTCAAAATGAATATTGTTTGTGTTGCCGCCTGCACGGCAGGCATTGCGCATACTTATATCGCACGCGAGAAACTCATTAAGGGTGCCAACGCCTTAAATTACACTATCAAAGTAGAAACTCAGGGAACTATTGGTACAGAGAATGAATTAACGCCTGATGAAATAGCCGCAGCCGATGTCGTTATTCTGGCCATCGATATAAAAATAACAGGCGAAGAGCGATTTAAAGGTAAGCCTATTGTTCGGGTAAAAACGGAGGTCGTTATTAAATCTCCGATTAAATTTCTGGAAAAAGTCGCTAGTTCTTTAGCGGGTGCCTGAATATCTCAATTTCGGGGTAATAATTATGAACACCAGAAAAATCACCGTTGGACAGGAAATAAAGCGGCATCTTCTTACCGGTATTTCCTGGATGATCCCGCTCATTGTCGCCGCCGGGATCTGTATTGCCCTCGGGCAGGTTATCGGCGGCCCGGACGTCGGCAAGCAAACCGGCAGTATTGCGTGGATGCTCAATCAGATCGGCGGCTGGGGAATGGGGTTGATTGTGCCGCTGATCAGCGCCGCGATCGCTTACTCCATTGCCGACCGCCCCGGCTTCGCTCCCGGCCTGATCGTAGGTTTTATCTGCGGTCAGATTCAAACCGGCTTTATCGGCGGTATTCTCGGCGGCTTCTTAGTCGGCTACACCGTGCTACTGCTGCGTCGCTACATCAAACTACCCACCTCGATGCAGGGGCTGATGCCCGTCATGATCCTGCCGCTGCTCAGCACCATTATCGCCGGGCTGCTGATGATGACGTTTATCGGCCAGCCCATCGTCTGGCTGCAAAAAGCGCTGATTCATCTACTGGAATCCATGCAGGGCGGCTCGAAATTCCTGATGGGGGCGATTTTGGGGGCGATGGCAACCTTCGATTTCGGCGGACCGGTGAACAAAACGATGTCGCTCTTCGCGGACGGCATGCTGGTCGATGGTATCTACGGACCTGAAGCCGTCAAATTTGTCGGCTCAATGATTCCGCCCTTCGGCATCACGCTGTCCTTCCTGCTAACCCGCTACAAATACACCCGCGCAGAAAAAGAGGCGTTGAAAGCCGCCTTCCCGATGGGGATCTGCATGATTACCGAAGGGGTGATCCCGATTGCCGCACGTGACCTGTTCAGAGTCGTTGCCAGTTGCGTCGTTGCCTCCGCTATCGCGGGCGGACTCATCATGGTCTGGGGCGTGGAGGCACCCGTGCCACACGGCGGCATGTTTGTCGTCCCGCTGTTTACCAAACCGCTGATGTTCTGTCTGGCGCTCGGTATCGGCACGGTCATCTGCGGCGTAATGCTATCGCTGATTAAGAAACGCGTGACGCAGGCAGATGAAGAGTTCGACGACGTTGACGACAGCAACGTGCGTGACGAAGACATTAAATTCACTCTCGAATAACAGGAGCCGCCATGTATGCCGCAATGAAAGCCCTCATTGATGACGCGTATCAACGGCAGTATGCCGTGCTCGCCATCAACTGTTTCAACCTGGAGACTGCGCGTGCGGCCATTGCCGCCGCCGAGCAACAGCGTGCGCCGCTGATCCTGAATGTGTATCAGGGTCACAGCGCACACTTTCCGCCGCATCTCGCGGTGCCGCTGGCTAAAGCGCTGGCCGAACAAGCCACCGTTCCCGTGGCGCTCAGCCTGGATCACGGTACAGCATTCAGCCTGATTGGTCAGGCGTTCCGCGCCGGTTTTACCGGACTGATGATCGATGCCTCCAGCCATCCGCTGGCGGAAAACATCCAGCGCACACAGCAGGTAGTTGCCATCGCCACAACTGCTGGCGTCTGTGTGGAAGGTGAACTGGGTCATATCGCCGACGCGCCGGTCTACGACCAAGAGGACGCCGCGGTGAAAATGACACAGGTGGAAGACGTCGTTCCCTTTATCCGCCAAACCGGTATCGACCTGCTTGCCGTGTCGGTCGGCACCGCCCACGGTATGTATCCGCCGGGTGTGACGCCACGAATTGATTTTGAGCGTCTGGAAGCATTGCATCGGGAATCCACGGTGCCGCTGGCGCTACACGGCGGTAGCGGCACCAAGGCCGATGACATTCGCCGCGTCAGCCGTCACGGCGTCGCCAAAATCAACGTCGGCGCGGCCGTTTTTGAGGCAGGAAAAACGGCGTTGCAGCAGGCACTACATCAGCACCCAACGGCGGAGCTGTCCGACTTACTGGCAATAATGGAGTCCGCCTGCCGCGACGTGGTCGTCGATTATCTTGGTTGGTCAGGTTCAGCCAACCAAGCCTGACCGTTAGCCCTTTACTCACTTTCGCATCAGTGGTTTTCCACTGGTACAGGAACGCTTTGCCCTTTATCCGACAGAGGAGAGACATAACATGTTGATTTCAATGACTGATATCCTGAGACCCACGCGTGAACACCGTTTCGCTATTGGCGCGTTTAACGTCGCCGATAGCTGCTTTATCCGCGCCGTAGTGGAAGAAGCCGAAGCAACGAATACTCCCGCCATTATTTCTATTCACCCGAGCGAGCTGGAATTCGTGACCGATGAGTTCTTCGCCTATGTGCGAGAAAGAACGCTGCGCAGCCCCGTACCGTTTGTCATCCACCTCGATCATGGCGCCTCGATCGCACACGTTTTGCGTGCCATTCAGTGCGGGTTTACCTCCGTCATGATCGACGGATCGCTGCTGCCTTATGAGGAGAACGTGGCGCTCACCACGGAAGTGGTGAAACTGGCGCACGCCGTTGGCGTTTCCGTAGAGGGGGAGTTAGGCACGATTGGTGACACCGGCACCACGATAGAAGGCGGCGTCAGCAAAGTGATCTACACCGACCCCGAACAGGCGGAAGATTTCGTCAACCGGACGGGCGTTGATACGTTAGCCGTCGCCATCGGCACGGCGCACGGCATTTACCCCAAAGACCTGAAGCCAGAGCTGCAAATGCATATCCTGCGGGATATTTCGCAGCGGGTTTCGATTCCGCTTGTCCTGCATGGCGGTTCAGCCAACCCGGACGCCGAAATTGCCGAAGCGGTGACGCTTGGCGTGGGCAAAATCAATATCTCCAGCGACATGAAATTCGCCTATTTCCAGAAAGCGCGAGAAATCCTCAGTCGTGAAACCTGGTGGGACCCTAATGCCATCTACCCGGAACCGATTAAGGCGGCAAAAGAGGTGATTCGCTATAAAATGGCGCTCTTCGGCTCCACGGGAAAAGCCAGTTTATATCGATAGATACGCCACACGATCTGCACAAGGCAAGGGAGGATTCTCTTGCCTTTTCCTCCGACCACATTATTTCAATAGAACACTATCCTGCTTCTGATTGTTGATATTCAGTCAACAGTGTTATGCACGATCGCCCATTTTTCTGCACGAATCTCTCCTCTAGACTACGCCCAACCTCTTCGTTGATAACCTATTCGAGAACAGACCTATGCAGAACACATTGCTGATTAACGCGGGCAAATCGTTCGCCCATTCCAAAGGCGAATTGAACCATACCCTTACTGAGGTCGCCGCCAGTTTCCTGCGCGATAAAGGTCACGACGTCCGTGTGACGGTCGTGGACAACGGCTATGATATTGAACAGGAAATTCAGAACTACCTGTGGGCCGATACCATCATTTATCAGATGCCGGGTTGGTGGATGGATACGCCGTGGATCTTGAAGAAATACATCGATGACGTGTTTACCGCCGGTCACGGCTCGCTTTACGCCAGCGATGGCCGCAGCCGTTCGGATGCCAGCAAGAAATACGGTTCTGGTGGGCTATTACAAGGCCGCAAATATATGCTGTCTCTGACGTGGAATGCGCCGCTGGAAGCCTTTGACGATCCCGATCAGTTCTTCCACGGTGTCGGGGTGGACGGAGTTTATCTGCCGTTCCACAAAGCTAACCAGTTTATCGGGCTATCCCCGCTGCCGACCTTCATCTGCAATGATGTGATAAAGGCACCGGACGTCCCTGCTTATCTTGCAAACTACCGTCAGCATCTGGACGAACTCTTTGCCTAATCGGTGATTTACGCGCTTCGGTACCGCTGTGAATCACGCTTCACAGCGGGTTTTCCGTGAGCTTCTCGCTCATAAAATCAAGAAAACAGCTAATACGTGCCGCCAGTTGGCTATTGCGATAATACACCGCATAAACTGGCAGACTGGCTTCCACCGTTTCCTCGGTAAGGATCGGCACCAGTCGCCCCGCCGCCAAATCGTCCCGAATCAGGAAGGTAGACATACGCACAATCCCTTCGCCTCGTAGCGCAAGCTGGCGCAATATCTCACCATTTGATGCCAACAGCGCTGGCGTAATGGGATAAAAGTCCTGAAGCCCATGCCGAAGCGGCCAGTGGTTCAGCGACTCTACCTGAGTAAACCCCAGGCAAAGATGGTCAGCGAGTGACTCGACCGTCGTGGGTGTTCCGTGCTGTTGCAGATACTCAGGACTGGCGACAATGCGCAGTTTGCTTGATCCGAGCGGCCGCGCATGAATGGTGGAGTCTTTAAGCGTACCAATGCGAATGGCGATATCGATATGCTGTTCCAGCAGATCGATGATGAAATCATCCGTGTTGAGTTCAAGAATGATTTTTGGATAGCGGCGGCGAAATTCCGGCACCAGAGGTACAATCACATGCTGTATAAATGCGGAAGCCGAGTTGATCCGTAACCGCCCGCTCGGCTGCTCATGACGCAGCAACACCTGCTCTTCGGCATGCTCTACGGCGTGAATCACACCACGGGCGTGTTCAAGAAACATCGTGCCTTCTTCGGAAAGCGAGAGACGTCGCGTGGTGCGATGCAACAGCGTCGTCCCCAGCTTGTCCTCCAGACGCCGCAACGCCCGGCTGATCCCCGATGTGGTTTGCCCAAGCTGTTCCGCTGCCGCCGTGATCGAGCCCGTTTCGATCACAACGACAAAAGCCTGAAGTTCCTCAAGCGTGACTTTCATACGCGAATATACCTGCCGTCGATGAGGTACCTGAGCAAGGCGTTATACTTCGATCTCCGCCTTGTCACCCTTCTCTTGCAGCCAGTTGCGACGATCTTCCGAGCGTTTCTTCGCCAGCAGCATATCCATCATCGCCATCGTCTGATCCATATCCTCGTCGTTGATGGTCAACTGCACCAGACGACGAGTGTTCGGGTCCAGCGTGGTTTCACGCAGCTGCAACGGATTCATTTCACCCAGACCTTTAAAGCGCTGTACGTTAGGCTTGCCTCTCTTGCGCTTAAGCTGTTCCAGCACGCCCGCTTTTTCCTCTTCGTCTAGCGCGTAGTAAACTTCTTTGCCCAGATCGATACGGTACAACGGCGGCATGGCGACATAAACGTGTCCGCCCTGAACCAGCGCCCGGAAATGGCGGACAAACAGCGCGCACAGCAGCGTCGCGATGTGCAAACCATCGGAGTCCGCATCCGCCAGAATACAGATCTTACCGTAACGCAGTTGGCTGAGATCGGTGCTATCGGGATCGATACCGATCGCGACTGAGATATCGTGTACTTCCTGCGAAGCCAGCACCTCATCGGAGGAGACTTCCCAGGTATTCAGGATCTTACCTTTCAGCGGCATGATCGCCTGGAATTCACGTTCGCGCGCCTGTTTCGCCGATCCGCCTGCCGAATCCCCTTCGACCAGGAACAGTTCCGTCCGGTTGAGATCCTGCGAGGTACAATCCGCCAGCTTGCCCGGCAACGCCGGCCCGCTAGTCAGCTTTTTACGCACGACTTTTTTGGCAGCACGCATACGGCGCTGAGCGCTGGAAATTGCTAGCTCAGCCAGCTGTTCCGCAGCCTGCACGTTCTGATTCAGCCACAGGCTGAATGCGTCTTTCACAACGCCAGACACGAACGCAGCACATTGGCGGGAGGACAGGCGCTCTTTAGTCTGCCCGGCAAACTGCGGCTCCTGCATTTTTACCGACAGCACGTAGGCACAGCGTTCCCAGATATCATCTGCGCTCAGCTTCACACCGCGCGGCAAAATATTACGGAATTCGCAGAATTCACGCATCGCATCCAGCAGCCCCTGACGCAGGCCGTTCACGTGCGTCCCGCCCATTGGTGTCGGAATAAGGTTGACGTAGCTTTCCGTCAGCAGTTCACCGCCTTCCGGCAGCCAGAGCAGCGCCCAGTCTACGGCTTCAGTCTCGCCGGTAATCGAGCCCAGAAACGGTTTTTCTGGCAGCGTGATCAGGCCATTTACCGCCTCGCACAGGTAGTCGTTCAGACCATCCTGATAACACCAGCGCTGTTCGGTATTATTAACTTTATCTTTGAAGATGATTTCCACACCGGGGCATAAGACCGCTTTGGCCTTCAGCAGGTGCGTCAAACGGGATACGGAAAAACGGGGGCTGTCGAAGAATGTCTCATCCGGCCAGAAATGCACACGCGTACCGGTGTTACGACGTCCACAAGTCCCCGTTACGGTGAGTTCCTGTACTTTATCGCCGTTTGCAAACGCGATGTCATACACCTGGCCGTCACGCTTAACGGTGACTTCAACACGGGTAGACAGGGCGTTCACCACGGAAATCCCTACGCCGTGCAAACCGCCCGAAAACTGATAGTTTTTACCAGAAAATTTGCCACCCGCATGCAGACGACACAAGATCAACTCAACGGCGGGCACGCCCTCTTCCGGGTGGATATCCACCGGCATCCCACGGCCATCATCAATGACTTCCAGCGACTGATCGGCGTGCAGAATCACATCAATACGGCGCGCATGGCCCGCCAGCGCTTCATCAACGCTGTTATCTATGACCTCTTGTCCCAGATGGTTAGGACGCGTGGTATCGGTGTACATTCCCGGACGACGGCGCACCGGTTCCAGTCCGCTGAGTACTTCAATCGCATCAGCGTTATAACTTGATTGAGCCATAGTTTGCGTTAATTCTTTGAGTTCAGTGAATGGTGTTTAACAAACCGCTTTCGGCGGTTCGTTTTTCAATGCATATGCGGCGGTTCAGTCTGTCGTGAGCCCTAAAAAATTCACAATCGGTGTGAAAAAGTGCTCAAATCCAACAAAGGCATGATTGCCCCCTGACTCCACAGTTTGACGGCAGGCCGTGTAATACGCGACTGCCTGACGATAGTCCAGAACCTCATCCCCCGTCTGCAACAGCAGCCAGAGCAAATCCGGCGATTCCAGCCGGTCAACCTGCATGACCTTCAGATCGTACACGTGCCGAGACTCTAGCACATATTGTTCGCCGGTGTAGGGGTTCTGGTATTCACCCAGATGGTCCAGCAACAGTTCAAACGGCTTCACCGCAGGATTCACCACCACGGCAGGCAGCATAAAACACTGGGATAGCCAAGTGGCATAATAACCACCGAGGGAAGAACCAACAATGCCCACCGGACGCCCCGCCCGCTCCATAATCAACGATTCCATCATCTCGGCGGCCTCCGCCGGATAAGGCGGAAGCTGTGGAATCACCATGTCAATTTCAGGATGCTGCTCTGCCAGCCACGTTTTCAGCGCCGTGGCTTTCGCCGACTGTGGCGTACTGTTGAAGCCATGAAGATAAAGAAGCGTAGGCATTAGTAACCGTCCGAATCCATATCAGGCAGGAATTCGCTGCCCGACAGGCGATAGACTTCAGTTTCCAGACGACCATCCGGCAGCAGATCCAAATAGCGCCATCCCGGAGCCACGTCATCAATAGTGAAATTAGTACAGTGCGGTTTGAACTGTACGCAGGTCGACGGCGTTGCCAGCAAACGTCGACCATGCCAGTCAAAATCCATCTCCTGATGAATATGCCCACACAGCACGGTGTTCACCTTCGGATAGCGATCCAGTACCGCAGACAGATTATGGGCGTTGCGCAAGCTGTGTTGATCGAGCCAGGTACAGCCGGAAGGATGAGGATGATGGTGCAGCAGCAGTAACGTAAAGCGGTCAGGCTGACTTTTCAGGCTACGCTCCAGCCATTCAAGCTGGTATTCACTCAGTTCACCGTGTGGGACGCCGAACACTTGGCTATCCAATAAGATGATCTGCCATTTGTCGCCCAGCAGTACATGCTTGGACGGCGCAATACCGGCATCAGCCAGCGCATCGACCATCGCGGGTTGGAAATCGTGGTTACCCGGAAGCCACACGCAAGGGGCTGGGATCTGCGCAATCCCGCGAGAGAAATGGTGATAGGCTTGCAGCGTATGATCCTGCGCCAAATCGCCCGTCGCCACAATCAAATCAAACGCATCCTGCCGAACCTTGATGGCATTCAGCACAGCGTGATAGCTACGATAGGTGTTGATACCCAGCAAGGTTTCATGCTCGCCCGCAAAAAGATGGGTATCTGTTATTTGTAAAATCCTGACTCTGGCGCCACTCGCCACAGGCAGTGTCAACAGGCTTTCCAAATGGTGTCCTTGGTTACGTAAATCTGTCTCTACCCGTCATCTTTCAAATTGCAGAGTACGTTGGTTTCCCTTATGGCTCGACGGCCACTTTCCTGCACATTGAAATCTATTGGGTATCAAAAACCGGTATCGACATCGAACCATACGCCAAACAATACTTTAGCCAATCAGCAAGAAACTGATTAATTTGATGCTTTTCGTCACGTTGGTGTAACTTCTTATTAGGATAATCATAACGTGCTTTGAAGCGAAAGATCTGCTGGCTGGCACACACTTCCGCAACCAACGCGTCATGATACAGCCTAACGCTCATCATTGGCAGACTCCAATAGCTGACAGCAGGTGCCGTCTGCTTAATCTCAACCAATGACGTATAGCGAGTAGATTCAAGAATCGTCAGTTGATAGACCGCATTATTGACGTGATAAACCGCGATTTCACCAACTTCATCAATTTTTGGCAGCAAACGCCGTAATTGCATGAAGTTAGTTTCACATAGCCTCATCATGGCTGGGAAATCCGGGGTATAACGTTTCATCAATTCAATCCACCCACGTACGTTTCAGTTCTTCATGGTGCAACGCTAACCATTGCAAGGCAATGACAGATGCAGCGTTATCAACGATACCGTCCTCAACCCATTGATAACTTTGTTCTCGGCTCACCACATGCACGCGGATATCTTCGTTTTCTTCCGCCAGACCGTGAATCCCTTTCGCCGTACGTGTATCCACTTCGCCCACCATCACGGCCAGACGTTCACTGGTACCACCGGGACTGGCAAGATAGTTGATTATCGGTCGGCAGCGGCCAACCCTTAATCCTGCTTCTTCTTCCGCTTCACGCCGTGCCACCTCTTCGTGACTTTCTCCTGGCTCAATCATGCCAGCCACCAGCTCAAACAGCCAGGGAGACGCACTGGTGTCATAGGCCGCAATACGAATCTGTTCTATCAGAACCACTTCATCCCGTACCGGATCGTAAGGCAGCAGCACGACGGCGTGACCACGCTCTAAGATCTCACGACTGACTTCACCGCTCATACCGCCATTAAACAGGCGATGGCGGAAACGGTAACGCTCCAGCGAAAAAAAACCGTCATACAGTTTTTCACGTGCAATAATTTCTACATCATCTTTGGTGAAAGTAACGGGGCCGGACACGGAAGACACCATAGCTGCACTCCTGTAACAAGTATTCATGGAATCCGGTATTGTAGGGCGGAACCCACTGTCATTATACTCATCATTGTTTTTGAGCATTTATTAGGCGTGACGTCAGCGAAACCGAGGGTTATACCCGCACACCGCATCGCTTTTCGGTATCTTACTGAACAACAAAACGTCGCACTGAATCACCCAAAGGGTCAATTTACCTGACCTTTCGGACGTATTGCGCTGAAAGATGGCACGTTCAGCTACCTTATCCTATTGGCAGATTCTGATAGAATCGACAATTATTCGTCTACAGACAGCGCTACCATAGCGAGATTGCTGCACAACAAGGAATGCAAATGAAGAAATTGCTCCCTCTTCTTATTGGTCTGAGCCTGGGTGGTTTTAGCGCCATGAGTCAGGCGGAAAACCTGTTACAGGTCTACCAGCAGGCAAAAAGCACCAACCCAGATTTACGCAGCTCTGCGGCAACGCGTGAAGCCGCGTTTGAAAAAATCAACGAAGCTCGCAGCCCGTTACTGCCGCAGTTGGGGATCAACGCGGGTTATACCTATAACAAGGGCTACCGTGACAGTAATGGCGTCAACAGCAATGAGAAAAGCGCGTCATTACAACTGACCCAGACGCTGTTCGACATGTCCAAATGGCGTGCGCTGACGCTGCAAGAAAAACAAGCCGGTATCGAAGACGTCGTGTACCAGACGGCACAGCAAAATCTGATGCTGAACACGGCGACCGCCTATTTCAATGTGCTGCGCGCGATTGACTCTTTGTCCTATATCAGCGCTCAGAAACAGGCAATTTATCGTCAGCTAGACCAAACGACGCAGCGCTTCAACGTGGGTCTGGTTGCGATTACCGACGTCCAGAACGCCCGTGCGCAGTATGACAGCGTGCTGGCTAATGAGGTTCTGACGCGTAATACGCTGGACAACGCACTGGAATCACTGCGCCAGATTACCGGCAATTTCTATCCGCAGTTAGCGGGTCTGAACATCGAGCGTTTTTCGACTCAGAAACCTGAAGCCGTCAACAATCTGTTGAAAGAAGCGGAAAGCCGCAACTTGAACCTGTTGTCCGCACGTTTAAGCCAGGATTTGGCTCGTGAGCAAATTCGCTCATCCGAAACGGGCTATATGCCGACACTGGATCTCACCGCATCGACGGGTGTGAGCGATACCCGCTATTCAGGCTCAAGAACGCAGAGTGGTAATTCGTTTAACGATTCAGACGCTGGACAGCACCGAGTGGGTATCAACTTTACGCTTCCGCTGTACAACGGCGGTATCACCAACTCTCAGGTGAAGCAGGCACAGCACCGCTATGTCAGCTCCAGTGAGCTGCTGGAAAGTGCGCACCGTTCTGTGATCCAAGTTGTTCGTTCATCGTTCAACAACATCTCTGCTTCCATTAGCAGCATCAACGCTTACAAACAGGCTGAAGTGTCTGCACAAAGCTCTCTGGATGCAATGGAAGCGGGCTATCAGGTAGGAACACGTACCATCGTTGACGTCCTGGATGCCACCACCACGTTGTATAACGCCAAACAGCAACTCTCTAGCGCACGTTATGATTATCTGATCAACCAGTTAAACATTAAATCCGCTCAGGGCACGCTGAATGAAAACGATCTGCAAGCGTTGAATGCGTCACTGGGTCAACCAGTATCAACCACGCCTACCGTAACGGACAACAGTGCCCCGCAGACGACGACTGCCTCAACGCAGCGTTAATCCGTAGCGGCGCTAGCCACTATCCGATACAAGGGGGAACCACCGTTCCCCCTTTTTCATGCCTACGCTTTCCCCACAGAAGAAGGTGACTGCACCGGAATGCTGAAGTTGTCACGTACGCTATAAAGCGAAACGTCGCACAACAGAGTGTATAACAACGTAAAGAGTCCGCTCGTTGCGGCCATTCATACCATTGGCGCTTTAAATTCAGGCAACGTTCCCCTATTCTTAGCGACACATATTTGTCATTAATCGTGACACTTTGCTCTGGGATAAACACAATGAAACGTACAAAAAATATTAATCAGGAAACGTTCCGCAAGGAATGGCGAACGTACCGTCTGGCACCTGTTGCCTTAGCCGTCAGCGCTGTATTTTTCCTCGCGGGCTGCGAACAAACCGATGAAACCGTCTCCCTCTACCAGAATGCGGATGACTGTTCGTCAGCTAACCCGTCAATGGCTGCCCAATGCACCACCGCATACAATAATGCATTAAAAGAAGCGGAAAAAACGGCACCCAAATATGCGACAAAAGAAGATTGCGTAGCAGAATTCGGTGAAGCACAGTGTACCCAAGCCCCTGCACAGGCAGGTATGGCAGCAGAATCGCAACAGGGCGGTGGGATGTCCTGGATGCCGCTGATGGCGGGTTACATGATGGGTCGAATGATGAGTGGCGGGGCTGGTTTCACACAGCAGCCGTTGTTCAGTTCAAAATCCCCCACTAGCCCGGCTAACGGCAAATTCGTTGATGCTGCTGGCAAAAACTACGGCAACGCGACGACAGGCCGTACCATGACGGTGCCTAAAACCGCACTCGCACCAAAGCCTGCAACGACATCCACCATTACGCGCGGTGGTTTTGGTGAAACCGTCGCCAAGCAAACCAGCATGCAGCGTAGCAGCGCTAGTTCAAACTCCAGCTCTTCCCGCAGTATGGGCGGCTGAGGACGTATCGAATGAAGCGGATAGATATTACTGCGCGTCCTGACTGGCAGGAAAAAGCGACCGAGTTTGGTTTTCGTTTTCACACCATGTACGGCGAGCCCTACTGGAGCGAAGAGGCTTACTACCAGTTCACGCTGGCTCAAATAGAAGAGCTGGAAGAAACGACAGCAGAACTGCACCAAATGTGTCTGCAAGTGGTGGAAAAAGTCGTCAGCAGCGACACGCTGCTCACCAAATTCCGCATTCCCAAACACACCTGGGAATTCGTCAGACACTCATGGCGTACCCATCAGCCTTCGCTGTATTCACGTCTCGATTTGGCCTATGACGGCAAATCCCCAGCCAAGCTGCTGGAAAACAATGCGGATACACCGACGTCGTTGTACGAAGCCGCTTTTTTCCAATGGCTCTGGCTGGAAGATCAAATCAACGCTGGGAAGTTGCCGCAGAATTCAGACCAGTACAACAGCATTCAGGAAAAGCTGATTGAACGTTTTGAGGAGCTGAAGCTGAATCACGGCTTTGGCTTGCTGCACTTCGCTTGCTGTCAGGATACGGAAGAAGATCGCGGTACGGTGCAATATCTTCAGGACTGTGCGCTGGAAGCAGGCCTGCCGAGCGAATTTCTGTACATTGAAGAAATCGGTCTCGGTGAAAAAGGTCAGTTTACCGATCCCGAAAATCAGATAATTAGTAACCTGTTCAAGCTGTATCCGTGGGAATTCATGCTGCGCGAAATGTTTTCCACCAAGCTGGAAGATGCTGGCGTACGCTGGCTGGAGCCCGCCTGGAAAAGCATCATTTCCAATAAAGCGCTACTGCCGATGCTGTGGGAAATGTTCCCCAATCACCCCAACCTGCTTCCCGCCTACTTTGCGGAAGATGAACACCCCGAGCTAGACAGCTACGTCATCAAGCCACTGTTTTCACGTGAAGGGGCGAACATCCAAATCATCGAAAACGGGAAAGAGATAGCATCAGCCGACGGCCCTTATGGCGAAGAAGGCATGATTATCCAGCAGTATCACCCGCTACCGAAATTTGGCGACAGCTATACGCTAATTGGCAGTTGGCTGGTAGACGATCAGCCTTGCGGTATCGGCGTACGTGAAGATCGCGCGCTGATCACTCAGGATCTCTCGCGCTTCTATCCGCATACCATTCTGGATTAAGCACTTCCCGCAGGTGGCGTATCCTACGCTACCTGCGTATTCTTCTATGTGTTCTTTCGTTTAAAAAGAATCAATTCCGCCTAACATGTTAATTACGTTTTCCTGAATTACTCGGCTTGTTTTAAATAGGAAGAACCAATAAAGGGACATCATGAAAAAAACACTCTTAACGGCATTACTCTTTTGTTTTGCGCCTCATCTACCTGTCCATGCCGCGGAACCCGCATCGGGAAAATCACCTAATTCCTCTCTGGCGCAAGAAATCTCGAATGAAGAAGCCGCACTCAAGGTGCTAAGGGACAAAGCTGAACAAGGTGATAAAGAAGCGCAAACACAGCTTACCCGGAAGCTTTTGCGCAGCAGTTGGCCGCTTTATCGCACAGAAGGTATCGAGCGGTTGAAAATCGAGGCTGATGCTAACGATGCCCCCGCTCAGTTTTTACTCGCTAAAGCCTACCTAAACCAACGCAACGGCGATCACTATGATCCCAAATCCGGTGTGGCTTACCTGAAAAAATCAGCAGAATCGGGCTTCGCACCGGCACAACTCTTATTATCTGTCGTGCTAGCCAAACACACTGAGCTCCCAAGAGACTATGTACAGTCCGCTGAATGGGCGAAGAAAGTGCTCAACAACCCTCAAGCAGATGAGAAATTAACAAGCGGCGCAAACAAAATGCTGGCGTTCATAGAAGATGAACAAAAGAAAAAATAGTCGCGTTTGATAATACGCAAAGGGGATCCGAACCGATCCCCTTGCAAATTCGATCTTACCCCACCTGCACCGACAGCATACTTAGCGATCCCATTTCAAGCCCATCGACGGGAATACTAATCGCTTCTTTGCCGTCCCAGCTTCCCAGCACATAGAGCAGCGGGAAATAGTGATCGGGTGTCGGGTTGGATAATGCGGCACCGTCATGCTGCATAAAATTAACCAGCGGATGATCGTTGCCCTGATAGGCCAGGTTATCACGCACAAATTGATTGAATGATATCGCCCACGGATATGCCTCCGCGTCGCCATCCCATTTCACCATCCGCAGGTTATGCACCACGTTGCCGCTCGCGACAATCATAATGCCTTCATCACGCAGTGCCGCCAGCTTGCGCCCTAGCTCGTAGTGATACTCAGCAGGCTGCGTGCCGTCTACGCTCAGTTGCACAACGGGAATATCCGCATTCGGGTACATCTTGATCAGCACGCCCCAGGAACCATGATCCAAACCCCATTGGCTGTGATCGGCGGTAACGGGATGCGGAGCCAGCACCTGCTGGATTCTCGCCGCTAACTCAGGTGAGCCGGGAGCTGGATACTGTGTATCAAACAGCGCCTTCGGGAAGCCACCAAAGTCATGAATGGTGCGTGGATTTTCCATCGCCGTCACGGCTGTACCACGGGTATACCAGTGGGCAGAAACCGCAATAATCGCCTTCGGACGTGGTAGCGTCTCACCCAGCGTTTGCCATGCCTGAGTATACGCATTGCTTTCCAACACGTTCATCGGGCTACCATGGCCGAGGAACAGTGCAGGCATCCGGGAAGTGTTGTTCATAGTCATATCCTCTGAAAGATGTCAGCGAACGTGCTAGCCGCACGCAATGACGTTACTTTACGCGCTTTATGACACAGAAAAAGTCAGAGTTATGTGATGAAGTACATCAATTAATTTGAAAGGCATGGCACACGGCAAGAAAAACTACCGACAAGGGATGGGACTCGCAAAAGACCAGATTAAGCAGAGCGACCTTTCGTATCAGAATAAATCTGGCTACCTTCGCGCTTTCCAACTCCCATAACCATCACAGTAATGGCCTCATCCTGGACCAAATACACCAGCCTGTAGCCAGCGGACCTAAGTTTAATTTTATACTGGTCTTTACGGCCATGAAGCTGGGCTGAAGGAACACGAGGGTTTTCCAAACGCTCAACCAGCTTTTTCTTGAACTGTTCCCGGACAGGATGCCCTAGCTTTTTCCATTCCTTCATTGCAGAAGGCACAAATTTTAACTTATAGATCATCGAGCGAAATCTCTTCCGCGTCAGCTAGCTCTGACATCCGATCATCAACGGTACGCCCCAGCTCTGCATCTTCAGCCAGTTCCATTAAATAGGCGAATACAGCAGGAGGCACACAGTAGAACGCCGGCTCATTCCGGTTCAGTATAGCGATAGTTTCACCTTCAGCAGCCCGAACCGTCCCCATCGGGTCACGTTTCAACTCAGTAATACTGGCGGCTGTGTTAGTTAGGATGTTGAAAGCCATAATTTCATTCACTCAATTCGGTTAGTCAAAGGCGACTTAAACACACTAATAATAGCACTTTTAAAAGCACTCATTATAGTATTTCCTAAGCATCACTTCACACTGACCGTTGAGCCGCTTTCTTTCATAAAAAGCGTCGTGGACAGTCATTCATCTTGCCTGCCCCATAAAGC
>NZ_LXFY01000033.1:0-168114 GCF_021432585.1 Pectobacterium sp. IFB5596
TAAAGCGGCGGCGCGGTAAAATTGATGCGATAAAACTGCGATACCGTGCGCAAAAGGATCGCAAACAGCCACATTGTTTGTGATCCAGATCAATTAATTCATCTGA
Organism: Pectobacterium sp. IFB5596; assembly: GCF_021432585.1. Classification (NCBI taxonomy): domain Bacteria; kingdom Pseudomonadati; phylum Pseudomonadota; class Gammaproteobacteria; order Enterobacterales; family Pectobacteriaceae; genus Pectobacterium; species Pectobacterium sp. IFB5596. Next base: position 107 of record NZ_LXFY01000033.1, read on the forward strand.
CTACATTGCATAACGCCAGCGCCGCATGCTGATATTGCGGCGCAACACCATAAGTTGCACCAGCCTATTTTTATCGCGGCGTGCTACTGCTTCGGCAGGCAAGACCAAAGTAAAAATGCATTTCCTCTTTTTTAGAGGTGCATTTTTATTTTGGTCTTTTTTTTTGGCCTAATTGGCGTCAACACAGGGTAAAGCTATGAATTATCAAAAAATGAATTATCAAAAACTTGGAGTCGACATCCTCGCGTTAAGCGGCGGCAAGCAGAACGTCAGCAAGCTGACCCACTGCGCCACCCGCTTACGCTTTGAGTTCAACGATAGCCATGCCGTACAGGCAGAAGCGATTGCCAAACTCCCCGGCGTCATCAGCGTGGTCGATCGCGGCGGTCAGTTTCAGGTGGTCATCGGCAACGATGTCCAAATCACCTATCGCGCGATTTTGAACGAGATTGGCGAGATGAACGGCCAGCGCACTGCCAGCAGTAAAGAACCGCAGAAGAAAGGCGGCATTTTCTCGCAAATCATCAGCGTGATTTCCACCACCTTCACGCCCGTTATCCCGGCGATTACCGGCGCAGGGATGATTAAAGCCCTGCTGGCGATCCTCAAGCTGACGGGGTTAATTTCCGCCGACAGCACAACCTATCGCCTGCTGGACACCATCTCCGATGCGGCCTTCTTCTTCCTGCCTGTGCTGCTGGCTTACGGTGCCTCCATCAAGTTCGCCTGTAACCCGATTCTGGCGATGACGATTGCGGGCGCACTGCTGCACCCGAATCTGGCTCAGCTACTGGCCTCCGGCGGCCCCATCAGCTTTATCGGTATTCCGGTACGGCTGGCGGACTACGCCGGATCGGTGTTGCCAATCATTCTTACCGTATGGATCATGTCTTACATCGAGCAGTTTGCCGAAAAGATTTCGCCGTCCATGATCAAATTTTTCACCAAACCGATGATCGTGCTGCTGTTTACCGCACCGCTCGCGCTGGTGGTCATTGGGCCTTTCGGTATTTTCCTCAACGATCTAGTCGCCAGCGGTGCTGCAATCATCGATGGCAAGGCGAGCTGGCTTATTCCGATGCTGATGGGCGGTCTGCAACCGTTTTTGGTCATCACCGGTACGGCGTGGGCAATGACGCCAATTGCCACCTCGCAGTTGACCCGCAATGGTTTCGAGATGATCAACGGACCCGGTATGTTGGCTTCCAACATTGCTCAGGGTGCCGCCACGCTATGTGTCGCGTTTAAAACCAAGAACAAGAATCTGAAACAGCTGGCTTCTTCAGCAGGCTTTACCGCCCTGCTGGGTATCACCGAGCCTTCCTTGTACGGGGTAACGCTGAAACTGAAGAAACCGCTGATTGCCGCCATGATTGGCGGGGGCTGTGCGGGTATCTATGCTGGTTTAGCTGGGTTGGTTCGCTATGCCTTCGTCTCTCCGGGGCTGGCAGCGCTGCCTGCCTTTATCGGTGAAAACCCAATGAACATCGTCCATGCGCTGATCACCTGCGCCATTGCGATTGTCGTCACGTTTGCGCTCACCTGGATCATGGGATTCGACGATCCGGTGGATGAAACCGAGACCGCACACACCAGCAATAGTCAGCCGACATCAGTAGCAGAGCCTTCCCAAAAACCGCAGGCGGCGGAAAGTCACGCTGAACCACAAACGATTCTCAGCCCGCTGTCCGGCAAGCTGGTCGCGCTGAATGACATCAACGATGACGTATTCTCGCAGGGATTACTGGGGCAAGGCGTCGCGATTATTCCTGACAACGGTGAAGTCGTCGCGCCCGTCAGTGGGGAGATCATCACGTTCCTTGAGTCAAAACATGCCGTCGGTATCCGGACAGATAACGGTCTGGAATTACTGATTCATGTCGGCCTCGACACGGTGAACCTCAACGGTAAGCACTTTACCGGCTATATCAAACCGGGCGACAGGGTTAGCGCGGGCGACAGGCTAATTAGCTTCGATCTGCATGAAATCACGCATTTGGGGTATGACCCGATTACGCCAGTGGTGATCATCAACAGCGATGACTACGCCAGCGTCGTCTGTACCGCACCACAGCCGATCGCACAGATGGATACCATCATTAACGTGCACGCCTGATACCCATAGAGGCATTGGGCGTCTTGCCCGATGCCTTTTCCGTCTTCCCGGATGTGAGAGAAAATATGCACTATCAACAGCAAAAACACTTCCCTGCGGGCTTTCTGTGGGGAGCCTCAACCTCGGCTTATCAGGTCGAGGGGGGCTGGCAAGCCGAGGGGAAAAGCCCGTCGATCATTGATAAATGCCTACACCCAGAAAACACCGCCGACTTCACCGTTGCCAGCGATCACTACCATCGCTTTAAAGAAGACGTGCAGCTGTTTGCGGAACTGGGGTTAAAGGCCTATCGCTTCTCTATCGCCTGGACGCGTATTCTTCCCGACGGCACCGGTGCAGTAAATCCGCCGGGCATCGCGTTTTACAACAGCCTGATTGATGAGCTGAACGCCCACGGTATCGAACCGGTCGTCACGCTCTACCATTTCGATTTGCCTTATTGTCTGGAAGCACAAGGCGGCTGGCAGAACCGCACCACGATTGATGCCTTCGTTCACTACGCCCGCACGCTGTTTACGCATTTCGGCGACAAGGTGAAATACTGGCTGACGATTAATGAGCAGAACACCATGATTCTGCACCCCGGCGCGATTGGTCTGCCGGAAGGTGGCGTTTTGCCCTCCAAGAAAGTGCTATATCAGCAGAACCACCACATGATGCTGGCGCAGGCGCAGGTCATGGCGCTGTGTCACAAACTCGCCCCCAACGGCCTGATTGGTCCGGCGATCAACACCACGTCTATGTATCAGGCCACCAGCAAACCGGAAGATGCCATTGCCGCGCATAACTGGGAAACGCTGCGCTGCTGGAGCTTTCTGGATGTTGCCGTACATGGCCGCTACAACGCGCTGGCTTGGCGCTATCTGGAAGATCGTGGTCTGGCACCGGAGACATTGCCCGGCGATGACGAGATCCTACAGTCCGGCAAGCCCGACTACGTGGCAATTAACTACTATTCCACCGCCACCATTGCCGCCAGTAAAGGCGATGCATCGGACGTCAGCGCCCGCGCGGGCGATCAGCAGATCATGCTGGGTGAACCCGGCGTCTATCGCGCAGCAGACAATCCGCACGTCGATAAAACGCCTTATGGCTGGGTGATCGATCCCATTGGTTTGCGTTTAACGCTGCGTAAAACCTACGAGCGCTATCATCTGCCGATCCTGATTACGGAAAACGGCATGGGCGCACCGGATAAGCTTGAGGCCGACGGTACCGTCAACGATCAATACCGCATCGATTTTATTGCTCGCCATATCGAACAAATGCAGCTCGCCATCAGCGATGGCGTTGATCTGATTGGCTATTGTCCGTGGTCCGCTATCGATGTAGTTAGTACCCATCAGGGCTACGGTAAGCGCTACGGATTTATTTATGTGAACCGCGATGAATTCGATCTGAAAGATCTGCGCCGCATCAAAAAGAAAAGTTTTTACTGGTATCGGGGTGTCATAGAATCAAATGGCGCACAGTTATTTCCCAGTACGCCCTAATACCCGGTAGGCGGTATTAAAACGGGGATAAGCCCGGTTCTGAATCACTTATGTTGCGGGAGGCCCACCTGCAACATAAAAGAGAAGAAATGGGTTATTATTTCACTGACGTTCCCACAGATATCACTCAAGAAACGCATAATGGCTAAACCGATAAAAGCAATAAAAATACTGAACAATAGCCTGGTGTTATCTTCTGATGCAGATAACAACGAAATCATTGTCATGGGGAAAGGGATCGGCTTTAACAGCAAGACGGGAGATATTCTCGATCCAGCCAAGATTGAGAAAACCTTTATTCTCAAGGACGGAACATCGCCACGCGAATTTGCTCGTCTGATTGAGCACGTCGGGGAAGAATATGTCCACATCGTGAATAAGATTATTGATGATGCGAACCGGCAGCTTCATAGCCGCTTGAGCGAACAGGTCTTTTTTACGCTGATCGACCATATCAGCTTTGCGATTGAGCGTTATCGCAAAGGCATCAGCATACAAAATCGTCTGCTTTATGAGGTAAAGCGGTTCTACCCGCAGGAATTTGCGATTGCTTTGCGGGCGCTCAACGACATTAATCAGCAGATGACGCTGGAATTGCCAGAAGAAGAAGCGGGCAATATCGCGTTTCATTTGGTCAACGCGCAAACCGACGTTCAGAATATGGAGAACACGCTTCAGTCGGTTAAGATGCTGAAAGATATCTTTAATATTATTCAGTACAACTTCCATATCGTGATTGATAAAGAATCGATTAACTACTCACGCTTCCTGACGCATATGCAATTCTTTATCCAGCGCCTGTTAGAAAATAGCCTGATTCATTCAAATGATGATTTTATTTTTGATCAGGTCACCAAAGAGTATCCTGATGCCTATAAATGTAGCCGCCTAATCAAAGACTACATTCACAACCTTCTCAACATCGACATCTCTAACGATGAAATGCTGTACCTGATTATTCATATCGTTCGCATCACTCCAGAACAGTAAAGCTCGCCCAATCGGCGATAAATTGATCAGCGGTTTTCCTGCCGCGGCTGTACCGCCTCGTTCTGATGAACTCACAAGTGCAACACGCACAAGAACCCATCCCTGATAGTCCATTTGGACAAGGAACAACCCATGCGGGTGACACGGCGATTACTGAAAGTTTCATCGCATTTTTGGGTACTGGGCATGTTCAATCAATAAGGCATTGGCTACTATCATTTTCATAAGCAAATTATGGAAAATTTTTTGTGGCAACGATTACAGATATCGCTCAAAAAGCCGGGGTGGCAGCCTCAACCGTTTCTCGCGTACTTAATAACGATCCCAGCCTGTCCATAACCAAAGAAAAGCGCCAACTCATCAAGAAAATCGCCCATGAGTTGGCATATTTATCGCCGACACAACGTAAGCAGCAGAAAAAAAGGTTAGAGAACTCGCTTGTTGTCCGCTCTCATTTCAAAATGGATAATGACAACTTATTGAATCTCGCCGTCGTCCACTTTCTTACGCCCTCAGAAGAACTCAACGACCCTTATTTCACCGCAATGCGTATTGGCATTGAAAACCGCTGCCACCATTTTAATATTTCGTTACGCAATCTATTCACCACCAATTTATCATCCAATAGCCAGACCTTAGCTCAGGCGCAAGCGATCATTTGCGTAGGTCACTTTAGCGATAGCGACATCGCCTTAATCTATTCATTAAATAAAAACCTAATTTTTATCGACTCGGCCCCTCTCGATAAACAATGTGACGCCGTGCTTTTTGATCGGGAAGCGGCTGCACGCGAAGTCTTACATTACATTGTGAATAGTGGCGCTCAGCGCCCCGCATTTATAGGGAACAATGAAAGCCGGTTGCATGTCTTTCAGGATATAACGCAAAAACACGGTATCTACGACGAGTCGCGATGCAAGGTCAGTCAGTTATTCTGTATTGAGTCCGGCTATCAGGCGATGAATGAGTTGCTGCAACAAAAAGAGTGGCCTGATGTCGTGTTTGCGGCGACAGACATTATCGCTATTGGCGTGTACCGGGCGATTCAAGAGAAAGGTATTGCCATTCCTAAGCAAATAAAAGTGATTGGGATGAATGACATCCCCACAGCACAGCATCTCAATCCCAGTTTGACCACAATGCGGCTCTACCCCACTGAAATGGGCGAAGCCGCCGTCGATCTGTTTTTAGAGTTGGTGGCAGGACGCTATTATAAAAAACACGTACAGATTGGTTATGAGATGGTTTGGCGCGAAAGCTTCACACTCAACCCGATGTAACCGTACCCGTATTATACTTCTATTTATTACCTTTATGAATAAGCTACGTGGCCAGAGAGCATCAATTAGCGGTAATTTTCCACAGCTGATTCCATCCCCCGTTATCATGCCATTGAATACCGGATGCACCGTTCTCTGTTGAACGGCTGTTAACATCCAAAAGCTTCCCACTGTTCCTATTCATGATTTTATAATAGCCATCGCCAGCATCTAAAATCAGCCATTGCTGGCTAAAATGGCCGGTGTTATACATTTGGAGAATTTGCGCACCATCCTCATTGGCACTGAAATTAACATCAATGTACTTTCCGCTATTCACATTCACCAGATTGAAATAACCATTGCCAATCGCATTAAAATAAAAACGCTGGCTGTCCCAGTTGCCGTCACTGTATTGTTCAACCCATGCGCCATCTTCACGCGAACCGCTCACAACATTAAGCGATTTACCACTATGTCGATTAGCGATCTTATAACGGGTTCCGTTGATGAAATTGATTTGTGATTCGGCAAACGCGTCCAGTGCTCGGGTAAATTGCAATACATTGTTTGAAACGCGCGTCGTCGCCCCTAATGCGTAGCCATCCGGCAACACGCTGGCATTCCCCGCAGGTTCCCAATAAAAAACCCCAATCCCTTTATTTCCCGGCACCGCTTTAACAAGATTAATCGTATCCTTAATCGTCCAGTAACTATCTGTCGGGTTAGTTTCCAAACCGCCGACTTCAACGACCATGACTTCTTTACCATACCGGCTCGCCATATCATTGAGATTGCTCGCCAGAGCGCCAGTAAGCTCCCAATAATTTTTCCCCTCCCAATAGGGGTAGAATGAAAAACCAATCACATCGGTTTTCCCACCGTGCGTGGTGAGGAAATTGTCAAAAAACCAGCGAGAGTTGGAATTATTATCTCCATGCGCCAAATGGCTGATCACCTTAGAGGAAGGGCTGACTGATTTAACCGCATCATAGCCCGCATTCAGTAGCTGAGTTAAATTGGCAAACCGACTGGTGCTGCCTTCCGGTAATAAAATTCCTGGATTCATTTCGTTGCCGACCTGCACCCATTCAGGCGTCACGCCCGCGGATATCAACGCAGCCATCACCTCATGAGTGTGATTATAAACGGCCGTCGTTAATTGGCTCAGATTGTAGTTCTTCCACGCGGCTGGTTTGATTTGATGACCAGGATCTGCGAAAACATCGCTGTAATGAAAATCGACCATGACGCGCATTCCCATCGCTTTGGCACGCTGCGCGGCATCCACCACGCGGGTTTTATCCGTATAGCCAAGCATCGTCCAGGTCGTATTATCTTTATGCCATAACGCGCTGGGATCGGGATTAACAAAAATACGCAACCGCACGGCGTTTATGCCGTGATCGCGCAATATCTGTAAGACATCACGCTGAGTTCCAGCATCGTCACGCCAGGTAACCCCTCGATCTTCCAATTGCTTTACCCAACCAATATCTGCACCATAAGCAAACGGCTGTGCCGCTTTAGCCAGATTGGTCGCCATGAACCCTATAAATAGCATTAACAATACAGGGATCATTCCTGAATAATTATTCTTTTTCATTCATTTCTCCTTGAGATAACACTCTTAAATGGTATTGATTACATAAACATCCGGTACAGAAAAAATAGCGTTCGATATTTATAAAAAATAAATTTCACATAACAAACCAAACAGCCAATGTTAATATCATTGGCTGCTTAGTTAATTCCCTGATCTTTTCCCACGAATTCAATATTACGTTTTCGATGAAGTTAACCTCACCATTACAGGCATCTATTATTTAATTAATTAATTCGCTTTCCGCTCTCATCAAAAAAATGCAGATTTTCACTACGACAGGTAAGCGGGATCGTTGAATAAGGCGCAATACTGTTGTCACCCGATAAATGCACCTTAAAATGATTCACACCAGAGTAAGCACCAAAAATATACGTAGCATTACCCAACCTTTCAGTGACCTCATTATTGATAGACAAGCTGACATCACCACCATTCGGGTCAATACTCAGATGCTCAGGGCGAATACCCACGGTGATTTTCTGATCGACACGCAATCCGTGGTTAGCAAGATTAACGGAAAGCGTATTGAGTTTATTGATCAAAATACTCACGCAATTCCCTTCAATCTGTATCACTTCACCGGGTAGAAAATTCATATTCGGTGAACCGATAAAACCAGCGACAAAAATATTCTCTGGCTTATGGTATAGCTCCATCGGTGTGCCAACCTGCTCAATATATCCTTTGTTCAGCACCACGATTTTATCCGCCAACGTCATCGCTTCCACTTGATCATGCGTCACATATACCATCGTGTTACGCATTTCCTGATGAAGCCGGGCAATCTGCAAACGCATTTCCACGCGTAATTCGGCATCAAGGTTTGATAACGGCTCATCGAATAAGAACACTTTAGGATCGCGTACAATGGCCCGCCCGATCGCAACGCGCTGACGCTGGCCGCCAGACAGTTGCTTCGGTGTACGATCTAACAAGGCTTCGAGCTGAAGCGTCATCGCCGCCTTTCGCACCATTTTTTCGACTTCGGCTTTAGGGTGCCCATTCATTCTTAACCCAAATCCCATATTTTCAGCCACTGTCATATGTGGATACAGCGCATAGGATTGGAAAACCATCGCAATTCCTCGCTCCGCGGGATCAAAATGGTTAACCAGACGGTTATCAATATGAATTTCACCCTCCGTGATCTCTTCCAGTCCAGCGATCATTCTCAGCAACGTCGACTTACCACATCCCGATGGGCCAACGAATACCACAAACTCACCAGAATTAATTTCAAGATTGATACGATGGATCGTTTCCGTCTTATCGTAACGTTTCACTATATTTTTTAGTAAAATATCAGCCATGTGAACCTCAAACGTTAATTTGCCATTGAGAGCGAATTACTTTACCGCTCCCGTCATGCTGGCGATAAATTGCTTCTGCATGGCAAAGAAGATAAGTAAACTGGGAAGTGTAGAAATCACTGTTCCAACCATAATAAGTCCGAAATCTGGAGAATAAGCGGAAGCAAAACTCGATAGCACCAGATTAATCGTTTTTAATTCGTTAGATTGAAGGACAATAAGCGGCCAGAGAAAGGCATTCCATGACGTCATGAACACAATAATAAAAGCAGCAGAATAACTGGCACGCATAATCGGCACGTAGACATACAAGAAAATTTTCCACTCAGCAACGCTTTCCACACGCGCCGCATCGATCAGTTCTCTCGGAAATGTTTTAGTACACTGTCTAAAGTAGAAAATAATAAATGCCCCGGCCACGGTCGGCATGATCACGGCAAAATGCGTATCGAGTAACCCAGCCTGACCAAACATGGTGAAGAGCGGAATCATTAATGCCGCAAACGGAATCATCATCGTCGTTAATAGCGCCACATAGACACGCTCACGATTCTTACTGGCATAAATTTCAAACGCATAGCCTGCGATAGAGCACACGACAAGTGTTGATACCGTACTAATCAACGCAATTTTTGATGTGTTCCAGAATACCAGCCCCAGATCCACCTGGCTCGTCAGATTGGTAAAGTTGACCAGCAATTGATCGCCAAACGTGAATTTCCCCATGTTAATTTGACTGGTGCTATTGGTACTCGATACCACCATCCAATAGAAAGGGAAAAGCGAAAAAATGCTCATCAACACGAGAAAAATATGCATGAGTATACTGTTAACTTTACTTTTTCTCATATCATCCCTTCCGCGCAGCTTTAAACTGAATCAGTGCCAGCACTGCTGAAAAAACAACAATGACGTATGAAACCGTTGCAGCATAGCCAAAGTTAGGCACAAATTTGAATGACAGGTTATAGATATACAGCGATAACGTCAGCGTCGCATTTGCCGGACCACCATTCGTGATATTCATCGCTTCATCAAACAACTGTAATGTACCAATAGTTGATGTCACACTGGTAAAAAGAATAACCGGTTTCAGTAAAGGTATCGTAATGAAGAAAAATTGCTTAATGGGGCTAACACCATCAACCCGGGCGGCCTCATAAATCGACTTATCAATATTCTGCATAGCGGAAAGATAAAATATCATGTTATATCCCGTCCAACGCCATGTAATGGCAATAATGATAGTCACTTTCGCCCAGAAGGGATCGGATAGCCACGGAATCGGATCGTCAATGACATGAATAAACAATAAAAATGAGTTAATCACGCCATCCAGTTCAAACATACTCTTAAAAAGAATTGAGTAGGCAACCAATGATGTTACACAAGGTAAAAAGATCGCGATTCTAAACCACTGTCGATATTTCAGCTGAGACGAATTTAAACAAGAAGAAATAGCTAATGATAATAAAATCATAATCGGAACTTGGATGACCAAAAACACTAACGTATTCCAAAGTGCCGTTTTGAACATAGGATCATTGAATAAACGAAAGATATTTCCCAGGCCAACAAATTGTGTTACTACACCACGGCCAGACTGAAACGATAGCCAAAGTGACTTGAATATAGGGTATATCGTCATTAAGGCAATTAACCCAACGGCGGTAGCAACAAAAAACCAGCCGTTGATGTTATAAAGCCTATTCATTTTAGGTTTATACATCATTATTACACCATCGATTTCTGGAGAGAAATGCTTGAGGGCTCACCACCCCCAAGCTCACACTCGCTACTGCATAATCTGGTTTTTTAATGTCGTTTCGGCACGTTTTAAAACGTTATCAACAGAATCACCTTTTAGTAATGCAGGTATTTCCGCGGCAATTGCGTTATCAACTTCCTGGGTATACATGCCGTAGGAAACTTGTGGGATTTCAGTCACCCATTTAGAAAAATCAGCGAACACGGGTTGCCCACCAAAGAACGGATCGTTTACTGCGTAAGCAGGGCCGGAAGTGGCAGGAAGGAAGGTTGCGAGCGCACCACGATCGACCAAAAGGGTTTGATACATACTGCTATCCGCCGCGAAGGTTTTCTGCAAAAATTCAATCGCCTGTTTAGTATTTTTCCCCCCCTTTAAGACATACCAGCTCGAGCCCCCCTGATTGGAGGCATGTACCGCGTTGTCGAGGTTCAACCGTGGAATAGGCGCAACACGCCATTTCCCTTTCTGATCTTCAGCACTTTTAATTGAACCAATCACCCATACCCCAGAAACCACACTCGCTGATTTCCCGGCATTAAAACTCCCCACAAAACTAGACCAACCAGAAATAGGACGTGCTATTTTGGCGTCATTAATTGCTTTAATTGTTTTCAATGTTTCTTTCAGTGCATTGTTTTTAGTGAGATTGAGCTGCCCTTGATTATCAAAGAACCACTCTCCACCGGACTGCATCATAATATGAGGAAGAACCACATCGTTCATATCGTAGGTCAGCATATCAACACCGGTTTTCGCTTTTACCTGCTTGCCGATCTCAATATATTTATCCCAAGTGATATTCACCATATCACTTTCTTTATAGCCAGCAGCTTCCAGATAATCGAGTCGATAGAACATTCCGGCCACGCCAGAATCAAAAGGAACACCGTATACCTTATTCCCTACCGTCATCACTTTAGTTTTATAAGGTGCAAATTTACTATAATCGATAGAATCTTGTAATGGGATAAACGAGTCAGGATAAGCCTGAAGATATTTCTGAGCATTATAATCTTCAATAAGTACAATATCAGGAAGCGCGTTTTTAACCCCAGAAGCCAGCATGGTATTTAATTTCTGCTCAATATCTTCTTTACCTGAGTCGATCACCTTCAGACTAAAACTTGGATCGGACTTTTTATATACCGACGATGCCTCATGCATTGCCGCGACATTGAAGTTAGGGTCCCAGGCCCACACGCTGACTTCAGCAGCCAGGCTTTGACTCGATAAACTCAGCGTGAGGAATGAAACTGCAAATAGGGCAGGTACTTTATTCTTGATCTTCATCAGAGCAGTCCTTCTTTACTTTTTGTAAAGAGAGGATATGAGTTACTGCATAATGAAGCAACGAGTTACACCGCTTACATTCTTTCATCCGGTGATACGGGTCACACAACAGGGAGAAAAATGACTAAATATTCGATCTAAATACAAAAAATTTAGGAAAAATTTCCTCCCATAAATCCCATGCCAGTCGATAATCTTGATTAAAATAAAAACAACAAAAACCACAATCAATTGAAAATAAAGCAAAAAACAACAATACAAAAACAAATAAAAAGATTATTCAGCTCATATTAACCATAATCACCCCTTCACCGTGGAATTACGCAAAAATGAAAGCGTTACCACAGAAAATCAAGCGGCACATGGGGATACCCGTGTGCCGCAAAACATGCCTATGCCTTGGCAAACCAGCCGCGAATGATCGCGTGCTGTAGCAGCATGATGGTCTTGCCGTCTTTAATCCGTCCATCGTTCATCATCGCGACGGCTTCGCTGAACGGCAGTTCCAGTACCTCAATATCTTCATCTTCCACGCCACCGCCCGCATTATCCCGCAGCGATTCATCGTATTCGGCAGCGAAAAAGTACACGCGCTCCGTCACGCTGCCCGGCGACATATAGGCATAGAACAGTTTCTCAACATTGCCGATCGCATAGCCCGTTTCTTCTATCGCCTCATTACGAATGCACTCTTCGGGCGAATGATCGTCGAGCAAACCCGCGCAAGTTTCCAACAGCATGCCGCTTTCGTTGCCGTTAACGAAGGTGGGAATACGGAATTGTCGTGTCAGAATTACCGTGCCTTTCTCACGGTTGTACAACAGAATCGTCGCCCCATCCCCCCGGTCGTAAACCTCACGGACCTGGCGAACCACACCGCCATTATTTCTTTTTAAATCAAACGTATATTTATTCAGAATATACCAGTTATCGGATAGCAGCTTCTTTTCGACGATATCAATAGGAGACGACATGCAAACACCTCGGTGATCGATGGTTGGAAAGGCTCATTCATTTACGACGACGTTAATCCATCATATCCCCTTTTATTTGATGAGAAAACGGGCAGGATAACGGCACATTCTTGTTATGGTTCGTCGTATGATAGACCTCTCTACCTTATCGCTGACCACTACCATCGCTCTGGAGAACCCATGCCATACGTCAATATCAAAATCACCAATGAAGGTGTCACCGCGGAACAAAAACGTCAGTTGATTGAGGGCGTGACACAGTTGCTGGTCGATGTGCTTGATAAAAACCCAAAAACAACCGTAGTCGTCATTGATGAAGTCGAAACAGACAATTGGGGGATCGGCGGCGTGCCAGTAACAGAATTGAGAAAAGCGCCAGAGAAACCCTCTGCACCGCCTGATGTAGATTAAGGATGTTCACCCGCGATACATCCCCTTTCGCGGGGCGCAGCTGATGTACGAGGCTGATACTGATATGCTGGTATCCGTCTTTGCCAAGTATGAACGGGAATACCTGCATTTTCTCTGAGAGTCCACCGCTTAAGGGATCAAGAAATATGGATATTGAACAGTTAGCCGAGGCGCTGTACGAGGATTTAAACGGCTATATTTCCAGCGTACAACACACCAGCACGAATACGCTAACGATCCACTTCTGTTGCGATAACTGGCGCTATGACGAGCAACACAATCACTCCGTCTACTGCGAACCGCATGAGTCTTATCTGCGTCACTTTATGATTTGCTGCTATGACGTTGTCGAACATGATATCCAGCCCACCAGCTCAGGCGAAATAACATTCACCGATCGGCATCCGCTATTGTGGGACTACAACGCACAGAAAGGTGGCCTGTACTATTCCACCGCAGCGACGGCATCAAGCTATGAACTACTCGGGCGTATCTGGGTGGCTCACAAGCATCTTCTCGGCGACTGGCGGCCAATGAGCCGTTACATCAATACGTATCGACACCAAGGCGAGCCGATATTCGGCAATGATGGCAACGGGTTACTCGCTAACGGACCTAAACCTCTATTAGAAGCTTATCAACACGCGTTATCCAGCGTGCTTAAAACCCGATTCGTTCCGTCAGTTGAAATGAAAGGGAGCGTTAAAGCGTTGCTCTTTGATTCTGGCTTTGTCATCTGCAAACGTGTGGAACTGCAAGAAATCTTCCCCGACACTGAAATATCAGCAGACCAAGAAAACATCGACTACTGAATGCTCATGAGACGATGATGAATGAACGAGTTGAGCCTAACTATAACGATCTGGTTAGTGACGCTTATTTTATGGGGCAATTCTATTTTAGCGGTAAGATCGCCCCAAATTTATATCCCCAGTATGGTATCAACCAGTAAATACATATTCAGGGAAACGACTAGCACAACAATGAGTTGTCCGATGCGCTGTACCCATTTGCCGTTAACCATCGAGCCCATCAGTTCACGGTTACCAGTGAAAGACAATAACGGAACCAGTGCCAGAGCAATCCCGAAGCTCAGTATCACCTGACTCAGCACCAGCACCCGCGTCGGGTCCATACCGGACAGGATCACGATAAATGACGGCAGCATTGTGACAGTACGGCGAACCCAGAGCGGAATATGGAAACGCACGAATCCCTGCATCACCACCTGCCCTGCCAACGTACCAACGACGGTAGAGGAAAGACCCGCGGCCACCAAACTTAAGCCAAAAATGACTGCGGCAGCTTTTCCTAACAGCGGCTCAAGCGTGAGATAGGCTTTATCCAGATCGGCAATATCCTGGTTGCCGCTAAAATGGAACGCTGCGGCTGCTGTTGCCATCATCGCCAGATTGACGAATCCCGCTATCGTCATCGCAATCGCGACATCGACTTTCGTTGCCGAATAGCGTTCGGCACGGGTATGGTTTCCCTCATGTTGCGTCAGCGAAGAGTGCAGGTAAATCACATGCGGCATAATGGTCGCCCCTAACACACCCGCCGCTAGCAGCACGGCATCGGAGGTCGGTAGACTAGGCATTGCCATGCCTTTGGCTAACGCGGACAGCTCAGGCTGAGAAAATACCAGCTCGACAATATACGCCGCTGCCACAAACAGCAGCAGCCCGCCGATGACCATTTCTAACGGTTTCTGCCCACGCTGTTGCAGCATGAGAATCAGGAAAGTAGCGATAGCGGTGAGGATAGCACCTTCAAGCAGTGACACGCCCAGCAACAATTTGAAGCCAATCGCCGCCCCGATAAACTCCGCCAAATCGGTCGCCATCGCAATAATTTCGGCCTGCACCCAGTAAGCCCAAACGGCCGGGCGCGGGAAACGATCGCGGATATGCTCCGCCAGATTCTTACCCGTTGCGATCCCCAATTTGGCGGACAACAACTGGATCAGCATCGCCATCAGGTTAGCCCACACCACCACCCACAGCAGCGTGTAACCATAGGCCGCACCTGACTGGATGTTTGTGGCAAAGTTACCGGGATCGATATAACCAATTGCCGCGATAAACGCCGGGCCCATCAGCGAAAGTTTGACCTTCCTTGATGTACGGCTTGTGGACTCAATAGCACGACTACCCGGCATAGTATGACCCTTCTAACACTGTTGTTTTATTACTCTCACAAAAACGATAATGATTATCAAGTGCATTTAGAGTGGTAATACCAATTCTTTTGATAGTTAACGATGATGAGTCATTCAAAAGCTAAAAAACATCTTTTTTATCAAACAAATCTTAACAAGATATAAACAAAAAACCCCATGCGGTGGCACGGGGTTTGGGATGAAGATACATTTTAAATAGCGTGCGTAAAAGCAGAAAATATTAGTCTTGTGCTTTTGAAACCGCAACCATCGCCGGGCGCAGCAAACGCCCGTTCAGCGTGTAGCCTTTTTGCATAACCATCATGACATGGTTCGGCTGGTGATCGGCCGAAGGTAGCATGGTCATCGCCTGATGCACTTCTGGATTAAACGGCACACCCACATCACCCACAACCTCGATGCCAAACTTATGCACGGCATCCAGCAACGATTTCAGCGTCAGTTCGACACCTTCAATCATCGCAGCCAATGATTCGTTGGCTTTGTCTGCCGTATCCAGCGCACGTTCCAGATTATCGATGACTGGCAGCATTTCATTGGCAAATTTCTCTACCGCAAATTTATGCGCCTTCTCGATATCCATTTCCGCACGGCGGCGAACGTTATCGGCTTCAGCACGAACGCGAAGCATATTGTCACGTTCACGCTGTTGCAGCTCACTCAACTGGGTTTCCAGCTCGGCGATGCGCGCATCACGCGGGTCAGCTACGTCTGCCGTCTCTGGTGCGGCATCCGCTTGCTGCCCTTTTGCTGCTTCCTTTTGATCCAGGACTTGCTCGTCAGGCGTTTTCTGTTCTTTACTACTCATGAAATTCTCCGCGGTTTAGCATTAATCTCGCTAGTTGCTTATTATGGGGATCAAAATCGGGGATTCAAGGGAACCTGTCATATATTGGTTCCCAACGCTGCCGATACACCACGCTGAGGACAAAACAGCAATGAACACACCGCTTACAATGAACAGGCCGTTTAATTGTATTGGCATTGTCGGCCACCCGCGCCACCCAACGGCGTTGGCAACGCATGAGATGCTCTATCATTGGCTCACCGAAAAAGGTTACTCCGTTCTGATCGAACAGCAGATTGCGCGGGAACTTAACCTCAAAAACGCACCGACAGCTAGCCTTGCCGACATCGGTCAGCAGGCGGATCTGGCAGTGGTGGTCGGCGGTGATGGCAACATGCTGGGCGCCGCACGCGTGCTGTCGCGCTATGACATCAAGGTGATCGGTGTGAACCGTGGCAACCTCGGTTTTTTAACCGATCTCGATCCCGATCATGCCCAGCAGCAACTTTCTGACGTGCTCGACGGCCATTACCTGAGCGAACAGCGTTTCATGCTGGAAGCGCACGTTTGCCGCGCAAACCAGCCCGACAGCATCAGCACCGCCATTAATGAAGTCGTACTTCACCCAGGGAAAGTCGCACACATGATTGAATTTGAAGTCTATATTGACGACAAATTCGCTTTCTCTCAGCGTTCAGACGGCCTGATTATCGCCACGCCAACCGGCTCAACCGCCTACTCCCTTTCCGCTGGTGGCCCGATCTTAACGCCATCTTTGGAAGCCATTGCGCTGGTGCCCATGTTCCCGCACACCTTGTCTGCCCGCCCGCTGGTCATCAACAGTAGCAGTACAATTCGGCTGAAATTTTCTTGCATCACTAACGATCTGGAAATCAGCTGCGACAGCCAGATTGCGCTACCGGTGCAAGAGGGCGAAGAGGTACTGATTCGCCGCAGCGAACATCACCTGAATTTGATTCATCCAGAAAACTATAGTTATTTCAATACACTAAGTTCAAAACTTGGCTGGTCAAAAAAATTATTCTAAGATTCCACCAATCTACTTTACTGTATATAAAACCAGTTTATACTGTATGTAATCACATGTAATTACATACAGAGGCTTATCATGCTGGCGCAACTCACTATCAGTAACTTCGCCATCGTGCGCGAATTAGAGATCGATTTTCAATCAGGAATGAGCGTCATCACCGGGGAAACTGGTGCGGGGAAATCGATTGCGATTGATGCCCTCGGCTTATGTCTGGGAAATCGTTCTGACGCCAGCATGGTCAGGCCGGGATCTGCCCGAGCCGACATCTGCGCCCGTTTTGCGCTCGCAGATACCCCAACGGCACGTCAGTGGCTGGAAGAAAACCAGTTGGATGACAGTAACGAGTGCCTGCTACGTCGCGTCATTAGTGCCGATGGCCGCTCACGCGGCTTTATTAACGGCACCGCCGTACCGCTGTCTCAATTGCGTGAACTTGGCCAGCACCTGATTCAGGTACACGGCCAGCATGCTCATCAGCTCCTGCTGCGTCCCGACCATCAAAAACACCTGCTGGATGCTTATGCCGATGAACCAAAATTGCTTGTTGCCATGCAACAAGTTTGGCATCAGTGGCACCAAAGCTGCCGCGCGCTGGCGCAGCTGCAACAAGCGGCTATTGAACGCGAAGCCCGCCGGGAACTGCTGCAATATCAATTGAAGGAGCTGAATGAATTCGCACCACAGCCTAGTGAATACGAACAGATCGATGTTGAGTACAAGCGTCTGGCAAATAGCGGTCAGTTGTTGACGATGAGCCAACAGGCCATGCAGTTGCTGAGCGAAGACGAAGAGCAGAATATAATCAGTATGCTGCACAGCGTAAAACATCAGCTTGGCGAACTCATCGGTATGGATGACAAGCTGTCCGGCGTGCTATCCATGCTCGAAGAAGCTGGCATTCAGCTTAGCGAAGCCAGCGATGAACTGCGCCACTACAGCGAACAAATGGACCTCGACCCAATTCGACTGTATGAGCTAGAGCAACGCCTGTCGCGCCAGCTCACTCTGGCACGCAAACACCATGTTGCTCCAGAGGCGCTCCCCGCGTTCCATCAGCAGTTGCTGGAAGAACAGCAACAGTTGGAACAGCAGGAAAGCGACCATGACTCGCTCAGCGCCTCCGTGGGCGAATATCACCAGCAGGCATTGCATCTGGCACAACAGCTTCACGTGCGTCGTCAGCACCACGCGAGTGAACTGGCACAGCTCATCACTGCCAATATGCGTGAACTGGCAATGCCGCACGGCCACTTCACCATTGATGTGAAATTTACGCCAGACAGCCTGACGGCCACCGGTGCTGACAATATCGAATTCCGCGTCACCACCAACCCAGGTCAACCGCATCAGACGCTAGCGAAAGTAGCATCGGGCGGCGAGCTGTCGCGTATCGCACTGATTATTCAGGTCATTACCGCGCAGAAAATGGATACGCCAGCAATGATCTTCGATGAAGTCGATGTGGGTATTAGCGGACCAACCGCCGCCATCGTCGGCAGAATGCTACGCCAGCTCGGTGAATCCACGCAGGTTATGTGTGTGACGCACTTGCCTCAGGTCGCAGGCTGTGGTCATCAGCACTTCTTCGTAAGCAAACAAACGGACGGCGCAGAAACGGAAACCCTGATGCAGCCGTTGGATAAACGTGCTCGGTTACAAGAATTGGCTCGTCTCCTGGGCGGCAGCGCCGTGACCAAAAACACGCTGGCGAATGCCAAAGAATTGCTGGCAGCCTAAAATCTGCTGCCGACGGGGCAAGAAAGGTGCATCACAGGTAAAAAAGCTCAACTTTTTTACCTTCCTGAGGTCATACAATCGCCTTGTAGGTTTCCAAGTCCTGCAAGGTCTATTATCATCGGCAACCTATGCCCTTAAGGAATGTAATCACTATGCGCTGTAAAACGCTGACTGTCGTCGCCGCGGTGGTTGTTATGCTGACTGCCGGTTGTTCCACACTGGAAAAAGTGGTCTATCGGCCGGACATCAATCAGGGAAACTATCTAGCACCGGCTGACGTTGCAAAAATTCACACCGGCATGACCAAACAACAGGTCGCTTATACGCTGGGTACTCCCATGATGCAGGACCCGTTTGGCAGCGATACCTGGTTTTACGTCTTCCGCCAACAGCCAGGTCATGAATCGGTAAAACAGCAAACGCTGACGCTCACCTTCAGCGGCGCTGGTGTGCTGACCAACATCAACAACAAGCCCGCACTGGATTAGTACTTTCCACGCTGCTTAGTTGAATCAGGATGAACGATCTTGGCAGCCAATGCGTTGCGACGAAGCCCACAATGGGCAGACTCTTAGGGAAATCGGCGCACACGCGGTTTGATGTCTGGTGTGGCAGGAATAACAGCAGGCAAATCTGAAGCCTTCAGGTTTGCCTGTGTTTTTTGTAAGGACATATCGGTCAGGGCAATCGGTGGAAACATCCTATGTCGTTTAACGACATAACTCAGGATTTACTCTTAGAACGCTCCGCCCGCTGGCGGCGTAGTTCTTTCGGATCGGCAATCAGAGGACGATAAATCTCTACGCGGTCACCATCCTGCACCACATCAGCCAGTTTCGCTGCACGGCTGTAAATACCAACTTTATTCACCTGCAAATCGATATCATGGCGCAGTTCCAACAGTCCCGATGCGACAATAGCCTGCTCAACCGTGCTGCCCTCTTCCAGCTTCACCGTGCGTAGATACTGACGTTCTGGCAACGCGTACACCACATCAACCTGCATTGCGGACACGGTAGACCTCTTTTGCTCGCTGCGTGAAAGCTTGCACCATATTTCCTGCCAGCTCCTTGAATACTTTGCCAAAAGCGAGTTCAATCAAGGCATTGGTGAATTCAAATTCCAGGTGCAGTTCGACTTTGCAGGCATCGGCGCTCAACGGCGTAAAATGCCAATCGCCACCCAACTGACGAAATGGGCCATCGACCAATTGCATATTGATATTCTGGTTGTGCGTCAGCGTATTACGTGTAGTAAATGTCTTGCTGATACCAGCTTTGGAAACGTCGACTGCGGCAGTCATTTCCCTTTCTGACGAAGAGAGCACGCGGCTCCCCGTACAACCCGGTAAAAACGCGGGATAGGAAGCGACATCATTCACCAGCTTGTACATCTGTTCAGCACTGAACGGCACCAGTGCGGAGCGACTTATCTTTGGCATACTATTTTCCGAAATTCATAAAACGCGCAAAATAATAGCACTGATAGGCCGACAGACAAAAATTCTGCGAAGCTTATCGCACGATATCATTAACCACGACACGGACGCACTGCGGGGATTTCATTCCCAATGACATCCAGTATAATGACGGCACTATGACAAAGAAAAAAGCATACAAACCCGGTTCCGCCACCATTGCGCAAAACAAGCGCGCCCGTCACGAATACTTCATTGAGGAAGAATTTGAGGCTGGCCTTGCGCTGCAAGGATGGGAAGTCAAATCACTGCGCGCAGGCAAAGCAAACCTCAGCGACAGCTATGTCACCTTCATGAACGGTGAAGCTTACCTGTTTGGCGCAACGATCACGCCACTGAATGTGGCTTCATCGCACGTCGTTTGCGATCCTATTCGCACGCGTAAACTCTTACTCAACAAACGCGAACTAGATTCTCTGTTTGGCCGAGTTAGTCGCGATGGCTACACGGTCGTCGCGCTGTCCATGTATTGGAAAAATGCCTGGAGCAAAGTCAAAATCGGCGTGGCGAAAGGTAAAAAAGATCACGACAAGCGTGATGACATTAAAGAACGTGAATGGAAGTTAGACAAAGCCCGTATCATGAAGAACGCCAATCGTTAAGTCACTGGCTTAACAACGGTAAGTTCTGGTATACTGGCAACAGTTTCTTGGGGGCTGATTCTGGATTCGACGGGATTTGCAAAGCCCAAGGTGCATGCCGAGGGGCGGTTGGCCTCGTAAAAAGCCGCAAAAAAATAGTCGCAAACGACGAAACCTACGCTTTAGCAGCTTAATAACCTGCTTTGAGCCCTCTCTCCCTAGCCTCCGCTCTTAGGACGGGGATCAAGAGAGGTCAAACCCAAAAGAGATCGTGTGGATGCCTTGCCTGGGGTTGAAGCACTAAATCTAATCAGGCTAGTTTGTTAGTGGCGTGTCTATTCGCAGCTGGCAAGCGAATGCAAAGATAGACTAAGCATGTAGTACCGACGGTAGAGTGGTTCCGGACGGGGGTTCAAATCCCCCCAGCTCCACCAATTTAGACATCGGGTATTACCAGATAAGTCCGATGAAGTACGAAAAGCCCGCATGGCGCAAGCCCTGCGGGCTTTTTTGTGTCCGTCATTGTCCGACGATATTCGCCTGAATCCAGAGATTATTGGCCTACGTTTAGGCCTACGGTATCATATAGGCCTAAAAACGTAGGCCTAAAACACGGACGACCCCACCATGCCAAGAATTGCCCGCCCTCTAACACATACCGAAGTCAGCAAAGCACGAACGCCTGATAAAGAGTTAAGCCTGCATGATGGTGATGGCTTCTTTCTACTTATCAAACCGTCAGGGAAAAAATTATGGCGGTTTCGCTATCTACGCCCTAATACCAAGAAACGCACGACACTCTCCTTTGGCAGCTATCCAGCCTTATCGTTGGCCGACGCAAGACAGCTACGGGCAGAACATTTAGCCCTGCTGGCAAAAGGCATCGATCCACAGCAAAAAGTGGCTAAATACGCCGCGTAATCCACGTAAATACCTGTACCACGCCTATCTGCCCTCTATGGAGTCGCACGGTCACCAGAAGCCGATCAGCCTGACGGCCTTTGGTAAGGTGCTGCCGAATATGATGTCGGAATACGGGCAGACTTACCTCAAGAGCAGAACCAATCAGGGCATACAGACTAACCTTGAACTGAAAGACGAATCAGACTCCGACTGGCTGCCCAAGTGCGAGATAGCGAGGTAGACACCAGAAACGACAAAACCGGCTTCGGTCGGTTTTTTGGCGTCCAAAAACTTCAAAGGGTGACGAGTGACTCATCACCTGTTCACCAACTCATCTCCGATTAATCCATTGATTAATAAAAAACCGTAGTGAAGAAAGTGAACAGTTTTGGGAAAAATCTTTTTATTGGGAATTCAGAGAATACTTTTCTCGAAGATATCGGCTAATGGTCGAGTATTGCCATGGTATCCGGCCACGTTAGCCGCTAACCATTCCTGAACGCCGATATTTTCGAAAGAGGCACCATAGCCACAATTGATAATCATATGCTCGAACAATAAACGCTGAGAACGTCCATTGCCTTCCCGAAACGGGTGAATCACATTCAAATCTGAGTAATATTCTGCTAACTGGGTTATTAGCGCTGGACGTTCAAGGCCTTGTAAAAAATCATCATTGGATAGCTGCGTAAAAATTTTATTGGCTTCAATTTCAATACGGGATACGGTGCAAAAACGTGTTTGACCTTTAGAAATATCGATACGCCGTATTTCTCCTGCCCAATCGAATAAATCTCCAAATATTTTCCCATGCAGACCACACCAGTAATGCAGATCGTAAGGCGGTTCTTCAAATTCAATATCGAGAACGGCCAGTTCGGATAGTTGACGCTCCGCATCGTCGAATTGACTGTCATCGTTAACGCCGAGCTTATTTATCAGAACATTGCTATCAGGGTAGGTATAAGGATCTTGCCCTGAGCCGTATTTATCAGACATAACCACCCGCTTTATACATGGCAATCAGATTTTTTCTCAGCGCTTCCCTTTCCTGTTTGTCAGCGGGAAGTGGTGTATCTTCAATATTGAATCCCTCAAGGCGCATACTGTCCCGATAGTTTTTGAGTTTCACCTGATTGTAGTAATCACGCTTTTCTTCCAGCGTCACCATGCGCGAGGATCGCGTTTTGTTTGGCGACGCTTTTGTGGTGACTTTACGATGTTGTTTGAATATCAACAGATCGATATTTTTCAGTTTCTCGATCAACCTTTCTCCGTCACCAAACACGCCCCATGACGAGACAGACAAAGCTTGCCGTTTGCCATTTTTTACGCGTGTAATGCTGATATCCATCGTTGACTGAAGCGTGTTTAACACGTCCTGTACTTTTCTTTCAGAGATACCTGTCGCGGTGACGATAGATTGCGTATTAGGAGAATCCTCTTGAACCAGAGCCGCGAGTACCGCCATTTCATAACGCATGGGCTTTCACCTTTAATCCGCATATATATGCGATAAAGAGTACCACAATTGCAGCCTGGCAGTATCTTATCTGTATGGGTGATAAGTAACTCGTCACCTGTTCACTCACTGTTAACCACTTAACGTGCTAAAAATAAAGATAAAAAATGAAAGGTGAAGAGAGTGAACAGTTTTGTGAAAAATCTTTTTATTTTGGCATCTCGTTTATAACGCCCTATTGCTGCTTTTTGGGTTAATCGCTAAATTCCGTATCACGAGTGAAGGAGAAACGCGTTAGGGTCGATCTGGATGAGTTATAAATTGAAGCGTGAAGAATTGAGTAAAAATCGATCTCGTTTTTATCTCATATACTCATCGTCATTTTTCGTAGGCTCACGTTTAGGTGTACGCAAACAAGACCTACAGACTAACGTTGAGCTGAAAGACGAACCAGCGCCGATTGGCTGCCAAAATGTGAGCAGGCGTCAAACGAACACATCAATACGACATCCACGATGAAATACCTCTAATCGTATAGCCACTTCCCTGCTTTAGCGGATTCAATAATCATCTCGACAGTGAGCGGTTTTAACGCTTGCGGTAGTGGTTTTTTTTGCCAAATTGGATACTCGTATGCAAAATAATTTCTTCCCTCAAAATTTGAATAATCAATAGCAAAGTGTCCGAATACATCGAGAAGGAAATCGTGCGCATCTTCCGGCAGAAACTGATAATCATCCTGCAATGTCCAGTCTTTAGTGACGTGCCTAATACCGGATTTAAACCCATGTTCCCTAATAGGGTAATGTTCCATGAGATATTGAATAACCTCACTTTCAGTATTTTTCTCGCTCATACCCGTTTGAATGTATTGTAGGATGAAAATCGTTTGTCTTGAATTATACACAGACACATTAACTAGGTAGAAAAATGCAGACTATACCCGTAACCGTATTTTCAATTAGCACCTTTATTGGCGATCTCGTTACTTACCCAAACAATGATGATATTGCGGTTCCCAACCCAATAATACAGGACGTTCTAAACCTGTTAGATATTGATGTAAATCTGTGCACACTGTGCGATCACTATTTTGATGATGTCGTCTGTGGTCAGGGTGACATTTGGGTATATCGTTCAGCTTCGCTTTCCGACACCTATTTCATTGTCGATTTCCATGTTGGGATGACAGAGCAATTAGATATCGCCCCCTTTTACATAAAAAGTGTCGATCCATTCGCTATTGGGAAAATCAGGCCACTGCTGCGACATTTCTTTGACCAACTGCAATATCAAGTCAGCTATGAAGAAAGTTGCGGGCTAACAAAAGTGGATACGATCATAGAGACCCCACCGGGGAGCACGTACTGTGTGATTAAAGAAAACGGTTATGAACAACAGGTAGTATTTAAGAACTAATGCTTCCTCATGACCTAACAGTGAGTGATCCCTCCCCTTCTTAGCAACATTCTTTTGATAAGAAGGGGCGCGCCGCCAGCCCCCTTTTCTGTTACTATCGCGCGTTGGAAAATAGCGGTATATATGTGAATATATCTCGCATCACATCGCCGCTCTCAATCACGCTTTCACAACGAACGACACGCAGGAGAAATCATGAGCCTTCACCTCTGGCTGGCTTATACAGGTATCATCATCGCCCTGATTGCCATTCCGGGCCCCTCAGCCCTCATCAGTATGTCGCACGGTTTACGCTACGGTGCTTCACGCGCAACGGCCACCGTGTTCGGAGGTGTCAGTGCGGCAATGATATTAATGTCCTGTTCAGCACTGGGGTTAGGTGCCATCCTCGCCGCGTCAACGACCGCATTTATCGTATTAAAAATTATTGGTGCGGTTTATCTCATCTGGTTAGGTATCGCATCATGGCGTTCCAAAGATATGACCACAGCGGAGCAAGATGTGCAGGAAACAGGGGCTCCAGGCTGGTTTCCGCTATACCGAAAGGGCTTTCTGGTTGGGATCAGTAATCCTAAAGATCTGCTGTTTTTCGCAGCACTGTTCCCAAATTTTATCGATACTAGCGCCCCGCACGCCTTACAGCTCGTCATTCTGGCGGTAACCTGGGCTTTCTTCGATTTCAGCATCATGTTTATCTATGCCTGCACCGGCCGCCGTTTATCGGGTCTGTTTTCCAATCCACGCCGCATCAAGCTGTTCAACCGCTCAACGGGTGGGATTTTTATTCTGGCAGGCACCACACTGGCGGCGTCGACGCGTTAAGAAACATGGCTCCTGCTGCCTTCAAGCCAACAGGAGCCACGGTCTTTAGGATGCCGTAACGAAATCAGCAATGCCCTTCTCGTCCATCCGATAGCGAACCCACTCATCCTGTGGCTTCGCGCCGATGCTTTTATAGAAATCGATCGCGGGTTGGTTCCAGTCCAGCACACTCCATTCCAACCTTCCACACTGCCTTTCCTGTGCAAGACGCGCAACCTGTTTCAGCAGCGCTTTGCCCGCTCCTGCATTGCGATACGCCTGCGCGATGTAGAGATCTTCCAGATAGATGCCATATTTCCCCAGCCAGGTTGAATAGCTCATGAAGAAAATTGCATAGCCGACGGGCTTGCCATCAATCTCACAGATCAGCGTTTCGGCCGTCGCCCCCTCGCCAAATAACGAGTTCTCAATATCCTCAAGCGAGGCTAATACTTCGTGACGCGCCTTCTCGTACACGGCCAGTTCAATAATTAAATCCAGGATCACGCTCGCATCTGATTTCTGCGCAGCGCGGATGACAATGTTCATAAAGCCTCTTTTTCCAATGCTCACCATAACCAAGGCTTGCCATGCTACCGGATTAAAAATACTGTATGAACTGCATTTTCTACAGTGACTAATGAACATCATGCATCTGGATTTACGACGTATCGATTTAAATTTGTTAGTGGTGTTTAACAGTGTGTACCAGCATCAATCCGTCGCCACCGCGGCAAAAGAGCTGGCGATGAGTGCATCGGCAGTCAGCCACGCGCTGACGCGTTTACGCAATACGTTTTCCGATGAGTTATTTTTTCGGGTTGGCAACACCATGCACCCAACCGTATTAGCAGAAGATATCGCCGAGCCTATCGCAGAAAGCCTGGCCCTGCTGACGCAAGGTTTGACGCCGCGGCCACGCTTTAATCCCGCACGCAGCACGGAAAGCTTTACCTTTTCCATCACCGATTACACTGCATTTTCGGTGTTTCCTACCCTAATGGCACGAATGGAAAAGCTGGCTCCCCACATCAAATTCAATCTGGTTTATTCGCCGCAGAAAGTTGCGATTACAGATTTGCTGGCAGGAAAAATCGACTTTGCTTTAGGGTTCACCGATATGACGCAAGCGGAAAACCGAGAGATTGAAGAGATAGACTGGATTGAAGACAGCTATGTCATCATCAGTGCCGCTGATTATCCGTCAGGCGAAGTGCTTACGCTAGATGATTACCTTGCCGCACGGCATCTTGTCGTTACGCCGTGGAATGAATCACGCGGGGTGATTGACTACGCGCTGGATAAGCTCAATAGGAAACGTCATGTTGCGTTGAAAACGCCGTCCATGATGAGCGCACCGTTTATCATAGCCGATTCGGCGCTGATCATGGCATTACCATGCAATGTTGCGAAAATTTTTGCGCAACTTCTGCCGTTACGTATTCACGCTCTACCTTTCACTGTGCCGTCCTATCGCGTGAAAATTTACAGCCATCGCCGCAATAGCCGTTCAGAAGCCAGCCAGTGGATTAAAAACCTATTACACAGCTTGATTAATCCCTCTGCACAGTAGCGCTACGGGCTTTCGCTCTACATGACCAACCCCATATCTCCGCTCCTATAATTGCTCCAATAATGGGATTCAGAAGCCCCCACAGATAGCAATTTCCCTCCAAAATAGTTCTTCAAGGTGACTTGTCATACAGATCAATAAGAAAAAGACCACGTTAATTTATTGATATAAAATGGAAATAACTCCGTACATCTTCTGGTCACGCTACTTTTACTGTCATTTTTTTGTGACCTGTCTAACACATACCAAGAAACGTAACCTTCTTAATAAAATCCGCAATAGTTAATCTCAGCCAAGGAGATAACAATAGCCGCGAGCCTGGCAAGAAGTTCCTCATCCTCTTTTGGAGTTTCCAATGACCAACAATAATAAGCTGAGCGTTGCGGAGAAAATCGGCTTTGGCATGGGCGATGCCGCCTGTGGCATCGTCTATTCTTCCGTAACCATGTTCCTTACCTACTTTTATACGGATATCTATGGCATCTCCGCCGCCGCAGTAGGGGTAATGTTTTTAGTGACTCGCGTGCTGGACGCCATCGTTGACCCGCTGATTGGTCTGATTGCAGACCGCACTAAAACCCGCTGGGGGCACTTTCGCCCGTGGCTGGTCTGGTTTGCCGTCCCCTATGCTGTAATTGCCGTATTGGCCTATACCACACCAGAACTGAATGGCACGGGCAAACTGGTTTATGCCTACATTACCTATACGTTGCTAATGCTGTTCTACACCTTTATCAACATCCCTTACTGTTCACTCGGTGGTGTCATCACCAGCGATGAAAAGGACAGAATTTCCGCACAGTCGTACCGCTTTACCATTTCCTCAATGGCTGGGCTATTGGTGTCGGTCGGCACGCTGTGGTTGGTTGACTGGATTGGCGGCACCAACAAACAATTGGGTTATCAAGGCACGATGATGATCATGGGCAGCCTGGCTGTCGTGATGCTGTTTTTCTGCTTTTTCACCACAAAGGAGCGCATCAACCCTGCCGTAGATAAAAATCAGAACGTCTGGGACGATGTCAAAAACCTGCTGAGCAACGATCAGTGGCGCATCGTGGCTATTATTACGTTCTTTTCCAGTATGGCAGGCGTTATGCGTGGCGCGGCAACGCTGTATTACGCAACTTACCTGATGGTGGGGCCGGAACAAGGCAGCGCCGCCGGAACGGCCATGAAATCTGCATTTATTACCACCAGCGTTGTCGGCACCATTATTGGTGCGATGATGGCGGGTTATTTTGGCAAGCGCTTCAGCAGCATAAGCCTGTTCAAAAATATCAACCTGCTGCTGGTGTTTGTTGGCATCATCCTGTTCATGGTGCCGCCGCAGTGGCTGGCTGTCGTCTTCCCGCTCTACTTTTTGATCGGCTTTTTCCACCAGATGTACCAACCGTTCAAATGGAACATGATGGCGAATGCCGCCGATTACGGCGAATGGAAAACGGGCCGCCGCATTACCGGTCTCTCCTTCTCAGGTAATCTGTTTGCACTGAAATTAGGTATGGCAATTGCCGGAGCCACCGTCGGTTTTTCACTCGGCTGGTTCGGCTATGTGGCGGGTTCACCTACGCAAACGCCGCTCGCCACAGCTGGAATTATCGGCCTGTTGAGCATCGGCCCCTCACTTTCCTATCTGGTGTTGTATTGGCTGGTACGTTTTTACAAGCTAGACGATAAGACAATGGAAACCATTCAGGCCGATCTGGCGAAACGTCACAATACGGCCGACCGCGCGGCGGAAAGCGAACTTCCTGTCGATCAGAGCCTGACGCCAAAAGGTGCAGCCTGATCGCGATATCTGCGGGTGGCACGCTGCCCGCCCTTTAATTATCAGGATGATGACATGAGTACAACACATTCTCCCTGGAACCCAGATTTGGGTAACGGGCGCTATAAGAATCCGATTTTATGCGCTGATTATTCCGATCCTGACATTGTGCGCGTCGGCGATGACTTTTATATGGTGTCGTCCAGCTTTAACCATATGCCCGCGCTACCGATCCTGCATTCTCAGGATTTGGTGAACTGGACGCTGATCAATCACGTATTCAGCCAGTTCGATCTGCCAGGATATGAACAATTTCAGCCGGGAAAAGGCGTATGGGCACCCAGTATTCGTTACCATGCTGGAAAATTTTGGGTATTTTTCAGCACACCAGATGAAGGGATCTTTATGTCACAAACTGACGATCCCAGAGGCAGATGGAGCACACCACATTGTCTGAAACAGGTTAAAGGTTGGATCGATCCGTGTCCGTTCTGGGATGATGACGGCACAGCTTGGCTAATCCACGCTTTCGCCTTCAGCCGCAGCGGTAAGAAACACCTTCTGCAACTGTGCAGAATGGCAGAAGATGGTCGTTCCCTGCTTGATGAAGGAAAGATCGTTGTCGATGGTCGGGCAACGCAACCCACCATTGAAGGGCCGAAGCTGTATAAGCGCAACGGCTGGTATTACATTTTCGCACCGGCGGGTGGCGTACCCACCGGCTGGCAAACGGTGCTACGTGCACGCTCACTGAATGGGCCGTGGCAAAGCAGGATCGTACTGCATCAGGGCACCACATCGGTTAATGGTCCGCATCAGGGGGGTTGGGTCGAATTAGATAACGGTGAAAGCTGGTTTGTACATTTTCAGGATCGCCATGCCTATGGACGAGTCGTCCACCTACAGCCGATGCGCTGGCAGGACGACTGGCCGCTGATCGGTGAACAGCATAACGCACAAGGATTAGGCCAACCGGTTCTGGAAGCCGTCAAGCCTCGCGTAAGCTCCCCGGTTAGCACACAGCAGCCCTCAACCTCCGATGATTTTTCTTCGACAACGCTGGGGCGACAGTGGCAATGGCAAGCAAACCCCGATGAACGCTGGTTAGCGCATACCCAACCGGGGCTTAAGCTATTCTGCCAAACTATGCCGATTCGTGGAGGTGAGCCTTCATGGTATGACGTACCGAATTTGCTGATGCAAAAATTTCCGGCTGAGGAATTCGAAGTGACGACGAGCCTGGCGCCAATGTTAGAGCAGGTGGGCGATCGCTGTGGCCTGATTATTTATGGCGAACGTTTCGCTTTCCTCGGCGTAGAGAAAAGCGCAGAAGGTCTTGAATTAGTGACCGGATTCGGCTGGATGAGTGATGCACAGCAGTTGGAACAACACCAGAAGACGTTAGCGGTGTTATCTGGGCAGTTGAACATCACTCTGCGCGTCACCGTGCGGCAAAACGCCATTTGCCAGTTTGTCTGGCTAGGCGATGACGGGAAATATTGTTCGCTTGACGATAGCTTCGCAGCAGGACCTGGCAAATGGGTGGGTGCTAAAGTGGGGTTGTATGCGCTGACAACGGCATCGGGAAATAGCACAAGTCACGCTTGGGTCAAAGAGGTGAAAATTACCGCTATCGATCACTAACCCAATAGCGGCTATAGAGAAGTCACGAGTTTGGCTGCTTGCGCTTCGGTGCAGCGCTGGTATCGCATTGTTTAGTATTAAATACCGAGAGAATCAGCAGCCTGCTCGCCTTCCGCCTTGGAAAAGTTTGCATAGGTCAGCGCATCAAGTAGCGCAGCCCGATCGATCGTCGGATAAATATCAGAGCGCTGCAAAAGCTGGCCGATTTCCTGAACCGTCAACTGAGGGTAGATGGCGTGTGATGCAACGGCGATGTCGCGGGCAGCGTAACCTAGTTTGCGTAAAATCACCGCAATCTGCTGGTGTGTTATCGCATCTTGATACACGGTATAAAGCACATCGGCAATGAGTGTTGACGTCAAAACTGAAATGCGGGACACATCACCCGCTCGTCCGCCCAATGCCTGAAGGATGTGCTCGACGGCCTGTTCTGGCGTTTTTCCCTGCGCCTGTTGTGAAGCCAGTACGGAAACCAATTTATTTTTTATTTCATCATTCGCCATCATTCGGTTCCTTCATACATTCATTACAGATGTTATTTTTAATACCAGCACGCTACCTGTCATGGCGGCAATGAGCAAACAAAATCATGCATCAGTACTCTTGAATAGGTACAAAAAGACACCAACCTGCTTTGAGGTGTATAATAACGTCCATCTTTCGGAAACGCGGCTCTTCCTCATCACGAAAGCAACGTACAGAAAGATCGCTTGAAGTATGACGGAGTATCTCCTAAATAATTCGAGTTGCAGGTAGGCGGCGACGCAGCGAGTCCCCAGGAGCTTACACCCGTAAGTGACTGGGGTGAGCGAGGAAAGCCAACGCACATGCAGCTTGAA
Source organism: Pectobacterium sp. IFB5596 (assembly GCF_021432585.1). Taxonomy (NCBI): domain Bacteria; kingdom Pseudomonadati; phylum Pseudomonadota; class Gammaproteobacteria; order Enterobacterales; family Pectobacteriaceae; genus Pectobacterium; species Pectobacterium sp. IFB5596. The sequence continues at coordinate 31,557 of NZ_LXFY01000033.1, forward strand.
GTATGACGGAGATAAAACACATATTGATACAACTCCGCATACATCGTTCCACCCTCTTTTTTCCTGAAATGCGATAATCCTCCGATAAAAATCGTATTTTCGTTTATGCCCTGTCATTTTCATCGCCCGAAAAGACCATGCAAAATGAGGGGCTTAGTGAGCAAGAAGGCTATAAGTCATGATCACCACCGACGGTAATAACGCAGTCGCCTCTGTGGCGTGGCGAAGCAATGAAGTCATCGCCATCTACCCCATAACTCCCAGTTCCAGCATGGCTGAACACGCCGCTGCCTGGTCGAGCGACGGTGGGCTGAACATATGGGGAGACACGCCACGCGTTGTTGAAATGCAATCGGAAGGCGGCGCGATCGCTACCGTCCACGGCGCATTGCAGACAGGTACACTCGCCACCACGTTTACCTCATCGCAGGGTTTGCTGCTGATGATCCCCACGCTATATAAGCTGGCTGGTGAGTTAACACCGTTCGTATTGCACGTCGCTGCCCGTACGGTTGCTACGCATGCACTTTCCATCTTTTGCGATCATTCGGACGTCATGGCGGTACGCCAGACAGGCTGTGCCATGCTGTGCGCCAGCAATGTGCAGGAAGCGCAGGACTTCGCGCTGATTTCACAGATTGCCAGTTTGAACAGCCGCCTACCGTTTATCCATTTCTTCGACGGTTTCCGTACCTCACACGAAATCAATAAAATTGAGCCGCTGAGTGATGAGGTTATCCGCCAGCTTCTACCACAGCAGGCTATTGATGCACACCGTGAGCGAGCACTCACACCAGAACGTCCAGTGATTCGTGGTACGGCATCTAACCCAGATACTTTCTTCCAGGCGCGTGAAGCCACCAATCGGTGGTATGACGCTGCTTATGAGCACGTCGAACAGGCGATGAATGATTTCGCCGCTGCCACAGGACGCCAGTACCAGCCATTTGAATACTATGGCCACCCAGAAGCGACAAAAGTCGTCATTCTAATGGGTTCTGGCGTCGGCACCTGCGAAGAAGTGGTTGATACCCTGTTGACGCACGGCGAGAAAGTTGGCGTAGTGAAAATTCGCCTGTACCGTCCGTTCTCCGCCAAACATCTGCTGGCCGTCATTCCACAGACGGCAAAGAGTATTGCGGTACTGGATCGAACTAAAGAGCCGGGTGCACTGGCAGAACCCCTGTATCTCGATGTGATGACCACGCTGGCAGAAGCGTTCTCCGCAGGTGAGCGTTCACTTATGCCACGTGTGATTGGCGGCCGTTACGGACTGTCTTCCAAAGAATTTACCCCGCAGTGCATACAGGCCATCTTTAATGAGTTAGCGCTTGCTAACCCACGCCCCCGTTTCACCGTCGGGATTTATGACGATGTCACCAATCTGTCTCTGCCGCTGCCGGAACAGCACTTTCCAAGCAGTGCCTCACTCGAAGCCTTGTTCTACGGTTTGGGTAGTGACGGCACCGTTTCTGCGACCAAGAACGCCATCAAAATCGTCGGTGAAACCACGCCGATGTTTGTACAGGGCTACTTTGTCTATGACTCGAAGAAAGCCGGTAGCCTGACGGTTTCCCACATGCGTGTTGGTCCGCATCCGATAAACTCAGCTTATCTGATCGATCAGGCTGATTTTGTCGCCTGCCATCAGTGGCAGTTTATCGACAAGTACAGCATGGTCGAACGACTAAAGCCCGGCGGCGTTTTCCTGATTAACTCGCCGTATAGCAGCGATGACCTGTGGCACCGATTGCCACAGGAAGTGCAAGCTGGGCTTAATCAGCGTAATGCGCGTGTGTACAGTATCAACGCGGCCAAAATTGCCCGAGAGTGCCATCTGGGCGCACGTATTAACACTGTGATGCAGATGGCGTTCTTTCACTTGTCGCAGATTCTGCCAGCAGATGTAGCGGTAGAAAAACTCCGTACCGCCATCGCCAAGAGCTACGGCAGTAAAGGTCAAGAGTTGGTTGAGCGTAACTGGCAGGCGCTGAGCGCCACGCTGGAAGCACTAGCGGAAGTCCCACGAGAAGCCGTCAATCCAGACAGCCCGCAACGCCCACCAGTGGTTTCTGACGCCGCACCCGATTTCGTCAAGACCGTCACAGCGGCCATGCTGGCTGGGCTGGGTGATACGCTGCCCGTTTCTGCGCTGCCACCCGATGGCACCTGGCCGACTGGCACCACCAAGTGGGAAAAACGCAATATCGCGGAAGAAATTCCGCTGTGGCAACCGCAGCTCTGTACGCAGTGTAACCACTGTGTCGCCGCCTGCCCACATTCGGCCATCCGCGCTAAAGTTGTCCAGCCCGATGCAATGGAGAATGCGCCTGCTTCGCTGCAATCATTGGATGTAAAAGCACGCGACATGCGCGGCCAGAAATACGTGTTGCAGGTCGCTCCAGAAGACTGCACTGGCTGTAATTTATGTGTTGAAGTCTGTCCGGCCAAAGACCGTCAGAACCCAGAAATCAAAGCCATCAATATGGAATCCCGTCTGGATAATCTGACGGCGGAAAAAGAGAACTTCGATTTCTTCCTCCAACTGCCGGAAATCGACAAATCCACGTTGGAACGTATTGATATCCGTACTTCTCAGCTGATTTCACCGCTGTTCGAGTATTCCGGTGCCTGTTCCGGCTGTGGCGAAACGCCGTACATCAAGCTGTTAACCCAGCTCTATGGCGATCGTCTGCTGGTAGCGAATGCGACGGGCTGCTCGTCTATTTATGGCGGTAACCTGCCTACTACGCCGTGGACTACCGATGCCAACGGTCGCGGCCCAGCCTGGGCTAACTCGCTGTTCGAGGATAACGCCGAATTCGGTCTGGGCTTCCGTCTGAGCGTCGATCAACACCGTCAGCGCGCCGTACGCTTACTCAATAAACTGGCACCACAGCTGCCACAAGATCTGGTCAATGCCTTGCAGGAAGCGTCCATCGCGCCTGATTTGCGCCGTCAGCAGATTGAGCAATTACGTGGATTGCTCAAAGCCGTCAATGATGCCGACGCCAAGGTGCTGGCGAACGAAGCCGACCACTTTGTCGATAAATCCATCTGGCTCATCGGTGGTGACGGCTGGGCGTATGACATCGGCTATGGCGGGTTGGATCACGTTATGAGCCTGAGCGAAAACGTCAACGTGCTGGTGCTGGATACGCAGTGTTACTCCAATACTGGCGGCCAGCAGTCCAAAGCGACACCGTTGGGCGCCGTGACTAAATTTGGTGAGAAAGGGAAACGCAAAGCGCGTAAAGATCTGGGCATCAACGTCATGATGTACGGTCACGTGTATGTTGCACAGATCTCGCTGGGTGCACAGCTGAATCAAACGGTGAAAGCGATTCAGGAAGCGGAAGCCTGGCCGGGTCCGTCACTCATTATCGCCTACAGCCCGTGTGAAGAACACGGTTACGATCTGGCATTCAGCCACGATCAGATGCGTCAGTTGACGGCAACCGGCTTCTGGCCACTCTATCGCTTCGATCCACGTCGTGCCGAAGAAGGGAAAGCGGCGCTGGTGACGGATTCTCGTCCGCCATCAAGCAGCCTGAGTGAAACGCTGCTGAAAGAGCAACGCTTCCGCCGCCTGAATAGCATGATGCCGGAAGAAACCGCACAGCTCTATGAAGAAGCAGAGCTGGATCTGCGCCGCCGCTTTGACTTCCTGACCATGATGGCAGGCAAGGCAGAGAAAAGCCCACAGGAATAACTTTCCCCCCAAACCGGCTTCGGCCGGTTTTTTTATATCCCTGTTTTCCTATCCAAACGGGAGGAAGAACTAAGCATCCGCCGCTGATAACCCAGTTTGTCAGGCTGGGTAAAGAAGGGCTGACAAGAGGCGCGTTACCTTATACTTTATGGGATTATTCGCTCGTTACGGTGTTAAATCGATCTCAACGTTGCAGAGGATGAAACATGAAAGGAAAGTTCGCACCATCGCAGATTGCACTGCACTGGCTGGTTTTTATATTGCTCGTTGTTACCTATGCCACAATAGAATTACGCGGATTTGCTGAACGAGGTTCACTGCTGCGCACCGTGATGATCGTGACGCATTTTAGCTGTGGCGTAGCCATACTGGTTCTTATGCTGGCTCGTCTGTTCTTACGCCATCGACACACCTCACCCGCGATTACACCCCCCCCGTCCCGTTTGCAGAGTGCGCTGGGTTCACTCACCCACGCTATCATTTATCTACTGTTTATCACGCTGCCGATACTGGGCGTAGCCTCGCGTTACTACAACGGCCGGGACTGGATGCTTTTTGGTATCGGTATGCCAACATCAAGCACGCCGAATTTCGAACTGGCCGAAACGCTGATTGGCTGGCATGAAACGCTGGCGCCGCTAGGATACTGGCTCATTGCACTGCATACCGCAGCCGCCCTGTTCCACCACTATATTATGAAAGACAACACGCTGCTGCGCATGATGCCAGCCAAGCGTGATTAATCAGGCAACGAAGGAGCAAGAATGAAAGTCGCGCTGGGACAATTCGCCGTTGACCGCGAGTGGCAAAAAAACGCCACGACCATTGCTGAGTTTATGTCAGCAGCACAGCAAAACGGTGCCGATCTGCTGGTGCTGCCTGAAGGTGTGCTGGCTCGCGATATCACCAACCCGAATATGGTGCTCACCGCCGCTCAACCGCTCGATGGCCCGTTTGTGTCGCATCTGCTGGAGGCCAGCAAAGGCAGCGACATGACAACCATGCTGTGCGTGCATCTCCCAAATGGCGAAGGAAAAGTCTGGAACACGCTGCTGGCGCTGCGTAACGGTGAGATTATTGCCCAATACCGAAAGCTGCATCTGTACGATGCATTTTCCGTACAAGAGTCGGAAAACGTTCTGGCAGGCGAAGCCATCCCGCCGTTATTAACCATCGCTGGGTTAAACGTCGGGCTGATGACCTGCTATGACATTCGCTTCCCTGAGCTTGCACGTCGCCTGGTACTGGACGGCGCAGATGTACTTGTTCTCCCTTCTGCCTGGATTAAAGGGCCACTAAAAGAAGCGCATTGGGAGCTACTGGTACGTACAAGAGCACTGGAAAACACGACCTATCTCGTCGCCGTTGGCGAATGCGGCGTCAAAAATATCGGCAACAGTATGGTCGTCGATCCTTTAGGCGTTGTCGTAGTTCAGGCACCGGAAACACCCGCGCTGGTCTATGCCGATATTCAGTCAGAACGGCTGGCGCACGCCCGTCAGGTTCTTCCGGTACTCGCTAATCGACGCTTTCAAAAACCCATGCTGGAAGGGGAAAACTGAGTCAGCGATAGACTGGATAAGCCAGCTATCTCATTGGCGCATCAAAAAGTGTGATTAGTTGCACATGTTGTTTCCCTAGAAGACCATTCTGCACATATAATGCGCATCCGGTCTTTATCGACCCAAGCAGCCCGGCCTCCCTATTCGGAGGCGCATTTATCACTCAAATAAAGAAATGAAAATGAGTATTCGCGCGATCTTTACTTTAGTTTTTGCAGCCGCCGCATTCAGCCAGGCCGCTTTTGCCGTTGTTTATCCCCTGCCCGCGGCTAATAGCCGACTGGTAGGCGAGAATATCGAAATCACCATACCGGAAGATAGCACGCAGCCGTTGGAGCATTTTGCCGCACAGTTCCAAATGGGACTAAGCAACATGATGGAAGCCAACCCAGATGCGGACGTCTACCTGCCCGTTCCCGGCAGTAAAATGGTGATCCCTCATCAGTTAATTCTGCCAGATGCACCGCGTGAAGGCATTGTCATCAACAGCGCAGAAATGCGTCTGTATTACTACCCGAAAGGCTCCAAGACCGTGGTCGTACTGCCTATCGGTATTGGCGAATTGGGTAAAGATACGCCGATTAACTGGACAACCTCCGTTCAGCGCAAGAAAGCAGGTCCAACCTGGACGCCAACCGCCAAGATGCACGCAGAATATGCGGCACGCGGTGAAACGCTGCAAAAAGTATTCCCAGCAGGCCCAGATAACCCAATGGGGCTGTATGCACTTTACATCGGTAACCTGTACGCCATCCACGGCACCAACGCCAATTTCGGTATTGGCTTACGCGTAAGCCACGGCTGTGTGCGTCTGCGTGCTGATGATATTAAATATCTATTCAACACTGTTCCGGTCGGTACACGTGTTCAGTTCATCAATGAACCAGTGAAAGCCACCGTTGAGCCAGATGGTTCACGTTATGTCGAAGTTCACAATCCGCTGTCCCGTACGGTAGAAGAATTCCATTCTGATTCTCCAGCACCGATCAGCATGACGCCAAAAGTGAGCAAAGTTCTGGCTGATGCCAGCGTGAACACCAGTGAAGTGGATCAGGCAATTCAGAGACGTTCTGGTATGCCGACCAAAATCAATGGTCTGATCGAACAAGCCACGCCTGCCATTCCGGTTGAATCTGTTGCTGCGCCAATCGCTCCAGAAGCACAGCCGCAAGATAGCCTTAATGCGGATCAAAATACCGCGCCAGTTGAGTCACAAGCGACGACGGCAGAGGCCAACGCCAGCCGTTCGTAATCGTCATAACGCGTTGGAAACCGACTCAGGTTTCCAACGCGTTTCTCAAACGCCAGACGGTTTAATTTTTCTGCGAGGCCTCCAGCGCCTGCGCCACATCAGCGATGATGTCGTCAATGTGCTCGATACCCACTGAAATTCTAACCAAATCTTCACTCACTCCCGCTTTCGCCAGCTCTTCCGCATTCAGTTGCCGATGTGTCGTACTTGCAGGATGACACGCAAGCGATTTGGCATCACCAATATTAACCAGTCGTAAGATCATCTTCAGTGCATCAATAAAATGACCACCCGACGCTTTCCCGCCTTTAATACCAAAGCTGATAATCCCAGATGCCTTACCTGAGGTAATTTTGTCGCAGTTCGCTTTGTATGGGCTATCCGGCAACGCGCCATAGTTCACCCACGTCACCAGCGGATGCTGATTCAGATAGCCAGCCAGCGCCTCCGCATTGCTGCAATGGCGTTCTATGCGCAGGCTGAGGGTTTCCAATCCCTGCAACAACAGAAACGTGCTGTGAGGAGAAAGCGCCGCCCCCGTGTTGCGCAAAGGCACCACGCGGCAACGCCCAATATAGGCTGCCGGACCGAAAGCATCGGTGTACACCACTCCGTGGTAAGAAGGATCGGGCTCATTTAATAACGGGAAACGCGCTTTATTCGCGACCCAGTCAAACTTGCCAGAATCGATAATCGCACCGCCGATCGTGGTGCCATGACCGCCAATATATTTGGTCAGCGAGTGGACAACGATATCTGCGCCGTGCTCAAAAGGCCGGCACAGCACAGGAGTCGCCACTGTGTTATCGACAATCACCGGGACGCCGTGGCGGTGCGCAATCTCCGCAATTTTGGCAATGTCTACAATATTTCCCGCAGGATTCCCGATAGATTCGCAAAAAACAGCGCGAGTGCGCTCATCAATCAGCGATTCTAACGTTGTAAAGTCATCGAAAGAGGCCATCCGTACTTCAACCCCCTGACGCGGCAATGTGTGAGCAAACAGGTTATAGGTGCCGCCATACAGCTGGCTGGTGCTGACGATATTGTCACCAACCTGCGTGAGAGCCTGAAGCGAATAGGTAATTGCCGCCATGCCGGATGAAAGCACCAGCGCACCAATTCCCCCTTCGATCGCCGCCAAGCGCTGTTCCAGCACGGCATTCGTCGGGTTCATGATGCGGCTATAGATATTGCCTGCCACCTTCAGATCAAACAGATCGGCACCGTGCTGCGTGTCGTCAAAGGTGTAAGAGGTCGTTTGATAAATCGGCACAGCAGCAGACTTCGTTGTCGCTTCAGACTCATAACCATGATGGAGCGCGAGGGATTCAAGTTTCATCTTACAGACCTTGTTGTTGATCGTTGGAGTGAGGAAAATATTGAGACAAAATAGCAGACTACAATCGGGAAAAGCACTTGATGATGTAGAAGAAATGGAGATAAGTTAGTAAAAACAAGACTAAATTTCAGCGTTACATTATTACGCTGGAGCCCCCTCACAAAACCGCGCACTGCCACTGAACAGAATCTGAAAAAGTACTCAAATTTGCGCAGAGAAAAAAACGTGCGCGCCGTAACCTATCTGTGCGTAGCGTATTGCACCGCCTGCAAATCACAGCTACTTTTAACGTCATGGATCTCCCCACCCAAAAGCGCAATAAATGACTGATAAAATAAAAAATATCGCCACCTGCGAACTACCCAGTACCGTTCAGTTCCCCCACTACGATCGCCAGGCGCTGAAGCCGCGTATCGTCCATATCGGTTTTGGCGCTTTTCATCGCGCTCATCAGGCGCTGCTCACCGATCGCGTACTGAATAGGGTGGGAGGTGACTGGGGGATTTGTGAAGTTGTGCTATTCAGCGACGACACCATGATCAACGCACTTCGTCAGCAGGATCATCTGTTTACCGTGCTGGAAAAAGCCGCAACGGGCAATCAACCCATTGTCGTCGGTGCCGTATGCGAATCGTTACATGCCAAAATAGAAGGCATTGACGCCATTATTGAGAAACTCGCGGCGCCAGAAACGGCCATCGTTTCCCTGACGATTACCGAAAAAGGCTATTGCATGGACGGTGCGAGCGGCAAGCTGGATCGTACCAATAAACTGATTCAGCAGGATCTTGCCGATCCACGCCATCCCGCCTCCGTACCGGGGTTACTGGCGGAAGCGTTGCGCTTGCGCCACGAACGTGGGATTGCACCGTTCACCGTACTCTCCTGTGATAACGTGCCAGAGAATGGCAAAACGGCCAAAGCCGCCGTGCTGGAATCCGCGGGGATCAACGATCAGAACCTGATCGATTGGATCAACGCTAATGTTTCCTTCCCCAACACAATGGTGGATCGCATTGTCCCTGCTGCGACGCCTGAAGCGTTGCAGGAAATTGCCGATCACCTTGGCGTCGCCGATCCCTGCGCGATAGCCTGTGAGCCCTTTATTCAATGGGTGATTGAAGATCGCTTCACTGCCGGACGTCCAGAGTGGGAAAAGGCAGGCGTACAGCTGGTGCATGATGTTCTGCCGTTTGAGGAAATGAAGCTGCGCATGTTGAACGGCAGCCACTCATTTTTAGCCTATCTTGGCTATCTCGCCGGGTATGATCACGTCAGCGATTGTATGAATGATGAGAACTATCGCCGGGCCGTGTCCCACCTGATGTTGCTAGAGCAGGCACCGACGCTCAGCGTAGTAGATATTGATCTGAAAGACTACGCCGTTCAACTACTTACCCGCTTTTCCAATCCGGCACTCAAGCATCGAACCTGGCAGATCGCGATGGACGGTTCACAGAAGCTGCCTCAACGTATGTTGGAATCCTTGCGTTGGCATGTGCGCAATGGCGGAGACTATCGCGCTCTAGCCCTGGGGATCGCAGGCTGGATGCGCTATGTCAGCGGAAAAGATGATGCAGGTAACCCAATCGAAATTCGCGATCCGCTAGCTGACAAGCTCGGACACATCGTTGCGGAAACCTCAGATAGTGCCGAGCGGGTCAGTGCGTTTCTCAATATTCGCTCTATTTTCGGCGAGGATCTGCCAGCAAACCACGATGTATTTAACGCCATCGCACAGGCTTATTTGAAGCTGCGCGATCACGGTGCCAAAAACACCGTGGCTGCACTGGTACAAGACATTAAATAACAATAAACCCAAGCAGGCCAAGGTACAACGCACTCTGGACACCCAACGCCAGAGTGCGGCTTTTACCTTTTGTTTCATCCAGCCACGGCAGCGCTGACCAGCTCATTCCCCCACCGATCACCGCAATCACCAACATCGCTGCGGCAACCAACCAGACAAGCTTATCCAGCAGCGAATTGGGGAACAGTATTTGCAACGCAGAAACCACAAGAAACAACGTGACGCAGCGTAATACCCCGACCACAATACCTGCGCGATCTCTCAACCCACGCGGCGCGGACGCCGGTAACCAAGCCTGAAAAGCAAACAACCCAACCACAGCAATAAAAATCACATAAATAATGGCATAGACCAGCAAATGACTCACGTTACGGCTCCTGATGAGGGAATACGATAAAGCACACTGCTCGGGATGATGACGACATTTCCTCTATGAGGTCAATGCGTTATTGCACACCACGCTATCGATTTGTGGGGCAGCGCTCACTATTGCCTCGTCACCCCGCTTGCATGCCGATCACTTCACTGTAATAAATCTACACATTTTGTAAATTAAGAACATAAACAGAAAATCAAAAAACAATAAAAAGCAAATTAAAATATCTAATTTCATGATCAACCTGACAGATCGCCATTAAAAGCACTCAAAAGCGTGATCGTCAGTTTACTTTCTTTTCAATAGAGCAAATTATAAAGAAATGATAGTTCAATCGAACTGAAATATTGTTTCATATTTGTAATTAGGCTGATCATGAATAAACCAATCTCTTTTAAACACACCTTCTGCTACGGCAGCGCAAACCTGCTTGGCAGTGGCGCGCTCGCTATCAGCGGCGCATGGCTGATGTACTTTTACACCACATTTTGTGGGTTAACATTGGTTCAGGCTGCTGCTATTTTTTCTGTCGCCAGCATCATTGATGCTATCAGTAACCCTATCATGGGATACATCAGCGATAACTTCTACAACACCCGTATTGGTCGCCTGTTTGGCCGCCGACGCTTCTTTATTTTGCTAGGTGCACCGCTGGTACTGGTTTACCCCATGCTGTGGGTTGAGGGCTTTGGCTTCTGGTACTATCTGGCGACATACGTGCTGTTCGAGCTGATTTATACCTCGATCATGGTGCCGTATGAAACGCTGGCTACCGAAATGACTTCCGACTTTAAACTGCGCTCTAAGCTGACAGGTTCTAAAGCCATTTTCGGTAAAATCGCCAACTTCCTGGCAGCGTTCATTCCAGGGCAGTTTATTGCCATCTACGGTAAAGATTCTGCAACGCCATTCTTCTACACCGGACTGGTCTATGGTGCCATCATGTGTGCGGCAATGATCGCGCTGTATATGACATCCTGGGAGCGTCCGGTAAACGAAATCGTACGTGAAAGCACGTCCAGCCTGTGGCAAGCCATGAAAAAGCTGAGCGTGGATATGGTCTCTACCTTCCGCCTGCGTATTTTCCGCAAGCATCTGGGGATGTACCTGTTTGGCTTCGGCGCGGAATGGCTTTTCGCTTCTGCGTTTACCTACTTCATCGTCTTTGGTCTGAAACAAAACACGGCGCTGGTGTCACACCTCAACAGTTTCAGCTCCGTCATGCAGCTTATTTCTACCGCAGCCTTCATCGGTATTTGCGTGAAAATGGGCTTCGCACGACCGTTCCGTCTGGCACTGATGGTAGTGATTGTCAGCGTATTGGCCTATGCCGCGCTCTATTTCACAAACTGGTCAGAAGACATGACCATCTTCGTTCTGTTTGCGATTACCGCTGTATTTGGTCTGAGCACTGGTGGTATCTACTACATTCCCTGGACGGTTTATACCTTCCTGGCCGATGTGGATGAAGTCCTGACTGGACGTCGCCGTGAAGGCATTTACGCAGGTGCAATGACGTTTGCTGGCAAAATGGTGCGTTCCGTCATTGTCTTCGCGATGGGTTGGACGCTGAGCCAATTTGGGTTTGTCTCCGGGCAGTCAGTACAGCCGGAATCTGCCGTACAGGCGATTGTTGGCGTGTTCTCACTGGGCGTTATCGCTCTTGCGCTGGTTGCGATTTACTACACGACGCAGATGAAACTGGATCGTAAGAACCACGCCATTCTGCTGGAAGAAATTGCACGTATCAAAGCGGGTGGCGCCATTGCCGATGTACCCGCTCATGCTCGTGCAGTCGCAGAAGAGCTGACAGGTTGGGAATATGAGAAGTGCTGGGGCAACAACCCGTTAGGTGTTCAGTCAGAAGAGACGAAACCTCAGGTTGCAACGGCGCAACATTAATCGAAGCCAATCATTTATACAGACGTTTATTGAAAACCATCAGCCCAATCTCGTATTGGGCTGATTTATTTTGGCTTTTTGACTCGCAGAGCAAGCAAGATATGGCAGGCGATCGCGTCAATCACCAGCCAGAGTGCAGGATTAAATCAGTGACGCTTCTTTCAACTCACTTTTCAGGTAGGCGTAGTATATCGGCGCGGCAATCACACCGGACAGACCAAATGCCGCTTCAAACACAAGCATCGCCAGTAGGATTTCCCACGCGTGTGCCTTGATCCTCGTCCCGACTATTTGTGCATTCAGGAAATACTCAAGCTTGTGAATCAGCATTAAATACACCAGCGCAACCAACGCGATCGGCAACGAAAGGGATAAACCAGAAAGAAAAACGATCGAATTAGAGATCAGGTTACCGATAACCGGTAGCAGGCCAAAAACAAAGGTGAGCACCACCAGCGTTTTGGCAAACGGCAGATGAATACCACACAGCGGCAGAGCGCCAAGAATAAAAATGGCGGACAATACCGTGTTAACCGCAGAAATTTTTACCTGAGCGAAAACGATGTTGCGAAACGATGCCGACAGCAGTGAAACACGGCGCAGCAACTCCGCTTTTAGCAGTGGCTTTTCCGTATCCTGATCGACGTTATAAAGCGAGACAATCGCGCCAAGCACCATACCGATGAGCATCGTCACAAACCCATGCAGGAAGCTTTTCCCCATGTTCTGCAACATCACAATGTGTGCCTGAACCCATTGCAGCAACTCATGCTGAAGCTCTTCAATACTGACCGGCAAATATCCCGGTAAGTAGTGAACAATCTGCTGCTGGATATCATTAAGGATATAGCCAATACGCACGTTGAACGCCGCGGTATCCTTCATTTCCTGCATCAACAACCCGACCAGACTGCCAAACAATAAGCTCAGCAGGCTGACTACCAGCGTGCTGATTACTGCGACTACAATCCAACGGGCGCGTTTGCCGCTGATGACCCGTTGAAAATAGGGGGTCAGCAAATTGACAATTTCATACACCAAAAAGCCAGCAATGAAACAGGCCAGCAAGCGTAAAGGCAGCAATATAAACAGGCCACCCATGATAAAGAAAAAGCTCAGCAGGCGAGCTTGTTTCAGGTTCAGTAACTGCATGATGACATCCTGTATGAAGAGGCAACACCGAGAATACCCTTTGTGGAGTATGCTACGCCTTTTTCAGCATCAACAGATTGATATATATGCGCTAGATTTGTGTCTACTCTGCGAGTGATAACCAACCAGATAACAAACGAGGCGTATTTTTGGTGTTTTATCAGCGAAATACCAGCAGTGTTTTAGCTCGGGCGGATATCAATCCACCAGGAAAAACGCCTTGTCACCTTCACGGGTAACGTCCGTGTCAGTGCATCAAGCAAGCGCTCGGTCTCTTGTAGTGGAAAAACGCCCGAAATTCGTAGATTCACAACAGCAGAATCAACATGAAAATACCCATTGTGATAACGGGAAATTTCATTGATGAACTGCCCTAGCGGCATGCTGTCCGCCACCAGTTGCCCTTTGCGCCAGCTCTGGCGGAAACTCTCAACGGGTGCAGGTTCGCTGCACCTGTCACGGGTAAAAATAACCTGCTGCCCAGCGACTACGCGCTGCGCGGCAGGCACTGCCGTTTGTAGCAAAACCTCACCGCGAAAAACAGAGAGAACGCTGTGGGCGGACGTATAGCGTAGTGCCAATTGGCAGGCGTGCGCCGCAGCAGCGAGATCGCCATGTGGCGTGGTCAACCTGACTGCATGGGCCGTTTGGTTATCCAGCATCAGCTCACCTTTGATCAATTGAAACGTCAGCGGCTGAGACAACGCAGGGTTACCCTGTTGATTCAATGACGAATCCGTATTGAGCCAGAGGGTCATGCCCTTTTCGATGCTAAGTTCACGGGTTTCTCCCGTACCGGTACGGTAATCCGCAGCATAGCTTTCCCACGGCAGACTAAAGCCTACGCCACCGGTGAGACTAGCAATCACCAACAACTTGAGCATACGCCGACGTTCTTCGCCGCGCTTACTCAGCACCGAGGAGGCTAATCGACTGTCTACCGCATGGAAACGGGCATGAATCTGTTCAACCTGCTGCCAGGCAAGACGATGGGAGTCATCTTGATGTAGCCAACGCTGCCATGTCTGACGATCGTGTTCAGAACAATCTTCGTCATACAGCGTGGCATACCACTCTGCGGCAGCATAAAGAACGTCTTTCGGGATAGAGGAAGTGATAGAAGAAATCATAAGTCCTGACACAATAGACAATTCAGCATTGCCTGTGCCATATATTTTTTCACCATCCGCTCGGAAACGGCTAATTGTTCAGCCACCTGCCGATAGGTCAAACCGTCAAGATGCACCAGCAAAAATGCCTGACGTACTTTACCCGGTAACGTCGATAGCATCTGTTCTATAGCCAGCAACGCATCAACCACCATAGCCTGCTGTTCCAATGAGGGCGAAAAGGTAAATTCCTGCTCTGCCAGCACCTGAAGATAGGCATGCTCGATATCTTTACGTCGCCAGTGATTCACCATCAGCCCATGAGCCACGGTCGTCAGCCAGGCGCGCGGTTCGCGGATGCGATCGGTCTGATGCTGGTAGATCAAACGTAGAAACGTATCCTGTGCCAAATCCGCAGCCTGCTGTGAACACCCCAAACGCCGACGCAACCATGCCTGCAACCAAGCATGGTGGTCATGATAAATTTGCTGAACGCTTAAAGTTTCAGGCTGATTAGGGCAGACAGCAGTGGGACTCTTCACGGTATTCGCTCAACGTGGCAGCAATGAAATGATTTTCATTATCATTAAAAGCAAAGTCAACGACTATTCACGCCGATCGTACCGATTACAGTAAAACGGAGGGGTTGCATGGCCTATAATGCAAAAAAGAAAGAAGCCCGAAGGCTTCTTTCAGTCCTATTCGAAGCGGAAGATTACCAGCGATAGCTGACATTCGCGCTAACGTTACGGCCTTCGCCGTAGTAGCACCAGAAATCGCACGCACTGACATACTCACGGTTTGTCAGGTTGGTGGCATTAACCTGCAATCGCCAGTCTTTACTGAAATCATAGGCGATCATCGCATCCCATAACGTATAAGCTGGAACTTTCAAGTTCCGACTTTCAATTTTATCACCGAATGAACTCCCAACGTAACGTACGCCGCTCCCTACCGTCAGCCCTTCAAGTGGGCCAGAGAAAGCGTAGATTGCCCATGCAGAAGCGCTATGTAACGGCAAACCTGCCAGACGTTTTCCCACTTCTTCCACGGTGCCAGACTGCGTTGTCTCAACTTTGTTGTACGTGTAGTTGGCTGTCACTGAAAGACCGGAATACACCTCGCCACTCAGTTCTAACTCAACACCACGAGAGCGTGCTTCACCCGCTTGCACCCGGCGAATAGGGTTATTGATATCTGTCGTCAGGATATTGACCTGATTCAGATTGAAAACGGCAGCTGAAGCATAGCCGTTAAACCCACTCGGAGTGTACTTAACGCCCACCTCAGTTTGCTTGCCCATCGTCGGTTTATATTGCCGTCCTGATGCATCGTAATCGGCGATAGGCAGGAAAGATTCCGCATAGCTGATATAAGGAGAAACTCCATTATCAAACAGATACATCACTCCCGCAGACTTCGTAAATTTGGAATCATCCGTCCGGGAATCAATCCCCATAATTTCATTTTGCGTGCGTGATTTTGACTGGTCGTAACGCCCTCCCAGCAAGAAGATCAACCGTTCATCATATTTGATCTGATTCTGGATATAGTAACCATTCTGATGGCGGCCGGAGCGATGGTAAGAGAGTTGATCGTCACGCAGCATATAGTTGCCATAGACTGGATTGAAAATATCAATCGGGTCGTTAATGAACCGATACTGTGCTGAATTATAAGGTGATAAATCAGCATCGTGACTTTGTGTATTGGCTCGACGATAGTCGAACCCGAGTAGCAGCGTGTTTTCAATATTTTCCCACTGCCATTCGCCAACGAGACGGTTATCGGTAGCCCAGTTTTGCGCAAAGCCGTCGCGGTAGGTCAGCCCACGGTCGGCACGGCGTTCATCTACCATACTTATTGCATAAGCATTACGCAGATCCAAATTCAGATAGGCATAGTTCAGGTTCTGGTGGAACGTCCAGGTGTCGTTCAGATGATGCGTAAACTCATAGCCTAAGTTGAACTGTCGGGTATCGTGGCGGTTCATACCCGGCTCGCCCAGCGACGTTTTATAGCCAACTTTGCCAAACGGCGTGCCATGTAATGTACCGTACGGCAGCTTAAAACCGTTGGTCGTGTCGGACTTCGTATCCATGTAGCTGGCTAACACCGTCAGTTCCGTATTTTCTCCAAGGAACGTAACGCTTGGCGCTAAATAGAAACGTTTGCTCTTCGAGAAATCCATCTCTCCCGAGGTATCACGTGCCAGCGCGACAACACGGTACAGCACCGAACCATCATCATTCAACGGACCTGCACTGTCGACGGCCAGATGGCGATAGTCGTTAGAGCCATATTCCAGCTCCACTTTTCCCTGCGGCAAACGCGTTGGTCGTTTAGTAATGACGTTAACCAGGCCACCCGGTGGGTTTTGCCCGTACAGAACAGAGGCGGGGCCTTTCAGCACTTCGATACGCTCGACGCCAAATGGCTCAATCTGCTGACCATAGAACCCATCTTCATTCAGCGTAGCCAGGCCATTTTGGAACCGGGATTGATCGCTAAATCCACGAATGGTCACCCATTCGGCTTTATTATCCGGCCCATATGGCGTAGCCAGAATCCCGCTGCTGTAACGTAGCGCCTGATCGATTTTTTGTGCTCCGCGCTCTTCGATCTGTTTACCTGTCACAACCGCAACCGCACGCGGCGTCTCTGAAATAGGTACATCCAGCTTCATCGCGGTATTCGGTGGTGCAGTGACAACGATCCGATCGTTTTTAGCAGTAACAGGCGCTGAAACTGGCACTGGTTCACTCGCCATACGCTGTACTAGCGTCGCGCTGCCATCGGCACTGAACTGTGCATTTAAGCCACTGCTGCCAAGAATCTGCTGGAAACCTTGCTCAACGCTGTAGTTTCCCTGCAATCCCGCACCACGTTTACCTGCTACTAATGCAGGGTCGTAAGAAAGTAATACACCAGCCTGTTGTGCAAATTGATTGAGTACCTGATTAAGCGGACCTGATGACACCGCGTATGGTTGGACAGATGCAGCATAGACCACTGCCACTGGCAGCACTGAGGCAAACGATGCCCCAAGTACCCCGGCACGTAAAGTACGCGCCAACAGGTGGGTACGAAATTTGACCATTATTTATCCCCTATCGCATAAGAAACGCTTGTTTTCAGAAGCTATGCCAGTTGAGGGTGTAAAAAGGGGAACTAAAAATCGAAAAATAATTGAAATGATGCATTGTGAATAAAACACAACCATTACGGGAAACCTGTTGTCAATATTGGTAAACCATGCCAGAACCAGTAAAAAAATAGCATCATTCTTATCAACATGTACTGCATGGTCGGAAAGGCCATATTGGCTTAATGACATCAATAATTAGACGAGGGTCTACTTATTTCACTTACCGCGAATTCGGATTCAACAGGCTAAAAATAAAGAAATTTTTCAGAGCTTATTACTCGTATTTAATAAACAGTGATGCTTAAAGGAATAATTCGTGAGCAAACACAAGCGAAAGGGAATAGAGAAGAGAAGAATAGGATAGGATAAAATCGAAACGTTTCGCTGCTTATTTTAAAGAGGCATATTATATACAATAAAATAGTTAACTCTTTATTTTAACTTGTTTTTCACATCCCTGTGGCTAATGAAGTCGGTGTTTATTCTCCATTAGAGGAAAATGGGTACTGCTTTATCGTTCTACTGTCCGTAAACGAATGTGGTAAACAATCTAAGGCAATCGTTTGCTATTGATAAAACGCACCTATGCTAGCAATAATGGCGTTGTTAATAACAATAATTTTTCTTTTGCCATTATCTTTCACTGGAAAATGCGCGAGTCTACGCTTCCGGTCAGATAGTCTACGATTCTTCAAACTTATGAAGCCAAATTTGTTGAAGGCTCAACCGTCTCTTGGTTCAGGATTAGCAAAGAAAGTACCCGGTTTTCAACGTTCAGCTTAGAAAAAGACAGCGTACTGAGCTGCTTTTTCGTAAAGCCATCAGACAACAGATCCGACACCACGCGTGTACTCAACACGTTCGCATTCGTCATAAAGTCGTGATAGGCAAACTTCACATTGATAGGTAGCACATCATCAATTGAGACGGGCGTATTCATTTCAGCACGTAATCCAAAATGGGCGTTGAAGGCAGAATTTGCGCAGACGACTTTACATTTCTCGTCAATCACTGCCACAGCACGCCGATCATTCTGAACTGGTTGAGAAAGCATGCCTAAAATCTCATTCCGGCCAAATATCAGACTCATTGTTTCCTCTGCATCATGCTATGTAAAAAGATATCTCACAGCGCACCATGCCCTCACAGTGCACCATTGATAAGCAATCAACCTACCGGAATACAAAAGGTTTCCGGATTAATAGTGTTCTTCCCTACCCCAGGAAATCACCTGATGAAGAAGGTGAAATCACTAACCAGAACCCTTTACATGTTCTTAGGCTACCAAGGCTCAAACATCTGCCGCCTTACTCGACGTCAGTGATGTTGGGTATATCTATGTTATTTATTTTTGGAAACCGGATATTTCTGAATAAGACACAAAAATAACATTTCACTTTTCTTTGTTGTCAGCAACTTGCTGAGCGGCATCTTTACTCTTTTTAAGAAAGCCAGCATCTGTGCTATGCAACCACCTAGAGTGTAGATTATTCATACTTATCTGCCCGTTGATAATCAGATAAATCTATTTCATTAATAGTCCACATATAATTAACAAATAGAACAAAATATCAACATATGAAACACACTTGAGTGCGCTAAATAGCTGGCTCACGTAGAAATATACTCTGAACAGGATTTTTACTATCGGCTGAATAAGCGGGATCTTTATACCCTTTGATCGTAAAGGGCGATCAAAAACTTGATAACGATAGACATAATCTATTGAAAACAATGAATTGATCGTTAATGACATTATAACAGCATAGATAATTCTACTGACTTTCATATTGTGACATACATCACTTATCGCGTTTTGGCTACCCAAAAAAAGCAGCCTGTTTCCTGAACCAAAAGACTATCTTTTAAGTAACGCTTCATTGCTTTTCCTGCATTGCGTGATCAATCGCGCAAAAAAGAAACAAAGATAACGGGTTAACTACAATTAACCATTATTTGACATAGCATTAACATGTTTAAGGAGAAGCGCTATGACACAACATAATAAACACGCCATTCCCGCTACAATTGCGGAAAATGCACTGATAAATGCCCAGCAATACGAAAATATGTATCGGCTGTCCGTTGACGATCCCGCCACCTTTTGGGGTGAACAGGGAAAGATCGTCGATTGGATCAAACCCTATGAAACGATTAAGAACACCTCATTCGACCCTGGCCACATCCGTATCCGCTGGTTTGAAGACGGGACGCTTAATGTGGCAGCAAACTGCCTAGACCGTCATCTGGCAGAACGTGGCGATCAAACCGCCATTATCTGGGAAGGCGATGACGCAGCAGAAAGTAAGAAAGTCACCTATCGAGAGCTGCACCAATCTGTGTGCCGCTTCGCCAATGTACTGAAGTCACAAGGCGTCAAGAAAGGCGATGTCGTTGCCATTTATATGCCGATGGTGCCGGAAGCAGCAGTAGCCATGTTGGCCTGTGCAAGAATCGGCGCGATTCACTCGGTGATCTTCGGGGGCTTCTCTCCCGAAGCGATTTCCGGGCGTATCATCGATTCCAACGCCAAACTGGTCATTACCGCTGATGAAGGCGTACGTGCCGGACGGGTGATTCCGCTGAAGAAGAATATTGATGAGGCGTTGAAGAATCCGAACGTCACCACTATTTCCAGCGTTATCGTTTTCCGTCGTACGGGAAAGGGCGGCGAATGGAAAGATGGGCGCGATCTGTGGTGGCACGACCTGGTTGAAAAAGCAGACGACCATTGCCCACCAGAAGAGATGAATGCGGAAGATCCCCTCTTTATCCTTTATACATCAGGGTCGACCGGTAAACCCAAAGGCGTACTGCACACCACTGGCGGCTATCTGGTTTATGCCGCGCTGACCTTCAAGTATGTCTTCGACTACCATCCTGGCGACATCTACTGGTGTACGGCGGACGTCGGTTGGGTCACGGGGCATAGCTACCTGCTTTATGGCCCGCTGGCATGCGGTGCGATTACGCTGATGTTTGAAGGCGTGCCAACCTGGCCAGATGCCAGCCGTATGGCACAAGTGGTCGATAAACATCAGGTCAACATCCTCTACACCGCGCCGACCGCAATCCGTGCACTCATGGCCGAAGGTGATAAAGCGATCGAGGGTACATCGCGTGAATCGCTCAGGATCATGGGTTCTGTCGGTGAGCCCATCAACCCGGAAGCCTGGGAGTGGTATTTCAACAAAATTGGCAATGGAAAATGCCCTATCGTCGATACCTGGTGGCAGACGGAAACGGGCGGCTTCATGATCACCCCGCTCCCCGGCGCGATCGAGGCAAAAGCGGGCTCCGCGACACGTCCGTTCTTCGGTGTCCAACCTGCGCTCGTCGACAACCTCGGCAACCCGCAGGCAGGCACCGCTGAAGGCAATCTGGTTATTGTGGATTCCTGGCCGGGTCAGGCACGAACCCTATTTGGCGATCACGACCGCTTTGAGCAAACCTACTTTTCCACCTTTAAAGGCATGTACTTCAGCGGAGACGGCGCACGCCGTGACGAGGATGGTTATTACTGGATCACGGGTCGCGTTGACGACGTGCTGAACGTTTCCGGGCACCGTCTGGGGACGGCGGAAATCGAATCTGCGCTCGTTGCCCACCCCAAGATTGCAGAAGCTGCCGTGGTAGGTATCCCGCACCATATGAAAGGTCAGGCCATTTACGCCTATATCACACTGAACCACGGCGAAGAGCCGTCCAGCGAGCTGTATACGGAAGTGCGTAACTGGGTGCGTAAGGAAATCGGTCCCATTGCCACGCCGGACATTCTACATTGGACAGACTCCTTACCCAAAACGCGATCCGGCAAAATCATGCGCCGTATTTTGCGTAAGATCGCCGCCGGTGACACCAGCAATCTGGGGGATACCTCAACGCTGGCCGATCCTGGCGTCGTCGAAAAACTGCTCGAAGAAAAGCAGGCCATGAGTACCGCCTCTCAATAACTACCTGACCCACCGCTCTCTCCATTCCCGTAAGCCATGACGTGGCTTGCGGGGATGTGGCTGGTGCTAAATCAGGCGGTGACTCGCGGTAAGACCCAACCCTACAGATTACTGGAGACTTACGATGAATGATGCCATTTATCAACGGATTGAAAGTAACCCCTTATTCAGAGAACTGGTTAATAAGCGGCAGCGTTTCGCTGCTTTTCTCTCGCTGATCATGCTGGTGCTTTATGTCGGCTTTATTCTGCTCATTGCCTTTGCGCCCGGCTGGTTAGGAACACCGATCAGCCCTGATTCCAGCATTACCCGCGGCATTCCGATTGGTGTGGGATTGATTGCGATTTCCTTCATTCTGACAGGCGTCTATGTGTATCGCGCTAACGGTGAATTTGATCGTCTGACCAAACAGTTACTGGATGAGGTAAAGCAATGAAAATACGCTTTATGATGCTGTTCGGGCTATTGACGCTGCCGGTGCTTGCGTGGGCGGCGGATGCACTCACGGGAGATGTACAGCGTCAACCGTTGAATATTCAGGCCATCGTGATGTTTCTGCTGTTCGTCGGCGGTACGTTGTATATCACCTACTGGGCGTCGAAGAAAACCCGTTCACGTAGCGATTATTATACGGCTGGCGGCAACATTACTGGTTTCCAGAACGGGCTGGCGATTGCGGGTGACTACATGTCCGCTGCCTCCTTCCTCGGGATTTCTGCGCTGGTCTATACCTCCGGCTACGACGGCCTGATCTACTCACTTGGCTTTTTAGTCGGTTGGCCAATTATCCTGTTTCTGATCGCAGAGCGGCTGCGCAACCTCGGCCGTTATACCTTTGCTGACGTCGCCTCCTATCGCTTGCAGCAGCGCCCAATCCGTAGCCTCTCTGCCTGCGGCTCGCTGGTGGTCGTGGCCCTGTACCTCATCGCACAGATGGTCGGTGCGGGGAAACTTATCGAACTGTTGTTCGGTCTCAACTACCATGTAGCCGTGGTACTGGTTGGTATTTTGATGGTGATGTACGTGATGTTTGGCGGCATGCTCGCCACCACATGGGTACAGATTATCAAAGCCGTCCTACTGCTATTCGGTGCCACCTTTATGGCCGTCATGGTCATGAAATCCGTCGGATTCAGCTTTGACGCACTATTCAAGCAGGCAATGGCGGTTCACCCAAAAGGTGCCTCGATCATGAGCCCCGGCGGACTGGTTTCTGACCCAATTTCCGCGCTCTCTCTCGGGTTAGGTCTGATGTTCGGTACCGCCGGTCTTCCGCACATTTTGATGCGCTTCTTCACCGTCAGCGATGCCAAAGAAGCCCGGAAAAGTGTGTTTTATGCCACAGGGTTCATGGGTTATTTCTACTTCCTGACCTTCATCATCGGCTTCGGTGCCATTCTGTTGGTTAGTGCCAACCCTGCGTTTAAGGACGCGACGGGGGCACTTATTGGCGGGAATAACATGGCGGCCGTGCATCTGGCTGATGCGGTCGGCGGCGACTTCTTCCTCGGCTTTATCTCCGCCGTGGCCTTTGCCACCATTCTGGCCGTCGTCGCCGGGCTAACGCTGGCAGGCGCGTCTGCCGTCTCTCACGATCTTTATTCCAACGTGATTAAGAAAGGGAAAGCGACAGAGCGTGATGAGCTGAAAGTCTCGAAAATCACCGTACTGGTGCTGGGTGTGGTAGCAATTTCGCTCGGTATCCTGTTTGAGAACCAGAATATCGCCTTCATGGTTGGGTTAGCGTTCTCTATCGCTGCCAGCTGTAACTTCCCGATCATTATCATTTCCATGTACTGGTCGAAGCTGACGACACGCGGTGCCATGATTGGCGGTTGGGCGGGTCTGTTAACAGCCGTCATTCTGATGATATTGGGGCCAACTATCTGGGTGAAAATTCTCGGCCACGCCACGCCGATTTATCCTTACGATTATCCAGCGCTCTTCTCCATGCTGGTCGCGTTTATCGGTATCTGGTTCTTCTCCATCACCGATCGCTCCGAAGCCGGACAGCAGGAACGCGCTCGCTTCCATGCACAGTTTGTCCGTTCACAAACTGGCGTCGGCGCTTCAAAAGGCAGTTCCCACTAATACCAGCCTCTCTGGCCCGCATTTCGCGGGCCAGTTCCTTTCAGAAACCCAACGCTTCGCGTTGTTGAAAATTGCTCCTGCGATTTTTTATCGTGGGCTATCCCTGCCCACGACCCTTCGGGCCAACGCTTTGCGTTGTTGAAAATCGCTCCTGCGATTTTTTGCGGGACGGATTCCCAATAATAACCTGCACACTTTTCCTCTCTGAACCATTCACTATGGTGTCAGCATACTCATCACAGGGAAGGATGCGATGCAGCCTCACGATGCCATTTTCAAGCAGTTCTTGAGCGATATTGATATCGCCAGAGATTTTCTTGCCGCTCACTTACCACCCGCTATTCAGCAGCAATGCGATTTCAGTACATTACAGTTGGAGTCAGCATCGTTTATCGAAAACACATTACGCTCACGTCTGTCAGACATGCTGTACTCACTACAAACTCGCTCAGGCTCTGGATATATCTATTGCGTCATAGAGCATCAAAGCCGCCCCGACAAGCTCATGGCTTTCCGGTTATTACGCTATTGCCTTGATGCGATGCAGCAGCATTTATCCCAAGGCCATCAGTCGTTACCCGTGGTTATTCCGCTTTTGTTCTATCACGGCAAACGCAGTCCTTATCCGTATAGTATGCAGTGGCTGGATCATTTCACCGATCCACCGCTGGCAGCACAGGTTTACCATCATGCCTTTCCGCTGATAGACCTGACCGTGATCCCAGATGAAGAGATCAAAACGCACCGTCGTGCCGCACTGCTGGAACTCGTGCAAAAACATATTCGAACACGGGATATGCTGGAATTGGCACACGACATCGGGCTATTATTTGAACACTGGAACCTGTCTTTACCACTGCGGCACGCGTTATTACTGTACGTCGCAAAAGTGGGTAATACATCTGACATAGACAGGTTCATTGATTCAGTGGCTGAGCCCCTGTCAACGCATAAGGAGGACACAATGACCATTGCACAGCAATTACACCAAAGGGGATTTGAGCAGGGGATGCAGGAAGGTATGCAAGAAGGGATGAAATCTAGCGCACTAAACATCGCCCGCCAACTGCTGCAAAACGAGATGGAACTGGAATTAGTTCAGCGCGTGACCCAACTGTCCGATGAAGAGATGGCTCAACTGCTTCGCAGCGAGCAGAAGTAATTTTTTATCGTGGGCTATCCCTGCCCACGACCCTTCGGGCCAACGCTTCGCGTTGTTGAAAATTGCTCCTGCATTTTTTTATCGTGGGCTATCCCTGCCCACGACCCTTCGGGCCAACGCTTCGCGTTGTTGAAAATTGCTCCTGCATTTTTTTATCGTGGGCTATCCCTGCCCACGGCTCTCTGAAATCCAGCGCTTCACCTTGTTAAACGGGGTTTATTCCTCGCTTAAGGTCACCACGTCATACATCACACTACCGCCTTTTAATTGTAGCGTGATGGTGTTGTTGCCATTTTTCAGGAAACGGGAGGACACTGGGATACGGGCAACCTGATAGCGACCACTCTGTAGCGCACCGCGATAGATGGCTTTGTCATTGTCGTAAGTCAGCGTCTCCAGCGTTGTGCCGTTTACCATTACCGCCAGTTGCGGCGTGGATGGTTCACTCATGCCGCTGTTGCTAGCTGCCGCCAGTGCGATATTCAGGAAATAGGTTTTCTTCTCCGGCCGCAGAGCAAAACGGATATCCCATTTTCCCGGTTTGGTCTGTGCGTAATACCAGTCGCGCTGATAGTCGCTGCGGCCAATATCGAACGTCAGATTTGCCGGAACCTCATGCTGCCAGCGGGTATTGCGCGCCTCGTTACCAAAGCGGAATTCGCTCGCCAGCCGATTTGCCTGTCCAATCGCCCAAACCACCGGTTCAGCGTTCGGCAGCGTTATCACCGGCAACGCTTGCTTATCACCGGAAACGGACAGCGTTTGCTCTGCCAATACCCCTGGCTGAGTACCACTGTTGGCGTACACGGTTAGATGGTAATTGCCCGGACGGACATGAGGAATAGCAAAATGTCCCTGTGAGTCTGTCGTTGCCTGATACGAATAACCGCGGGTCTGCACATCGAACGGTTCATCCAGCGATGACGAAAGCACGACGGTCACCGGCTGCTGGCTGGCAATGCGTCCGCTCACCTGCGTGCGTTCGAACGCATAGCGAGAATCGTTCACCCATTGGTACGGCCAACTGACGGTTTCCGTCAGCGCCTGACGCTGTGCATCCGCCAGCATTTGTGCGGTATCGCCCTGATTGATATACAGCAGCCACGGCCCGTAGAATTTCTTCCAGCCTGGCGGGGCTTTCATATCCGGCGTGCCAAAATGCGAACCCGTCATGTAGTTCAGAATGATCGCATCCTGATGCACCAGCAAATCCTGCTTGAGCGCATCGCCGGAGAAATACTCCCGATTGCCGTGAATCAGCCACGCGCCCACGCCGTTACCAAAAACGCCCCAGAAAGGCGCGGCACGCATATAGCCAGCAAAATCATATTTAGAATAAATGCTGCCATCTGGTAATCGCCAGGTTTCATCCTGCACCTTTGGTGAGGCCTCAAGCTGGCTATAGAGTAGCGGTTTGCCCTGACGAACGCCGCTGTAGAGGTGGTCTAACCGCGCAGGATCGAAGCGATAAACGTTACGCAGTTCACTGACGTTAACATTCTGACTTCCGCTATTTTCGGCCACCACATAGCTATAAAGCCCGCTAACGCCGCGCCGCATAATCAGGTGATATTCAAGCTTTAGCAGCCCGCCGCGATCGTCAATATAGGCCACATGCGCCATCTCACGATCGTTGCGCAGCACCTCTACGCGCTCGGGGACAAAATCTTTGACGCCTTTAACGTAATAGTCGAGGTAAGCACTACGGGTTTTGCTCGGGTCACGCGCCGCACCGGACAGGTTGGTGACGATATTTTTACCCCCCGTCACCATGCTCACCGCGCTGCCATCCTCACCGAATGTGACTTTCAGCAAGCCATTATCCAACACGGTATTCAAGCCCGAAACGGATAACGACACGGCATTATCCTGTGCACTATAGCCATAGGGTGCCAGCATGGCTCCCACCAACAACAAGACAGATCGCTTCACAGTCAGCCCTCTTGTGTTCCATTGTTTAGACAGAAACGTTTATCGCGATGGTTCGGGCTACGGCATATATCAGATATTAGGGGAAACACGGTGATGAGGTTCCCGCAGGGACACCTCGCACCGTGGTAGCCCCGTGTATCTCGGTATGGCACCAAACCTTGTCGCTGAAATTAAAAATTTCTGCCATTTTAAATAGATAGGATAGAAACATCAGGAACAACATAATCGAGGCGTTAAGCGCCCTCCTTCACGCCACTGCCAGAAAAAATAACAATCTGGCAATAGCGGGAAGAAAGTCAGGATCGACATCGCAGAAATCAAAACTAATCAGAATGACAGCTCTCGGATCAGCACTGCGGATACCACTTTCCAGCCACGAACCAATAGGCTTTGTGCTTCACCGTCCATCACCACCGTGCCGCGCAGTACCTGCGGCTGAGTACGGTAATCGGCAGGCAGGCTGAGCAATACGCGATACACCGCCTGTTCAGGGTGCAGCTTGCGCTGTGCATCGCTCAGCGTGGCAATATCACCGCCATATACGGAGGCGAGTTCCGGTGCCGCATTCAGATCGCGGGTCGCCGTACTGGCGATTTCCACAATCGTGATCGGCAACGATGAACGACTGACATCCTGTAAATAAAACGTGCCTTTTGCGCCAGTACTGAGCCGCTGCCAATCTTTCTCCGACACGAAGGCTTCCACCAGTCCACCGGTTGGTTTGGTCACCACAGCCAGCCACTCGCCCTGCCCTAGCCATTCGCCCGCATCCAGCGGTGTCGCCATATCTGCCACTACGCCGTCTATCGGCGCACGCACCGTCAACTGCTCAGACTGTCGCTGCAATACCTGCAACTTTTGCAGTGCGGCTTCATGCTCCTGCTTCACGCGTTGGTGATCGCCTGCGGCTTCCTTGTTGAAAACCTGAAAAGTGCTTTGCCAGTTCAATGTCGCAATCTGGCGTTCAAGCTGTTGCCGTTCATGCGCCAATGCGTCAGACGACAGTGTAAACAGCGTTTGCCCGGCGTGCACAGGCTGACCAACCTGCACCTCAATGCGCTGAATCATCGCAGGCACGGGCATGTACAGGCTGCTTTGCTGTTCCGCCCGCAGCAGCGCAGGTGCGTATACGCTGCGCTGCCAGGGAATCATCAGCAAGAGCAGAACTACGGCGCTCACCGCCAGCGTTGTCGTCATATTACGGTTCATACGGTAATCCTTACGGCGTTTACTCCACTCGCGTACTTCATTCACCACGGGCATCACCACGAAGTAGCCGATTTCAATCGCGAAAAGCAGCATTCCTAATAACTTGAACGCCATGTGATAAACCAGAATCGCGATACCGGTAAACAGAAAGAAACGGTATATCCACACCGCAAAGGCATAACCCACCAGCGTGCGTTGTAGCCAACGGGGAAAGTGCTCCGGCGGCGCATCACCTAAGCCAAACAGCCATTCCCGCATCTTCCAGCGGCCAATAGCAAAGCCTCGGTTTTGCAGATTCGGCACCTGTAATCCATCAGAAAGCAGAAAATAACCGTCGAAGCGCATCAGCGGGCTGAGGTTAATCGCCAACGTCATGATCCAGGTGGTGGTCGCCAGCATAAATGCGGCGCTGCGCAGCATACCGTCCGGCAAGAAGCTCCATGCCAACGTTGCCCATGCCGCCAACGCCAGTTCGGTCATCATACCCGCTGCACCAATCGCCATCCGCTGTCGGCGGCGGGTGAGCTTCCACGAACCGGACGTATCGGTGTACAGCACTGGCATCATCACCAGAAATGCGACCCCCATGGTGGCAACCCGCGCACCAAAGCGCTTGCAGGTGTAGGCGTGACCGAGCTCATGCAAAATCTTGGTGACGCATAGCGTCAGTCCTGCCAGCGCCGCCCCTTCCAGCGTGAAAAAATGTAGAAAGGTATGTTTGAACGTTTCCCACTGGCGTCCGGCGAGGAATAACCCCAGCACGGCCACCAGCAGCGTTAGTTTGAGAAAAGTACGACTGAAAAAGGGTTCGACCCACGGCAGCGTGGCACCCAGAAAGCGATCCGGGTGCCATAAGGGAATGCGGAAGAACAGATAATTCTTTAGCAGCTTGCGCCATATCGAAACACGCGATTGTTCTACCTGACGAGCAAACTGCGCCAGCGCGTCATCGCCGGAAACACGCGTCAGGCTGTTAGCCTGTAAGAAACGGTTGAAGTACTGCACATCGCTGTCATCAAGCGTCAACGCGGAAGTCTGGTTAATCTCGGCGACAATCTGCGCGGCGTTCCCCATCGACCAGCGCGATAGCATTGCCATTTCTGCCCAGCCGATACGAAAATAGAGGCCGCGCAGCGGATCTTCCAATGTCCAACTGGGCGAGCCGTCACGGTTAGCCGGTCCGGCGTGCAGGATCAGTTCATCGCGCAGCGGGCTAAGCCCAGCGGTAGGCATCGCGCCTCCAGCCATCGTTACACGCCCAGCCAAACGCGCAAAGAGGCCAGCGGTTTACGCAGCAGGTAAACGAACAACACCGTACGTTTTCCGTATAGCTTAGCCGTCCCCTTCAACCCTACGCGCAGTTGTGGATCATCCTGCGTAAAACGCGCACGCAGCCGATAGGCCATCACATTATCCGGCGTTGGCGCGGCACGATAGCCGATCTGTTCAAGCCGCGCTTCTTGTGCTGAATTCGGTGCCACATTGAGGAACAGGCGTACATCCGCACCGTTTTCCAGTGCAATCGCGTCTGCCGCAGGCAATTGGATCTCCAGCTCCACATCGTGTGGATCGGCGATCATCATGATACGTTCGCCAACCGCTACCGAACGGCCAATCCAGTCACTGGCATCATCAAGAATCGCCACGCCGTCACGCGGGGAAACCAACTGCATACGTTCCTGCTGACGTTGCAGAAAATCCATGTCGCTCTGCGCCTGCTCGCGGCGGCTTTGCAGCACGGCCAGACTGGCCTTGCTGTTGGCATCGAACAGCGCCTGTTGTTGTGCCTGACGGTACTGGGCATCGGCAGTCGCAAAAGCCTGCCGAGCCGATTCCAAACGATTTTCCAGTTCGCGCACGTCCAGCCGCACCAGCGGTTGGTTAGCGCTAACGGTTTGATTAGGGCGAACCAGAATATCATCCACCACGCTCGCTACAGGAGCGCGAACCATCACCGGACGATGTGCGACGATTTCCGCCGGAGCCAGCACCGACTGACGAACCGGGAGCAATAAGATCAGCATTAGCACCACCACAGCAGCAACGATGAGGCGGCGTTTTTTCGGACTGCTTTTGACCTGACGACGGCGCACTTTACACAGGCTTAACCATGCATGTGCGTAGGCGTCTGCCAGCTTTTCCAGCAGGATAATTTCGGCGGGCAACCACGCGCTGTCTCGCGCTAACACCAGCACTAACGGCGCATCACCTTGTGCCACGCGCAGTGGTAACCAGAGTAAAAATTCCGGCAGATGCTCCTGCCACAGTTGGCGATCGTCCGTGGGCAAATCCCGAAAACTGAGCGCCTGCACTTGACGTCCTTCTGCCTGCCACTGCCGGCATAGGCGGCTAAATTCGGTGCAAAACGGCGCATTGTGATCGAGCGAGGCCAGCCCGGAAGCCGCCTGCAAGTGCTGTTTATCGCAGTCCCACAGCAGCGCCTGCCGATACTTCACTAAATTATGTGTCTCGTTGACGATGAAAAATGCCAGTTCATCCAGCGTTTCTCGCGCTCTGGCACGGCTTTGCAACTGTAACAGCTCGGCCAGCAGCGCCAGCCGGGTATCCTGTTCAGTTGATGCTGCTGCCGTCGAATGCCGCTCGGTCATGGGGTTACGCTACCTGCATCAGGCGGTACGATTTGTGCCACACCGCTCATACCCGGCAGCAATCCGGCGGTAGATTGCGTAATCCGGCCAAAGACCTTCACCGATTGGCTAACCGGGTCGATGGCTGACGAGAGGCGGCTGATTTCAGCCGGATAGCTCAGGCCGGTTTCATCCAATGTGACCTGAAAAACACTACCCTGCTTTAACCACACTAGCCAGCGCGATGGCACGATCATTTCCAACTCGAACGCACTGTCATCATAGATCGCCAACAGTTCTTTGCCTTCCGGTACCGATTCCCAGCGCTTAACCTTGGTTTCTGTTACGCGACCAGAGAACGGCGCTTTAATGGCACAGCGTTGCAGCATCGCACGATTGACGCCGCTTTCCGCCTGCGCCATCGACACCGACGATCGCGCCTGATCGACATCCGACAGGCTGATCGAATTGAGTTTATCCAACCGATCGGCAATAGCCAGTTTCTTACGCGCGGCATTCTCTGCCGCATTTGAGTAGTTCAGTTTTTCACGCAGCACGGTGCAGTCAAACGTGAGCAGCGTATCCCCCTGTTTGAAGTGTTCACCTTCTTTCACGGCAATATCCGTCACTTTCCCGGCAATTTCGCTGGATAACACGGTATAGCGCTGCGCGCTAAGCTGCACGCGAATGTCTCCCTGCGTCGCAGCTTGCCCCCATAGGGGCAGACTTAACGCACTGACCAGTAACAGCGGACGCACCATGCCGACAGCCATTAACGCGAGCCTCCCGCCTGTAAGGATTGCAGGTTATCCCACATATCCGTATTCACCACGCGGTAAGGTTTCCCCGCGTTAGCCGCAGGCGTAACCGTCGTGGGCACGATAGGTTTTGTGACTGGCGCAGCGGTTGACGGTGCAGGCGCGGTAGAAATGGCTTTGGTGGAAGCCGTCGTGGTGGCTGGCACTGCCGGTGTTGACAGGGACAAACGCGGCACCGCAACGCCGCCTTTTTCAAGATCCCCCGTGGTGCGAGCGATCGAGTTGCTTAACGCCGCCAGACTGACATCGTTCACGTTATCCGGCAGCACGTCCAGACCTGCGGCCTGATAAACTGCGCCCAATGCGTTCTGCACATCGGCAAAGCTGCGATCGCGTGCGCGCGTGGTCAGAATGGTTTCCGTGCTAACGCGCACCTGTTCCATCTGCGTCTCGGCACGATGCTGTACGCTAAGCGTGGTCTGGTTGAGGATACCGCGCTGAATCCGCGCCAGTTCCTGATAACGACCAAACATCCGCGTGCTCTGCTGATACTCCTGCCAGGCGACATTCACCTGCGTCAACACCGCCATACGCAGTGCCTGACGACGCACTTCTGCCAGATCTTCATTCGCCTGTCCGGCACGTTTCACCGATGACCACGACAACACGTTCAGCAGGTTACCGCTGACCTGAACGCCCGCGTTTGCCCACTGGTGATTAACCAGATAGCTGTTGCTGTCGCCGTTGATACCAGCAAACAATGACACGCCCGGCAGCAGACGCAGCAGCGATTTACGGGTTTCCAGTACGCTATTGCGTGCCAGATAGCTCTCTTCGCGCACTTCCGGGCGTTTCACCATCGAGAAGTTTTCCAGATCGTCGAGCGAGTAGGCCATCTTTGGCGCAATCAGACTGCTTTCGCTCGGCACGACGACATCGTATTTGCTGGACGGCGGCAGGTTCATCAGCGCGGCCAGACGGGATTTCGCCACCACCAGATCGCTGTCGACGATTTCCAACTGGCGCACCATCTCCAGCATATTTTTCTGGAAACGTAGCGCCTCAACCGGTGCCAGCAAACGCTGTTGTTCGGTCTGGCGTGCGTATTCCAGCGCCTGACGCGCCTGCGTCAGCGCAGTCGTCACTTCCGGCTGCAAACGCTGCGCCGTTGCCGCTTCCCAATAAGCGGTACGCACCTGACGGGTAATATCTGCCACTACGCGACGACGACGCTCTTCCGCCGCCAGCGATTTGTTCGCCTGTACTTTAGCGTTGAAATAGCTGATACCGAAGTCCAGCACGTTCCAGCTCATTGTCAGATCGGCGGTACGTTGGGTCTGATCCTGACTGGTAGACGCCTCCAGCGACTGCCGACCCGTTGTGACCGACTGACTGCTAGAACCGGCCACATTATCGCGCGTTTGCAGCCCGGCACGTGCGGTCAGTTTAGGCAATAGCATGTCCAGATTCTGCACGCCTAACAGGTCATCTTCCATTGCCTGTTCCATCAGCGCGACCCGCTGTTGCAGGTTATATTTCAGCGCACGGGCAATCGCCTCATCCAGCGTAATCGTGCCGCGTACCGGCTCCTGATTAGCGAACATCTGCGTTCTGTCACTCAATGCCTGTGCAACCTGCTGTTCGACCGTAACAGGTTCTGGTTTGACGGCACAGCCGGCTAACCCCAGACAGGCGAGAGTTACCGCGATCCGTAACGCTCGGGAACCTGCGGTGCGTGGTGTAGCCTCGTGTTGAACATTCTGCTGCTGACTGTCGTGTTGCTGGCTATCCCAGAAATGCGCTATGTGCTGATTCACCCGGGTTCTCCCCATCTTCTATTTGTCTGTTCCCTTCATCTTGCAGGCGGTGGTTTGGTTACCGCCTGCAAGCGCCTGGGTTAGTGGTTATACCCGTCATACTTCAAGCTGCTTGTGCGTTGGCTGCCCTTACTCACCCCAGTCACTTACCTGTGTAAGCTCCTGGGGATTCGTGCAGTTGCCGCCTTCACGCAACTCGAATTATTTAGGGTATAAGTAAATAAAATCTCGTCTCAATATTCAGTCTGCGTGTGTTATGCACGCAGGCTGCTCAATTCACTGAGCGCTGCCAGCAATGCATCCTGTTCCGGCTGATGCTGACGCAGCTGTTCGGTAAAGGCGGTTTTCCCCGTTGGTGCTAACGGCTCCACATCGTCGTTTTGAGTAGCATGTGAAGGCAGTTGCATCGCGCCACGGTCGGTCGCCATCGCTGCGCCATCGCCCTGCCCGGTTTGCAGCGTGATCGGTACCGTCCGGCTAGTACCATCTGCGGCTTGGGCTTTCAGCACCAGTTGGATCTGGTTCACCTGCACAGCACTGGCATCGGTAATCCGTACGACACCGCTGCGGGCATCAAACTGCACCCACGCCGGTAGCGGGCGCCCGTTCGCCAGTTGCAGCGTCAGCGTGGCATTACCTTCACGCACGCTGAACATGCGCTGCGGCAAGCTAAAGGCGAGCGCACCGGAGGCATCAGGCTGTAACGCGCCCTGCACGCTGCTGAACGCCGATTCCAGTGAAGTTGTTTGACCACGCACGCTCAGGAACAGGTTGGAATCCGCCAGAGAGGCTGGCGAACTGTCACGCACAGCGGTGCTAGCACGAGAAGAGAAGTTGACCTGCTCCAGCGTCGGCATCAGCTGTGACATCACAGGATCGAGCACCCAAGGCGCATCCGATTGGCGCACCGTATCGGCATCGCGCTGGCGCACAGGTTCGATAACGGTGTTAGTCGGTGACGACTGTGTTTCTGAACGAGACAGATCGGCGACAATGGCATTCAGCGGCTGTTCGCGTTCTCTTTCGCTCGCATCAACAGGTAGGCTTGTGCTCTGCTGCACCAGAATCACCGGAGCCGCAGTCGCGGTGTTATCGGGATTTGCAGGCTCCGTCGGCGTGCCAGGGTCAACCGGTGTTCCCGGATCGATCGGCGTTGCGGCAGCATTAACCGTCAGCGCCACATTCAGCGCCGCCGCGTTGCCCGCGCTGTCCGTCGCGGTAATCGTCAGGTTGAATGTTCCCGCCGTTAACGGCGTGCCGCTGAGAGTACGAGTTGCGCTATCGAAGCTCACACCGTTAGGCAATCGCGTATCGTCAACGGTAAACGTCAGCGCGTCATTTTCAGGATCGGTAAACAGCGAATCCGGTAAGGTATAACTCCAGCGAGTGCCAACCTGTGCGACAGGCGGGGTAAAGGCATCACTATTCCCCACAGGTGCCTGGTTCACAACACTATCGGAAATCGTTATCGTCGCCTCATAAGGCGTGGAATCCTGCTCTCCGTCATTCAGCACCACGCGGAGTGCTACAGAACTTTCATTAACCACTACCGTACTACGCCACCCCATTTGGCGCACAAGAGCGGTTGCTTCATCACGGGAAAGGCTGGCAGTAAACGTCACAGAAGCACGACCATCAGTCTGGCTCAACGTTGCCACCGGCTGCCCATCTTTACTGATAACGTTACCCAAGACGGTAAAACCGTTGCCGGCAATCATCTCGAAACGATCGTTTGATGAAGCCGATTCACTACGTTGAAACACAACCGATGCGCCACGGTAATCCCCTGCCCCGCCATTTGCGGCATCTAACTCCGCATCGCTGAGTGTCAATGTTGGCACTACCGCTACCGCAGATCCTCCATTGGTATAGAAAGCACTTAGCGGAGTCTGGCGCATAACCACCAGCGCATCGGCAAGAATAATGAGCTCACCTCGTGGTGATACCGCAATTCTCTGGGCATTCGCCAGATTATTCTGGGCATCAATACGCTCCAACGTGTCCGCCGAATAATAAGCCAGAGAACCATCGGATAAGGCGACATACAGCGTTTTATCATCCGCTGACAGTGAAATGTCTTCCACCGTCGCGGTGCCATTGATGGTACCCAAATGCGTTAGCGTCCCGGCAGCGTTGAGGCGGAAAGCATCTATCTTCAACGGATGGTTATTTACCGTCATTTCCCCTGTCCATCCGTTAAAGGAACTGGTACGGCTATTCGCGATAAAGATCGTTTGACCATCGGCACTGACAGATAAATGTTGCACATAGTCCAGATTCACGACCTTACCGGCGCTATCCGTTTCCCCTGAATGGAGATACGTCAGCGGGGTCAACTGGCCCGTTTCACTATTACGTTGGTAAACAATCAGGGATGAGCCGTTGCTGGGGTTGGTAACCACATAAACTTTATCTCCCTGCGTGATGACTTTCGTCGGAGCCCAGAGATAAGGCGGTGTTGACATATCATTATCGAGCGCTTGAAGACGGGTAAGCGTACCGGTCGTCGTATCTCGACCATAAACGATCACCGTCTCCCGATTCATCAGATAAAGGTTTTTCCCATCATCCGACAGCGTAATCTGCGCCGTATCCCAGAGCTGTTTCAGAGAGCTTTGTTCTGTCAGATTACCTTCACTATCGAGAGTGAAAGTAACAATAATGCCTTCGTTATTATTTCGTTGCAGAGCGTATAAATTCGCACCATCAGACGTCATTTGGAGTTGAATGACGCCGCTAGCAATCGCGCTCGTACGCATGTGTGTCAAGGTGCCATCAGCATTACGAGTAAATAACGCAATGTGACCTTGCTGGTCGGCAATATATACACGGCTACCGTCAGCAGACACCGCGCTGTTCGTTGAACCTGCCAGCCCAAATGCCGACAATTCCAGAGTCTGGAGTCGATCTAAATCACCAAATGACAGAACAGGATCGGTATTGACGGCTGGAACATCATTAATCTGTGTGATGTCTATGGTTAAAGCCGTATCCTGAGACACCAGATAGCGATCGGATAATGTTACCGACACTGCCACCTGTGCGGCAGGTGTATGGCTGTCACTGGCATAAGTAATCTGACGCAGCGTGTTCTTCACATCTTCCGTGGTGGGGATTGTGCCCTCATGGCTATTGAAACGGATGGTCAGCACGCCGTCTTTATTCTCCACCTGACCAATAGTCACGCCATCCTTCTGGAGCGTATCGCCGGATAACGTCAAGCCGTTGCCCGCCTTAAAGCCAAGTTTATCCAACGGCGTTTTACTGTCGCCCAATGTAATTTTGAGCGTCGCACCGTCATAGTTACCTTTGCCGCCGTTGAGTTTGTCCATCTGCGTATCGGACACCGTTGCGTCAGGTGCCAACGCAATAGGGTCGGCGCGTTCGGTATATGTCGGCGCCGCAACCGGAACGGTGATAACCGGCGCGGTATTGTCTTCTGTCGCGGGCACCAGCGTCAGCGTAATGCTTTGTTCCAGCGTGGTGACGGGGGAGCTTCCGCTATAATCATTCTCTTTAATGCTCAACGTAACGTGCCGTTCTCCGCTGCCGTTGCTACCCAGATAGTTGTAGCCGATGCTGTCAATCATCGCTTCGGGGCCAATACCGTCTTGCTCAACATAGAGGGTAACGGTAGCTTTGCCATCCACAACGTCAACCAGATACTCCATACCCGACGTAGTTCTCCTGACACCGTTAGTGTCTTCAAGAACGATCGTTTCACCGCCTACGCTTATGGCTTCATTCGGACCTGATGCATCAAAGGTTAGTATCACTTGCCAGATGGTTTGCCCGCTTTCGACCGTATCAATCTGGGTATCTTTAAACAGCTTCACAAACTCGCCGTTGCCCGGAACCGATGGATTCAACACCGTCGTCGTCAGTACAGCCGGATCGTTTACGCCAATCAGATTAACCGTCACGTCCAATGTCGCAACGTTATTGTCGCCGTCATTAATGCTGAAGGTGAAGACAGGTGATGCGCCCGCATGTTCAGGATCTTTGCTACTGTTGAGATAGGTGATCTGGCGCAGCACGTTCTGCGCATCCGCTTTTGTCACCGCTGCGGTAAAGGTCACTGTCAACGCACCGTCAACCTGCGTAAAAGTGGCGATCGTGGTGCCATCTTTGACGATATTATTACCGTCCAGCGTTAAGTCGTTATCAGCCTTAAAGCCGAAGACGTCTTCCAGTAGCCCACCCGTTTGCCGACCTACCGTGATGCTCGCACCGCTATAATCACCCTTTCCTTCATTTAACGCATCGAGCTGCGGATCGGACAGACGGCCTGACGGCAGTAACACCGTTGCACCATCACCTTCGGTGTAACTCGCACCGGCGGTACCGACATTCAGCACATGAACCTTATCGCCGCCAATCAGATACAGTTGCTTACCGTCTGCACTCAGTTCTACATTTTGTAGATCCGAGAAGGAAATATTGATCGAGCTATCCCAGCCGCCGCTAATTGTATTCTTCAGCGTGAGGCTGCCATCTTCGGCACGAGCGAAAACAGAAATATTCTTGCCAATTACGAACAGCGCCGTGCCATCGGCAGAAACCACCAAACCGGTTGCCAGTGCTTCACCGCTATCGCCTCCGTCATCGGTAATTGGCGTTGTCTCCGTAAGCGAGAGCGCCCCATCAGCCCCCACCGTTATCGTATTAAGCGTGTACTGAACGCCATCAGCATTAATCGCATACAGCGTTTTGCCATCAGGTGACAGGGCAAGTGAATTGATGTAATACAGGTTGTCGCCTTCAGCTCGAATCTGGGAAACCTGAGTGAGCTTGCCCTCGGCATCAATACTGAAACCAGTGACGCCAACGGTATCACCTGAACCCGACACGAACAGGTAACGCCCTTCAAGATCAAGCACGAGACGGCTCGCCCCGATCAAATTATCAGTCTGAGAAACCGACGTCAGGGTACCGTCCGTCCCGCGCTTAAACACCAGCACGCTGCGGCTGTCATTATCACTGCCAGACTGGGCAGCGGTGAGATAGAGATAATCGCCTTGAGAAACAATGTGAGAACGCACATCCAGCGAACGCCCTCCCAGATCGGCCTGATCGAGGACACCGGCTTGCGTCAGTTCCCCATCGCTGCCAACGCGGAAAAGGGTCACCGCATTGCCTTCACTGCCTACCACATACAGGTACTGCCCATCGGCAGACAGGGTAACGTCTGATGCCCCCGCCAACGCGGCATTGTCCACAATCTTATCAAGCTCTTTCGTTTCATCGTTATACACGGAGCGATAGTTATAGAAGGTCTTCGACAGGGTAAATTTGCCTTCTTCGTTACGGACAAACACGCTCAGTACCGCTGAACCACTATCCGGCGAACTGACAACGTAGAGCGTTTTTCCGTCAGCAGACAACGCGGTGTCTTTTACCCCGCTCAGTACATCCACATAATTATTCGAGTCATTGCCCTCAAGATTGTAATCATCCTGAAGGGTGCTGGATTCACCGCCAATCGTCGGCACCTGTGCAGGATTAGGGGCAATGGTCAGCGTCAATTCGTGGTCTACGCCCTCGCCTGACGCATCGCTTACCGTGACGGTAACGTCAAACGTACCCGCTCCATTAAGCGCAGACGTACCAGAAATGGTACGTGTTGCAGGGTCGAAAGCGAATCCATCAGGAAGACCAGTGACTTTCCACGTCAGCGTGTCATTTTCAGGATCGCGAAATAGATTTTCTGGCAGCACTGCGGTGTACGATTGCCCAGCGACGGCTGACGGCGGTACGTACCCCGTGTTATCCACAACTGGCGCTTTGTTCTCTACCAGCGCCAACAGCAGGCTGGTATCTTTAGACCCATCGCTCAAGGTGATCTTCAGTGGAATCGATGCGCCTGCCGCATCACCATCATTGCGGTAAGTGATCTGATGCAGAACCTGATTGGCAACCGCTTTTGTGACGCTTTCGGTGAACACGATCGACACCGCGCCTTCATTCACATTAAGCGTACCCATTGTCTCGCCTTGATACTGAATATCACTGCCGGACAGCGTCAGACCGCCGCCATCCTGGAAAGCGAAGTGGTCATTTGCCGACGCGGCACCGTTGCGGCTAATCGTGATTGATGCACCCTTATAGTCATCAGCAGCATCCAGCTCTTGGTCTGACAGCATGACACCTCTGGCAAACGCGATATCCGTCGTCTGGCTATAAGGGGCATTTGCCGTTGCGGTGAACACGTTTAACCCGGCAAAGAACGTGCTGACACCCGCATAGATATTCTTACCATCGGCACTGACAGCAAGATGGTTGACGGTGTTAACTGAGAGGTCAACACCGTTACGGAACGTTAGTGCCCCAGAATTAGCGTCGCGGGCGAACACCAGCAGTGAACTACCGCCGAACGCCGCAACATACAGCGCTGAGCCGTCCTGAGAGATAACGATTTCACGCAGTGATGTCGCGCGTAACTCAGTAGGAACGTGGCTTTCACTGTTGTACAAGTCCATTATGCCAGCGTAGGTCAGCGCGCCTGTATCGCTATCACGACTGAAAATCGAAACGGTACCCTGTGAGTTTGATGACACATAAACAAAACGGTTATCGGGTGAAATAGCGATGTCTTGCAACGCTGTCAGGTAACGATCGTCCTTCGGAATTTCCGCACTATTTACGTCAGCCGCGATCGTGCTTTTATTAATCGTCGCGACATAACTCAGGTTACCCGTCTCCGCATCACGCGAAAGTACGGTAATGCTGTTGTTCCCCTGATTAGAGATATAGGCTGATTTACCATCGCTGGACAGCACAATACCACTCGGGCTTTTCAGCGGGAGGGTATCACTGCCGATCAGTGAACCAACAAACGTCAGCGCACCAGAGGCGGTGTCACGCGAAAAGAAAGCCACGGCGTTTTTACCCGTAGAGCCATCCATCGGCGTCACACCATTAATGGTATACAGTGAAGTGCCGTCGTCGGATATGACGATCTCGGAAACGGCCGCATCCAGGCCGCTAACGCCATCCACACCCTGTGTGGCAACAATGCCGACATAGCTCAACTGTCCCGTTGTGGCATCGCGGCTAAACTGCACCAGCGAGTAGACGCTGGTGCTTCCCCCCGCCGCATAGCCTGCCACATACACGCTGGTACCGTCTTTCGACTGTGCCAGCGTGGTGATCGTGTTCAAACCGTTAACTTCAAACGCGGGAGTAGACGGATCATCCTGCTCGCCCTGCGTGAAACTTTGCAGTAGCGTCAGCTTACCGTTTTCCGCATCACGCGCGTAAACGCGCAGGTAAGTCTTTCCACCGTTATTGTTCCCTTCACTGCCGGTGACCAGCAGGGTTTTACCATCCTGAGAAACACTCATTGCCGAGACGCGTTCATTGTAATCGCTGAGCTTGCCGTCGTTGTAAAACAGCGCAGCATCAGGGGAATAGGTTACCTCGATCGCGGGTTGCTCATTTAAGGCCAGATTGATACTGCTGGAGACAGTCAGCGTCGCAGTATCATTTCCACCATTGGCGATACCGCCGTTATCCTGCAATTCTGTTAGCGTAATGGTACGTAAACCGCTGGCGCTGGTACTTTCTTTACCAGCAGAATAGCTCATGCCGTCGACCAGCTTCATCATCGCCATACTGCTGATACCCTGAGCACTGCTTAGCACCAGAGAAGACTCACCATTCACGGCGTTATAGGTGTAGCTATATTGGTAACCACTCACCGTGGTGCCCGCACTGTCCTCACTGAGATCGATGGCCGTACCATCCACCGTCAGGTATTCCTGATGCGGGTTATTTAGGCCACCAATACCGATCGACAATTTTGTCAGCGCCTGCCCAGCTTCTCCGGTGTTAACTGCCGTGTCTTTGAACAGCGTGACGGATGCACCGCGCGTATCCAACGTCAGGTTGCTTCCGCCCTGGCTAACCAGCGCTGGCGCACTGTTGGCAGTCAGCAGCAACGCAATGCTCGTCACCGTACTGTTGAGCTCACCATCGTTCGCCGTCACCGTCAGCGCCACCGTCTCGGTGGTACTCTGGCTGCCGATATTGCGATACGTAATCTGTTTCAGGACCGCATTAGCGGTTTCTTTTGTCACATCAGCAGTAAACGTCACGCTGAGCGTGCCTTGATTCTGTGCAAAAGTGCCAATTTCTACGCCAGCTTGCAGAATTTTTCCGCCTTGTAGCGTCAGGTCATTACCTGCGCTTAGGCCGAATTGATCGTCTGCCGAGGGGGTTTCACGACCGATAGTCAGCGTGGCACCGTTATAGTTACCCGTACCGCCGTTTAACACATCCAGATTGCTATCGGACAGCGTGACATGATCGGCAAACGGTAATTCACGGCCATAGAGGTAAGTGCGTAATGCGCTAAAGCGTTGGATTGCTTCGCCAGCCACCAGAAGTGATTGCCCATCTGGCGACAGCACCATGCCATGCGTATCGCCAATATTCGTCATCTGGCCGCTTTCATTTAGCGTCCCCGTAGAAGTATTGACGCTATAAATTTGCAACGTACCTTCGCTGCTTAAGGCATAGAGCTGGCTACCATCAGCATTAAGATACAGCGCGTTGATGTTTTCCAACGCTTTCGTATCCACACGGGCCAGCGTCTTTCCTTCGGTGCCATCACGCAATTGATAAACGCTGATTTCGCCGTTATCAGGATCGGCGACATAGATAAACTGCTGATCCTTCGAGATCGCCAGTTGATAATCCACCGCGCCATAACCTTCCCCAGACGTCTCCAGCGTTGTGACAGAAACTAATGTCCCGGCTTCACTCCGCTGGAAAACCGACAGCGTGTGCTTTGCTCCCATCCCAATCGTGAAAACATAGTTACCGCTGCTCGCCACAATACCGCTGCGATCGATCCCGCTGTCACTTACGCGCTGGAGGAATGTCAGGCCCCCTGTCGTCGCATCGCGAGTAAAGACGACCAAACCGTTCCACTGTGTGGCAACATAAACCTGAGTGCCATCACTGGAGATGGCCAGCCCAGTAATATTGCCGTTTTGCGAAGGGATTGTCTGGGTATCGCTGCCCTCGACTTGAATCACCTGTCCGTTGTCGCCAAGGCTAAGGGCGACAATATTGTTATTGCCCGTGATAGCGTATAGCGAACGGTTATCTGCGCTCAGCGCGATGTCTTTCACACCTTTAAGCGCGCTGATATCACTCAGCGTTTGGCTCAACGTCAGTTTGCCATGCTCACCAACCGTGAAGACACCCAGTGTTCCATCGCTTCCGATGACATAGGCACGCTCGCCATTACTGGAATAGCGCACGTCCTGTGGCGATTCCATACCGGGTACAATAATAAGTTCTGCCAGTTCAGGCGCATCCGATACAGACACCACTGGCGCGACGTTGATTTTGCTGTCAATGGTGATGGTCGAGTGGATATTCAGTTCGGCAGTATCGCTCTCATCACTCAGACTCTTCAGCGTTACCGTTACATCGCCACCTGCCACGGTTTTATCGAGTGGTCGGTAAGTCATACCCTCGATCAACGTAGCAACATCGTTGGGCTGAAATGCATCAGATGAATCAATGCTCACCGTGATGGTTGTCGTCGCACCGCTTACCGCAACGGTATAGCCGTATTTTCCAACACCTTCCGTCGTTCTTGCGCCATTAGCGGCCTCCAGCGTAATTTCCGTACCGTCGATGACGATTGCCTGATTCGCACCTGAACGATTGACGGTAATCACCAACTCTTTCAGTTCCTGCCCGTCTTTATCCGCTGACACGCTAACGCCGCTGAACAGATCGATCGGTTCGAAGCTGCTGCTGGTGTCGGTAACGGTGACCGTCGCCTTAACTGGCGTGGCATCAACACCGGGCGCGGTATCCGTTGCTGCAACAGCAACGTGTGCAGCCACATCGGCAACGGTAGCCACAGCAGCAGCATCAAACATCATGCGCGGTTCCAATACCCACGCCTGACGCGGAGGGCGCGTTAAGGCTGAACCAGATTTTGAGCGGGAAAAAGTCATCGTGTCATGTCCTGTAATAAAGGGGCAAATCGCGTTATTTCTGGCTACCTTCAGCGGTCATTCAACCAGCCGAACATAGCCGCCCTCGGTTTCGATCTGGCCGGCGATACGATCCAAACGCCGAATCAATTGATCCTCAACGCCTTCTGCACCAAAGCCCGAACCATCGATAAAGCTCATACGTTTTTCGCCCTCAGTGCAGACCAGCAGGCCCGGCGTCGCTTCTCTGTCGAACAGGTTGCGGCCAAAGTCTTCCGGATCGCCGGGACGAATGCCGACAAAATAGAATTTGATGTTGCTTGCGCGGAAGCTGGAGCACAGATCGTGAAAGCGCTGTACGGCAAAGGAGCGGGCAAGATCCGTTCCAGTACCGCCACGAAATTCATTGCGATTGAAGTTATAGCTGTCGGTGTCAAACCAGTTACCGATGGTGTTGGCCATCATCACAATCACTTTTTGC
Source organism: Pectobacterium sp. IFB5596 (assembly GCF_021432585.1). Taxonomy (NCBI): domain Bacteria; kingdom Pseudomonadati; phylum Pseudomonadota; class Gammaproteobacteria; order Enterobacterales; family Pectobacteriaceae; genus Pectobacterium; species Pectobacterium sp. IFB5596. Next base: position 74,872 of record NZ_LXFY01000033.1, read on the forward strand.
CCGTCACCGTTGCCGTCCAGATTGAAATCCAGCGGCAGCTTGGAATCGCCCCAGCCGTCTGAACCGCGCATGTTTGGCGACAGCGCCGCCCCTGCCCACGACATGCCGATGGCGTAGTTCACGTTAAAACGGGCAGAAAATTGATCGATACGTTGATCCAGTTTGCTTTTTTCGTTGGTCAACGGCATCAATGCCGCGTTCGGGCATCCTCGGTCTGCCACGATAAAGCGGGTATCTACAGCATTGGAGTCGTTATCCCACGGATAAAGATCGGGGTTGGGACCGCGCCAGCTAATCGGTGGGGCGCCGGGGCTGCCGTTTTGCGGCAAATCGTGACGGTAATACACACGAAATTGCCCAACGGGCGGCTCATCCCAGAAGAAGTTTTCTTCCCGACCCAGTCCACGGTACATGCACAGCAGGTTAGCGCGCCGATCGGGGAAACGGCGGTCTGCCAGGCTACTCACCACACCACTGGCAAACAATGAACGCAGCTCCGGTGGGTTCAGCGCACTCGGTGTAGACCAACGGCGAATCCGGTTCGTATCTTCCGCATCGTACACATTGACCGATTGGCTGTACGGCACCAGCGACAGCCACAGGTTGTCGCGCTTAGTATCCCCAGTGCTGAGCAGACGCTCGACAAACGAGCGACTGACACTTTTCAACGCGCGAATATCAGCATCACTCATATCCCCCGTCACTGGCATAACAAGGGCGACTTCCGTCGGGCGATTGATGACTTCCGAGGTCGAGTACACTTCCTGAGCCCTAGACCCCAAACTCAACAGGCTGGGCTTGGTTTCAAAAGCCACGGTCACGGTATAGGTTTTACGCGTAGCGCTATTGCGCCCTTCAGTGACGGACACGTCGCCCGCCACCAGTTTTTCACTCAGGGCCTTATTCATTCCCAGATTGCTTTTGACGTATTCATACGCCAGCGCATTGATGTCTTCCTGGCTGTATTCTTCGCCATTGATGGTGGCCTGATGGCCAACGGCCAGCGCGGCGGCATCCGTCGCACGCTTGATCTGCGTCGCATCACCCGTTGACGTTGAGGTATCCACAATGAAAGCCGCCGTCACCAACAGTGCCATCGCCCCTAGCGTATAGAATGCGGTACCCGCTCCCTTTTCCTGCTGAATAAAAGCAGACAGGCGTTCGCGCCAGAACAGAGTGGTTCTGCTATCGTCTTTTTTTACTCTTCTGTTCTGTAAGGTTTTTTTCATCAATTTCTATCCTGTGTACCTGGATTCAGCGCGTACTCATCCCGCCCATAAAACGGGAAAATAAAAACGACATTGCTCATAGTGATAGCGTTATTATTCCGGCTCGGGATTACGGGTTCCGCTCATCCTCTTCTAATCCGGCTTCTTTTCTGAGTGTCTCATCCAGCGTCACCACGCCAATAGCCACCCGGTTGATGGATGAAGCATGCAACATGCCGCCCAGTGACAAGCCCCCCAACAACCCGACATCTTTCCCCTCGCGGCAGATTTCGACTACCATCATAGAGGTGTTCTTACTGCCTTCTTCCCGGTCTCTTTCCGGCAGTTCGGGCGTATATTCTTGACCGGGCAGCGTCTCGCTTTCGGCGCAAAGTGCTGCCGCCGTCCCTCGACTTAATTGCCAATACAGTTCGCCAGTCTGGCGCACGTTACTGATTAACAACTGGTAATTTCCCGTTCCTTCCGTTGGCAACACCGTGTCAAGCAAGCCTTTTAGCCCTTGCTCATCCAGCGCCTGCTGCATCGCTAATATTGATGCAATGGCACCCGCACGCTGTTCCATTCGCGTACGCTCCAACCCAACGGTGTAGATATCCGCACACAGCGAACCTATCGCCAGCACGATCGGAAACGCCAGCGCCGTTTCTACCGCAGTAGAAGCATGGCAAGAACGCCAGAAGCCGCGGAGCCTGCTCAGGAAGCGGCTGATATGCAACACATGACGGGGTTTCAATAAGCGATCAGTCATTACGCAGTTCCGTCCCGAACACATGTTTGTACTGATAGCGGAAGGTGTCACCCAGCGTTAACACCTCCGGCAGCGGCGTAATAAACGCCTTTTTGATCTGCACCGTCACGGACCACACGGGCAACGTCGTGGTTGCCTCGCTGTCGGGATCGTCCTGACTGCTATTTCCGTTTGTTAACCCGCCAAGCTGAGTCAGATTGTCGAAGTGCAACACGCTAACGGTTAAATCGTCTTCCTTGAGGTAGCCATAACCGGCCTCAATCATGCGCGCCTTCAGTCGGGTTCCCATCTGTTCCGCACTGTCCGATACAAGGTTATCAAGACGAAAAGTCTGTACCGCTTTATCCAGCGCGGCGCTGCCGATGGCGATCACGAGCCCGATACGTGCCAGTTCAAACAGCATCATCACGCCAACCAGCACGACGGGTACCAGAAACGCCACTTCAGTCGCGATTACGCCGCATGTGCTACGCCAGTTGCGATCCTGACGCGGCACGATTCCTTGCACTCTGCCTGCATCACGCCTGGAGGAACGACGGTGAAACCACGCCATTACTCAGGCGAACTCAATTGCAGGCGTTGACGACTGGATAACAGCAGCGCTTCGCCACGAGATTTATCCTGCTGCATCTGCTGTAAACGCTGATTCAACTCATCGATCAGTCCATCAATACGCTGCGGCTGGGCAATGGTTGTCAACGCCGCACGTGCCTCATCGTTTCTGCCACCAGCAAGGTAGGCTAGCGCCAGATTCAACTTGCCCGTTGCGTTACTGCCATCGACCGAACGCAGCAGGGAAATCGCTTTGTCCGCATTGCCACTTGCCAGCCATGAGAGCGCCAGATTGTTGAGCGCCGCGATATCTGCCGGATTCACCTGTAGCGCTTTTTCAAACAGCTGACGCGCCTCTGCATGTTTGCCCGATGCATCCATCACCACACCCATGCCATTGAGTGCACCTGCGTCGTTCGGCTGCGCTTTCAGCGCACAGGTAAAGTCAGTTTGCGCCATCGCATTACGTCCCAACGCAAGCTGTGCACGTCCCATTCCCAGACACACCGCCAGCGCTTCTTCCTTCGTCATTTTATTGGTATCACCGCCCAGCGCCTGACGTGCTCGTCCATATAATTCCAGCGTTTGCTGCGGCGAACGCGCTAAAGCAGCCACACTGGCATACTCCAGCATCTCAGCCCCTTTCAGCGCATCACGGCTATCGAGGCGCGCATACACTTCCGTCGCCGCTTCAACACGCCCCTGATCGCGCAGTAGGCGTGCCAGACGCAGGCCTTCATCCTTACTGCCCTTAATCGCCATTGAGCTGCCGCATCCCACCAGCACGGTACTGACGATCAGCAGTGCCAGCATGGGCGCACCGCGCTTGAGTTTTGCTACCAGATCGACCATCTTCGATAACTCCATCGGTTGTCACCCTTGCGACTCCCGGCGCATATCGGGAATCGATGTTTTAAAATCAATACTTTTAAAATCAATACTTTTAAAATCAATACGTTATAAATAAAATGCTACTGCGCCAGCAGGCGGACCACCCGCACCAGTGCAGGTGACGCCATAATGGCGATAATCGGTGGCAGGATCAGCGCCATCAACGGCACGCTCAACTGCGCAGGCAACTTGCCCGCCTTCTCTTCCAACCCTAAAATCAACGTCTTGCGACTTTCATCCGCAATCGTACGCAGCGCCTGAGACAACGGCGTACCGTAGCGCTCCGCCTGAATCAGTGTTGCGACCATGCTTTCGATCTCGCTGACTTTGGTACGCTCTGCCAGATGTTTCATCGCCAGCGTGCGATCCGACAGGATCTGTAGTTCGGCAGCGGTGTAGTGCAGTTCATCCGCCATTTCCGGTGACGATAGCCCCAACTCCTTCGACACCACCTGCAATACACGCCCGATAGGCAAACCGGCTTCGGCACAGACCACCATCAGATCCAGTGCATCCGGCACCGCACGCGCCAGCTTTTCACCTCGACTTGCTGCACGCCACTTCAGCCACCACTCCGGCACCATAGAGCCGACAAAGAAGCCAATGAGCCCCGCAGCGACTCCCGTCAGGCCAGCACGGTCAGCAGGTGGCAGCCATCCCCACACCAGAGCGATCGCGAGCAGCGCGCCGGCGGCAAATTTCCCCATGACCAGCCAGCCCACCGCTTCGTTACGGCGGAGGCCTGCCAGATCCAGCAGGCGGCGCAGATTGCGACGATCGCGTTCCGATCCCGACAGACGCTCCCCCTGTGTGGCAAGGGGCTGCAACAGCTTTTCCAGCAGGGGGGAAAGGGTTGTTCCCTGACCTCTCAGGATGTTTTCCTGAGAGGTCGCCTCTATAGAGGCCGTGGGCAGATGCCCGCGCATGCGAATTTCCAGCTGCTTGTATTGCTGTGTTTTATGATGCGTACGGGCCAGATAGATTCCAGCCACCATCAGCACGAGCGCCAGCAGCAGTAAAGGATCGTCAAAAACAGTCATGAGTGGCTCACCCTTTACCCTATCCGTTTAACCATAACGTGTGTCACCAGCATGCCGATCGAAACGCTGCATAAGGCGTAAATCAGCACCGTTGTCCCCACCGGATCGGAGAACAAAAAGCTGAAATCCTCCGGCGATTTCATGTACAGATAGGCCAAACAGCCGGGAAACAATGCGGCGACAATCTTGGCCGATGCACGTGCCTCAGAGGTTTTCGATTGCACTTTAAGTTGCAGTTCCCGCCGGTCACGCAGCGTAGCGGACAAACGCTCAAGCGTTTCACCTAGTCGTCCACCCGCTTCCTGATTGATGATCAGAATCACCACGAAGAAACGGTACTCGGACATCGGCACTCGCGTGGCCGAGGCCTGAATCACCTGACGCAGTGGGATGCCGAGCCGCAGCCAGTGGTCGATCGTCTTAAATTCATTCGCCAGCGGCCCGGTCAGGTGCTCAGCGACAATCGAGAAAGTATTCGCGACAGGCACACCCGCACGGCAGCTACGCGTAATCGCATCAATCGCTTCAGGCAGGCTCTCACGTAACGCTTTCAGGTGCTTTTGCAACGTCGATCGAAACATCAGCATGCCGATACTGACAAACAACAACAGTGTAAATATCAGCCCCATCGTAAGCGGCAGCAGAGTACGTTGCCCCAGGATCATACCGAGTATCAGGCTGGCTGCCGCCAGCGCGAGGGAACGCTGAAGCAGGTTCTTTTTCCAGCCAATAAACGCCATCTGCGCCCAGAGGATCGCTAACCAGCGCCCGATAACAGGAATTCCCATCAGCGGCGTTTTAATCTCGTCACGCAGAATTGAATCAGACGCCACGGCGGCTACCGATGGACTCACCTCGTTCAAAACCTGTTGCCAGCGTTGTTCACGCTGCATGCGTTGCTGACGTGATTTTCTCCAGGCGTTGACCGCCAAAAGCAGCATCAGCACGCTGCAAAACACCAGCAGCGTAATCAGATTCAGGCGTAAATCACTCATCAGCGTCTCCTCAGCCCATCACTGCGCATCAAACAAATGCGCTTTATCGCTGTAGAACTGCGGGCGCTGTATGTGCTGCACATATTCACCCGTCAACAGACCCTGTCCATCCATCCCCTGAATATTGAAGCTGAACAGATCCTGAAGTTGGATCACTTCATTCTCCATGCCACAGACTTCGGTAATGGACACGACACGGCGCATGCCGTCACGCATACGTTCGATTTGCACGATCAGGTGAACGGCGCTGGCGATCTGCCGACGGATCGCCATCAGCGGCAGTTGCATGTTCGCCATCATCACCATGTTTTCCAGACGCTGTATCGCATCACGCGAGGTATTGGCGTGCACCGTACATAGCGAACCGTCATGGCCAGTGTTCATCGCCTGCAACATGTCGAAACTTTCGCCACCGCGCACCTCACCCAAAATGATACGATCAGGGCGCATACGCAGTGCGTTACGCATCAGATCGCGCTGATCGATGCGGCCTGTACCTTCGGCGCTGACAGGGCGGGTTTCCAGTCTCACGACATGTTCTTGTTGCAATTGCAGTTCGGCGGCATCTTCAATGGTGATGATGCGATCGGTACTGCCTATTTTCTGCGACAGCGCGTTCAGCAAAGTGGTTTTACCCGCCCCCGTACCGCCAGAAACGATCACGTTAACGCGCGCCTGCATGGCTTTGTTCAGCACATCCGCCATCGCATAGGACATACAGCGGCGCTCCGCCAGCATTTCCAGCGACAGGTTGCGGCGCATGAACTTACGGATTGAGATCGTGGTGCCGTCGATCGCCAGCGGATAGGTAATGACGTTAACGCGGCTACCGTCAGGCAGACGCGCATCCACCATTGGGCTGGCTTCATCGATACGCCGCCCGACCGCCGCTGCAATACGCTGCGCGGTATTAAACACATGTTCTTCATCGATGAAGGTAATCGGCGACAGCTCCAGCTTGCCAAAACGTTCGACAAATACCTGACCTGCACCGTTAACCAGAATATCGTTGACCGTATCATCCGCCAGCAACGGCTGGATCGGCCCGATCCCCGTCATCTCATCCAGCATTTCGGTAGCGATGGCTTCCTCTTCCTGTCGAGAAAGCTGCAAGCGCTGCTCATCACAGATACGGCGAATGACCGTTTCGATCTGTACCAGCAGCTTGTCACGCCCCATCATCGCCGCTTTACCCGCGTCGATCTGATCGTAAAGCTGTGCGCGGATAATACGGCGCTGGCTCGTCCGGTTGTCCGTCTGGCGGGCTGCTGGCGTAGCCGATCCTGAAGACGTATTTGCCGCAGGTTGCGTGCGGTTCTCCGCAGCAGGACGCGTTTTCAGTTCTGCCACATTGGCAGCAGGCGCAGGCTGAGGCGTGCTTTTTCCTGCTTCACTTTTTTGCAGGTTATTCTTGCGAATCAACATAATCCTTAACCCAAAAAACAGTCCGTAACCCTAAAATAGTCGGTTAACCCTTTGAGAAACGCCGACCGCTGAACATCATCAGGCTCGCTTTAACCAACGCGAGAACCAGCGTTTTTCCGCCTGTCTGGCGCGTACACCGCAGGCTAAATCGACCAGTTGGCGTAATCCCTGCTGGAAAGCAGGCGCTGCGGCGAAATTTAATGCGCCGAGAGCGAGGCTCTGCGCCAGCGCATGACCGGCATTAGGCAGCACGACATCAATCTTCCGGCCAATAAACTGTTCGAACTGATCGCGACTCAGCGGTGCAGTCGTGGCAAAGCGGCTCTGGTTATGCACCAACAGCAAACGCTGCCCTTCGCTTTCATCACCGATCTCATTCAGTACGCGCCGTACATTGCGTGCATCCTGAAGCGTCAATTCCGTCACGATAATGCGCAGATCCGCATAGGTCAGCACATCCAGCGCCCCTGCCGGGTAGCTGCTGGGCAGATCCCAGATAACCTGATTGAACATGCGGCACAGCGCACCGCCAAGATTCAGTACGTTATCTACGTCAACCGGGCTCAGCTCACCCAGTTCTGGCTTCTGTGCCAACAGGTGCAGACGCGTATCGACACGCAACATCGCGCGCTGAAGCAGTCGGGTATCCAGTTCCTGAGTCCCCAACACCGCAGCCAGCCCCGCATCATCGGTTTGCCCCTGCAACAGCAGTTGGTCACCGTTACGACGGTCAAAATCCACTAGTGCCACGGGTAAATGACGTTCACCGGACAGCAGACGGCTCAGTCCCATCGCGACAGTACTTCCGCCGCTTCCGCCGCTGGCGCTGACGACAGCAATCGTCCTGCCAGTACGGGCATATTCCGGCCCAGCCTGCTGGCCTTCGCACTTCGCCAGCGTTGCCGCTAGCAGATCCAGCGTGAACGGCTTCACCAGATAATCCACCACGCCCGCCTGAAGCAGGGCGCGGTACAAGCCAACATCCTGCTCTTTGCCCGTCGCAATCACTTGGCTGGTGGGGCCGCAGACGCTCAGCAACTCTTCCAGAGCCGGAAGCGGCCAATGCGCCCCTTCCAGATCCACCAGTAAAATGTGTGGTGGCACATTCAGTTCGCACCACTGACGAGCAGCGGTAATACCACCGGGCATCACCGGAACATCCGGCTGTTTCAGACGCGTGAAGAGATCGCTAATATCGGCCACATCGCGCACGTCATTGGCGAACGCGACCAGCGGCAGCGCCAGTTCTTCACCATCGTTAGGGGTAATTTCACTCATGGAATGTCACGCCCTTAATCTTCTTCAAAGTTAATGTCGATGAGCTCTTTCACTTCACCTTTGTGATAGCGTTCAATGCTATTCACCGCCGCTACGCCATCCGCATCATCCAGCGCTTTCGCCTGAATCAGATCGCGTGGCTCGGCGACCATCATCGCCAGGTTGTTTTGCGTGGCGCAGCCGAGAGAACCAATCGCCTCATAGGGCTTCACCATCAACTGGTTGGGATCATTAATCGTACAACGGGTGGCTTTGACCACCAGTGCCTCGGAGATCACTTCCAGATCGCCGTTCTGACCGCTCGCCGTAGAACGGCGCATCTGTTTCACGTTCTGTGGATTAGCACCAGCGTTTTTAAGCACGGTCGCTAATCTTCCAGCCATCTGCTCACCGCTCGCACTGTGCGGAATCAGCGTGATCGTCTGTGCCGATAACCGCCCCTGATCCTTCAACATGACGTTGAGCTGCTTTAACGACTCAGGGAGGAAGCCCCGCCCGTTCGGCGCAGCCACTAACGGCATGGACACCGATGACGGCTGGACGGCGATGGGTTGCAGAGCAGGTTGGTCAAAACGCTGCATACGTACATCGTTAATCGGTTTATTCCATCCGCAGCCTGCCAGCAGAAAAACGGCGGTCAGCACCGCTGCACGCAGGGGCAGAGGACGAAACGGAGGGTGGTTGCTATTAATCGTTTTCATGTGTTATTTCCCCTCGCGAACTCAGTAGAGATAGCCGATAGATGCAGAACGTGGCATGGATGAATCCAGCATTTTTACGCCTTGTCCCGGCGTCTGAAGATCGCCTGCATTAACCGGTTCAACCACATAAGCGGTCGCGATAATCACCAGTTCCGTTTCTTCTTGGCTGGTGGCTTCGCTTTCAAACAGGCGGCCAAACATCGGGACGCTACTCAGCCCTGGCACGCCGTTGATTGTCTGGCTACCGGCGCTACGCAACATGCCCGCCAGCGCAAAGCTCTGTCCGCTGGCCAGCTCTACGGTGGTATCCGCACGACGTACCGTTAAGGCTGGAATACGTGAGCCGCCTTCCAGCTGTACGGAACCGACGTCCGTGAGTTCACTGACTTCCGGCGCAATGTGCAGGCTGATACGGTTAGCAGACAGCAGCGTTGGCGTCATACGCAGAATGACGCCGTAGGATTTGTAATCGATGCTGACGCTGTTGTTGGTGATCAGGACGATGGGGACTTCACCACCCGCAGCAAACGCAGCGGTTTCCCCTGACATCGCCGTCAGGTTGGGTTCGGCCAATACGGTCGCCATGCCCTGCTGATTCATGGCGGTTAACAATCCACTCAGTCTGGAGCGGCCGAAGTTCAGGAAGCCAGAATCTGTTGGGTTAGCAAATCTTCCGGTTGTGGCGTTGAACAGATTCAGACGCGAACCGCTGCCTGCGGTCATGTTGCCGCTACCGGTGCTCAGTGATGCCGCCCAGTTGAAGCCCAGTTCACTGGTTAACTTGCGGGACACTTCCACCACGCGAACCTGAATATTGATTTGCGAAGGCGTTTTGATTTTCAGCTGGTTGATCACCTTGCCGGAGGATTCGCTGGAGCCCGGCAATTTTTCGCCACCGCCACCACCGCCCTGCCCGCCTGAGGACGCGCTGATATAAGCCTGTATGCTGTCGATGACGCGTTTAGCATCCTGTGGGGTATCGACGCTGCCGCGTACAATGACCCCACTCGGGATCGAAGCTTCCAGTTGGATATCCGCACCGGGGAATTCACGCTTCATGCGTTCACTCAGTGCTTTCAAATCATGTTCAGACACCAGACGAATGGCGTTGATGACATTGCCATTTTCGTCCATCGCATAAAGCGTGGTCGTACCGACACTTTTGGCGTAAACAAACAGATTCCCCGGTGAAGGCAGTTCAAAGCTGGCAATATTCGGATCGGCCACCAGCACGCTGTCCGGCAACGCATCAAGCTGGAGTAACCGCCCCTGATGCACGGTCAGATGCACCACATTGGTTTCAGCGACTTCAGACACCCCGGCAGCCTGCGTGGTCACAGGCAACATCAGCATGACAGGCAATACTGCATTAAACAGGCTGGCAATCAGCAACCGTTTGCACGTTCCCCGAGCGTCCGATTTCAAAAACAGCGAAAACATCGTCATTTACTTAATTTCCGTAATGGGCTTTATTTTTCTACGATCAGCACACGGCTCTCCGCAGGCTGTCAGATTACGTGTTCGTCCTATCGGGCAGGGAACGCCACCACGTCTTTTTGTTCACCGCGATAGACTTTTACCTTGTGACTTCCGGCGGATAATGCACCGTAGATATCCGTCGCCTGTGGCACGGTGGTCACCAGCGGACGCCCGGTCAGCGAATCAACCGCATCATCTTGCTCGGCACTGCGCAACGCTAAATGCAGAATGCCCAGCTCTTTTGCCACGGCCAACACCTCAGCCTGCTGCGGTGTCACTTCCAGCGTAACGGTTTGGTAGGTAGCGGAACGCGCACGAGGACCTGCGGCAGGCTCACGGCTTTTGGCTGCGGCATCAAGCGCCACATCGTCTTGTGCAACATCTGCACGTAGGTAAACAGGGGAGTGAACTTTATCGTTCAGCGCCAACACGCGTAAATCACGCGCAATGGTTTGTGATGCCAGCAGCGGCATGACCACGGGTTGCGTACGGCTTGGCGGTAACTCAGGCTGATCATCCCTTTTCATGCTGAGGATCACATCTACACGATCGTTTGGCGTCACGAGGCCAGCGCTGCTGGCAACGGCGCTGGTGGGAACAGAAATGGCGCGCATCCCTTTGTGCAGGACCGCTGCAACAAAGCCCGGTTCATTCGGCTTCACCAGCACGTTACTTGTCAGTGCGGAACCTTCTGTCACGGTTTCACGCAGCGTCGCACCGAATAGCAGTGATTGGCTGTCTTTACCGCGAACAAAGTTAAACGTACGGGAAACAGGTTCCTCAGTGACCTGCCAGCGCAGTGATGCGGAATCAATAAAATCACCGGGATGCAGATCTTTCGCCGCCACCAAGATAGCCGTTTTTTCCGGTGCCTGAACAACAACCGGAGGCGGCGGTGGGGGTGCAGAAGAGAGATGGCTGCGTACCATCAACGCAACAATACCTGCCAGAACGAGCGCGCCTGACAGTACGTATGTAGAGTTCACTTTCATTTCAACTGGCCTACCCTAGCGTGTGTGTCTTAAAGCTGCGACGGAATTAAAACAAAGGAAAAATCAGGACATATATCGCGCCAAATGCAATCGCGACACCGTAAGGTATGCCTTGAGAAAGATCGGCGGGCAACGCGGGTGGCATAGGCAACCGACTCTTGAATATCCGATTAGTGGTTTGGATGCCCAACGCAACCGCTGTCGGTACGGTATTAAGCAGAGGCAGACTCAATGCCAAAACACCGCCAGCCAGCGCTGTTACCATGACGAAAACGATCTGGTGCCCTTGCCCAACCCACAGGCACAGCACACTCATCAACTTCACATCCCCGGCACCCAATCTACCCGTGAGGAAAAGTAAAAATCCCACAACCAGAACGACCGCCGCACCGGGCAACGCCCATAGCATTTTACGTAATGCCGACATATCTAACGCACCGGATTGCAGGACATGTAAAGCGCTGAAGAACAGCCAGCCCAGCAATAAAATCAATACCGCCTGATTGGTAATTTTTCGTACTAACAGATCGGTGCTGATACACCACAGCAAGCACCCTACCAGTAGCGCTATCTGTAGCCAGTGCGTGTAATCCGTCATCTTGCGTGAGTTATTTCGCAGCGCCGGATGAACCACCGCCCGTCGTACCCGTGCCGGTAATCTGATCGGCGATTTGGGTGAATTTTTCATTCAGCGCTTTCACGAAGATACCGTCGCCGCCGAAAATAGCACCGATGGCCGCCGCCATTGCCGCCGCGAGGATGCCGTATTCGATTGCCGTTACACCGCTTTCGTCACGCAGGAAAGAACGTAATTTTGTTTTCATGTTTTTCATGGAAAGATTCTCTATCCGCCGCCAAAGAAATCATGGCTTACTTGGAAATCGGGGGGAGCCATGATGATAATAAGATTAATAATGAGACTTATTATCAAGCGTCGCAAGCAGCAGAACATTAATATTCGTTAATCTTTCCATACAAATAATTATCGATACAAATCAATAGTTAACATATTTTAACCTTACCGATAAAACTGATAAATATTCATATTTTTTGCAGGGATATTCATAAAAAATCATGAGAGGAACATCGTAGTAAGCAATATGTGATCGCTTATTGCGCGGGGTATTAACCAACGAATGGATTAACATCGGTTAAGACAGAGGTAGACGTTCAAGCCCGGCTCGGAGGAATCCAGGTAAAGTTTTCCACCATGTAGATCGGTAATCGCCTGAACCAAAGATAGCCCCAGACCATAACCAGACTGAAACCAGGTATCCAGCCGTTGAAAGCGCTGTAGCGCTTTAGCATGAAGTGCGGGCGGAATGCCCGGCCCACGGTCAGCAACGCTCAGCGCGATCCAACCGCGATAAAGCGTCACACTCAACGTGATGTATTTCCCTTGAGCCGCATATTTCAGCGCGTTCTCTACCAGATTAGCCAGAGCCTGAAACAGCAGCGCCCGATCGCCGAAGAGTTGGATGCCTGACTTAATTTCAATCTTCAGTTGGCAGCCCCGAGCTTCCGCCAGCGGTTGATAGTATTCCGCAATTTCTTCCAGCAGTTGGCGCGCTTCAATGTTCTCAAACTGGTGCACGCAGCGCCCGCTTTCAATTTCACCGATACGCATCACGGTGCGGAACAGCCCGAGAATTTTGTGCACCTCATCCACGGCCAAATTCAATTCATCACGAATGTCGTTATCCAGCCCTGTCCGCTCTGTCAGGTTAAACAGGCGGTTTTGTAAATGCGTCAACGGCGTACGCAGTTCGTGTGCAACATGGCTCGATGTATTACGCACCTGCTCCATCAGTCGCTCAATACGTTCCAGATTCTGGTTAATATCAGCGCTCAGGCTGTCAAAATCATCGTCGTAAGGCGACAACGGCATACGTACCTGCTGCTCACCGCTGCTGTAGCGATGTAAAGCCGTGCGAATTTTCTCCACACTGCGTAAGCTACGTAAGCTGAAATGGCGGCTGACAAACAGGCAGAAAAGCAGAACAACAAACAGACCAGCCCCTGCTACCAGCGGAATCGTTCTCACCCGCTCCAACATGGGCCGAATATTGTACGCGGTGAATAGCACGCCTCCGTCATCTAACATGACAGACAGACCAATCAGATTAGGATCGTCCGGGCTGGAAATTTCGGCCTTGAGACAGCTGACATCCATTTGGCAATCGGTATGTTGCCGCATTTCCAGAGGATGCATGTTTGTGGGATGCGGTATTAATGGGTCCGGCTTTAATGGATGCACCTTTAATGGATGATTGTGATACAGAATATCACCCTCTTTATCCATCACCAGAAACAGCGGTAACTCGTCACCCTTTGCGCGATTATCCTGCCGCAATTGCGTAATCAGGCTATCGGCATTCGTTAAACGCGACTGCATTGAGTAATCGTAAATATTACCCAAAATAACTTCGCGAACATGCGTTCTAATCAATGTTTCACTTAATGAGCTGAAGCCGACAATACACATCAGCATCATTAATAAGAACAGAAAAACAATGGTTATTGCCTGGCGAAAATTAGAGGTGCATAAGAAGCCAGGATATTGGCTTGCCCCAAGTAATTGCCAATGTTTTATTTTTATCTGCCAGCGCTGCCCCAGCCTCTTTATTTTTATTTTATTCAGCGTGGCTGCCAACATCGGTTTTACCCTTATCTACCGCGCCTAATGCATAGCCCATTGCTCTCAGCGTTTTAATTAATGGACGAGGGAACCCTTTATCAATTTTCGCCCGCAGCTTTGACATATGAACATCGATGAGGTTAGTCTGCGGATCAAAATTATAGCCCCATACTCGCTCTAACAGCATCGTGCGCGTAATTGCCTGGCCTGGATTTTCCATTAATATAATCAGTAACTTGATCTCTTTATCGGTCAAGTCGATACGTTTGCTACCGCGCCATGCTACACGCTGCATACGATCAAGTTGCAGATCTTCAAAAGTTAGCATTGACGGATTATCAGTATGACGTTTACTACGCCGCGCCATAATATCCAGACGTAATCTAAGCTCATTAAAGTTAAAAGGTTTACCGAGATAATCTTCCGCACCAAGTTCTAATCCCATGACGCGATCAACATCACGATCCAGAGCCGAAAGCAGCATAATAGGCGGATGACGAGACCCTTGTAATTCACGTAATACCGTAAATCCATCCATGATGGGTAGCATTCTGTCCAACAGAACGACATCATAAACTTCATCCTTGATCGCTTTTAATGCGTGTGCGCCATCGTGCACCATTCGGCAAGAATGGCCGTGGGAATGTAATTTAGACCCCAGCCAATGGCACAGCACAGAATCATCATCAACCACTAATACACGCATAAATGTTCCCCTATAAACGCAGATTTCCCCTCATTAATTTAGGGTTAATAGGCATTTATTTTTTATCTGGTCCTTCAAACAGCCATTCACCCCACACGGTTCTGATACCGTGCGGGCCGTTTTTACTTCAGAGATTTTTGTTTCTAAGCTTTCTATTCATGGCTTTTCTACTTCTAAGAAAAGTCCTACAGATAATAACAATCATTATCATTTAATGACAAGCAGTTTACAATCGTCTGACGCTGTTCTTAGATCCGGCGTATAAAAAGCATCCCCATTGCTTACGCAAGGGGGATGGAGAGGAAAGAAAGAGAAGATAAATAAATCAACGCAGTAGCGGAGATCACTTCACACGGTGTTACTCATTTTCGATCAAAAGCGCTTCCATCAGATCGAGATCGCGCAGCATTTTTTGCAATGTTTCATTGCTGATCTGCTGCGTGGCACGCAGGTGATACAGCTCCGCACGCTCGGAATTCAGCGCAGTCAGGCGAAAACGCCGCTCCAGATCCTCAATCAGCATACCGTTTTCAGGATCGTCTTTATTAATTAGCCGTCGACGTAGATTACCGATGACACGTGCGCTGACTTCTTTCAGCACTTGCTCATCGATATTTTCCTCTCGATCGGCTGCCAGACGTTCCTCCATTTTGTGCATGCTTTTGATCGCCACTTCCGCCACGGCCATGCGCGCCATGCGGATTTCTTTGGCATGCGCTGCTTTGTCCGCCACCACAACACCACGCAGCAGAAACGGTAACGCCAATACGCCACAGAGCAGAGAAAACAAAATGACACCCGTGGCGATAAACACCAACTGGTAGCGTGACGGAAATGCCGTGCCATCCGTCAGCAACAGCGGAATAGACAGCACACCCGCGAGCGTAATCGCGCCTCGAACGCCGGCAAAAGACGCGATCCACAGCTCGCGTGTGGAAAATTCGGCGAAGACCATCGGACGCTTTTTCTGGATATGCGTACTGTATGTTTTCATCACCCACAGCCAGCTGAAACGTAGCAGCAGCAAGGCACCATAGATGATCGCAATATCGGTAAACAGCATCCAGGTTTCAACCGTTGGGTCCAGCTCCGCCTGCGTAACCGAGGTTTCCAGAATGTCCGGCAATTGCAGGCCCAGCATAATGAACACCATGCCGTTGAACACAAACTCCAGCATCGACCACACGCCATTAGCACGCATCCGCATCGTCAGCGGTGCACTACGGATCACACCAGACTGGCCGATAGTCATCCCCGCCGCGACTGCCGCCAGGATACCCGACACGCCGATGTGTTCTGCAATCAGATATGACGCAAAAGGCAGCAGCAGCAGCAACACAATCTGCGTTGCTGCATCATCACCGCTCCAGCGGCTAATAACGCGCAGCGATTTACCGAATATCCAGGTCACGCCGACGCCCGCCAGCAACCCACCTAGCGCTACCTGCATAAATTCCAGCGTCGCACCGGACACCGTAAACACCATGGTGCCCATCGCAATCGCGACGGCAAACTTCAACGACACCAGGCCTGACGCATCGTTCATCAACGCTTCGCCCTGCAAAATGCCCATTAGCTTTTTCGGAATGCGGCCTTCTCCAACAATGCCAGACAGCGCGACGGCGTCCGTTGGCGACAACACCGCAGCCAACGCGAAAGCCGCGATCAGCGGCATGCCCGGCACCATCCAGTAGATGAAATAGCCGATGCCCACTACGGTAATCAGTACCAGTACCAGTGCCAGGCCAATAATTTCTCGACCGTGCTTCAGGAACTCACGCGTGGGCGTTTTCCAGCCGTCGGCAAACAACAGCGGTGGAATAAAAAGCACCATAAACAGCTCAGGATTGAAATCAACATGTAAACCGAACTGGGGCCAGGCAAGGATGGCACCAAGCGCGATTTGCATTAAAGGCAGAGGAATTTGAAAAGGTAAAATGCGGGTAACCACCCCGGAAAGGGAGACAACCAGGGTCAAAATAAGAATCGTAAAAAATATTTCCATGCTTTCCTTAGACGTACTCCTAAATCAAAAAATTCTGCCTGTTAGCACACAAACACCCCTTCCATATTTAGCGCATTTAGCCCGGTATGAAAATGGGTTTTTGGTCGAAAAACTTAAATTAATAACAAGGTTGATTATCACACAAAAAACTTAAACCCAAAGCCAATAAAAAGGCCTATACACACCTATTCTGGAGGCATACCACGAGGAACGAAGAGGAAAAGAGAGAAGAAAGGAAAACGCGAGGAATAAACCTTCGGGACGGTGCCCAAAGGTTTATAGAAAAACGACTTACAGAGCCCAGCCGCCAGCGTAGAACACCACCAGAGCCACAGCGATAACCACTGTACCGATGTTCAGTTTACGCCATTCGCCGGAAAAGATGCGACCTAATACCAGTGCGCCAAAACCCAGCATGATACCGGTCACGATGTTACAGGTCAGTACGATAAATACAGCACAGACCAGACCAGACATCGCATCTACGAAGTCATCAAAATTCAGTTTGGATACGTTGCCCAGCATTAGCAGGCCGACATACATCAGCGCAGGAGCGGTAGCATAACCGGGAACCAGATACGCTAACGGAGACACAAACAGTAACAGCAGGAACAGCACGCCGACAACCGTTGCTGTTAAACCTGTTTTACCACCAGCGGCTGTACCTGCGGCAGATTCGATGTAGACTGCCGCCGGTGACGTCCCAACCAGACTAGAGAAAATGCTGCTTACGGAGTCTGCTGTCAACGCTTTGCCGCCGTTGATGATTTGCCCGTCTTTATCCAGCAGATTCGCCTGCCCGGCTACCGCACGAATCGTCCCCGTAGCATCAAACACCGCCGTCATGACCAACGCCAGTACGCTCGGCAGAACCAAAGGCTGCAACGCGCCCATGATATCCAGACTGAAGATCAGCGACGAACCGTCAGCCGCCGTCAGGCTCGGCAGTGCGAAGAAACCGGCATATTTTACATTCGGATCAAAAATCAGCCCCAGAATAGAGATCACGATGATAACCAGCAAAATGCCGCCCGGTACGCGACGTTTCTCTAAACCAATGGTCGCGGCTAATCCCAGTAGGGACATTACAACAGGGAAAGAGGTAAAATTACCCAGCGCGACAGGCAGGCCATCAATCGGGTTTTTTACTACCAGTCCCACACCGTTGGCAGCAATAATCAGCAGGAACAGACCAATACCAATCCCGGTACCATGCGCCACGCCTAGCGGCAGATTACGCAAGATCCAGGAACGGATGCCGGTAACGGAAATGATGGTAAACAGTACCCCCATCAGGAAGATCGCCCCCAGCGCCACGGGAATACTGATTTGTTGCCCCAGCACCAGACTAAACGCAGTGAACGCCGTCAGAGAAATAGCACAACCAATCGCCATCGGCAGATTAGCCCATAATCCCATCAGCAGCGATCCCAGCCCAGCAACCAAACAGGTTGCAACGAACACGGCAGTTGGCGGAAACCCTGCCTTGCCCAGCATACTCGGTACGACTATCACCGAGTAAACCATAGCCAGGAACGTTGTCAGACCAGCTAACACTTCCTGACGCGTGTTACTGCCACGCTGTGTAATTTTGAAAAAAGCATCAAGCGCGCCTTGCGGACGCGCCGCATTCTCTGCCTGACGGGTGGTGTTTGACATAGTGGTATCCCCTGAAATGCCATTATTATTTACGATCAATTCTGAACGGTTCTCGCAGCCTTGCCCCGCGAGCGCATTAGCACACTAATTAGCAATGAACAGAACGCGCCATGAACCCTATGGCTCCGCACGCAAACGATTAACTCGCTGGATGCAGAACCAGAAAACGTTGCCCGATCAAAACGAGCGGTATAAAAACAAGCGGAAGTAAAACATCACCGGATAAACAGTGCCAGGTAATGCGAAGCGCACGATTATCCCGCTTCCCCCGCGCTTATTTCAACTGCTAATCGAGACAATTTACCTATCTCTATTTCACCTTCCCGTTAAGGAAATGTGCAATCGGTACAAGTACTGTGCAATCAGGCAACTCGCTGAAAACGCGCCAGTATGAATAAAAAACAGAAAGGGTTTTTAGACTGAAATCAAAACAGCGGTTTACTCCTCACAAACTGATCGTTCATTTTTTTGTGATTGCCATCACAAAAAAGTTGACCAGCCGTATCAGTGCGAGTATTCTTAAAAACGTGAACAGCATCACAGAAAACAAATTAACTAACAACGAGGAAATGACCATGAAACTGCTGAACAAAATCATCGCTATGTTTGAAAACATCAACATCAACTTTGGTACTTTTAACCAATAATTATTTAAGAATCGTGGGGATAAAAAGATGCGCGTTGTCCGCAAAATCAATCAAATATTAAAAGCGTTGGGCAAAACCTATCGCGGTGTTAACCCCCACGCTATCTTCCGTTAATCGTACTCAGTACGTTAACCACCCTAAAATGGCTGCCATCTGGCGGCCATTTTTGTTTCTGCACCAAACGTAGCAACTGTCTTGTCAGAATGGCGCCGAAGCGCCACCCCATTTCGCACATGCTTACGTCATCTCACCCAATCATCAGGCGTAAAGTGATATTTCCCCTGCGGGACGCGTTTTAAAGCGGCGATGCAGCCAAAGATACTGTTCAGGCGCACGCATGATTTCTTTCTCAATCACCTTATTCATGTAACACGCCGCAGCCTGTTCATCGTGATAAGGATAATCCTGTAATTCAGGCTGAATCACCAGTTGATAACCCAAGGCATTGGGTTTGCGAATCAGCACTGTCGTCATCATCGCCGGTTTTGCGAGACGGCTAATCGTGTACGTGCCGCTCGTGGTTGCCGCATTTTTCACCGCAAAGAACGGGGCAAAAACACTGCCTTTAGGGCCGTAGTCCTGATCGGGAGCAAACCATACCGCTTCACCCCGTTTTAACGCTTGCACCATGCCACGCAGATCTTTACGGTCGATCATCGCTTTGTTGGAACGAGAACGTCCCCAGGTTTGTACCATTTCCATCGCTTTATTATTGTGCGGACGGTACATCGCCATCATTGGTCGACACAGCCCCATCGCCCTACCGCCCAGCTCCAGCGACATAAAGTGAATACCAATCACCATTACGCCCTGACCTTTTGCGGTCGCGTGCTGTAAATGCTCCAGCCCTGAAACATCAAACCACTGGCGCACGCGGCGATCGGACCAGAACCAGGCCATACCGGTTTCGACTAATGCCATCCCGAGCGAAGCGAAGTTATTGTCGATCATCGCTTCTCTTTCATCGTCGGAGATCGTAGGAAAGCACAATTCAAGATTGCGTCTGGCAATCGACACCCGGCGTTTTAGGAAGAGGCGGGATAGACGACCTGCACTGCTACCGAGTTTCATCAGCAGCGGATAAGGGAGTTGAACTAATAAAAACAGCACGCCAAGACCAAACCAAGTCGTCCAATAGCGCGGGTGGAGTAATGCCCTGGTAAATGTTTGCTTAATTTTCATGATACTCATCTTTAAGTGATTAACAGCGTACCGCATAAAGAGTCGTTCTCATCGCGCTACATCTATCATGACACTTATTTATAGGGATCGTTTCAGCTGTGTGGAAACTGATTTCTGACCGTTATCACGCATGAGGTTAAAAAGCAGGATAAACATGCTGATAACGCAGAGGGGATTTTGAGCAACCGATGAACGGCTGACGGCAGCGGCATCATACCCGATTCGTTCTTAATAGAGGAGTGGCCGAACAAGAAATATTCGCAATATCACGTGGTCTAAAGCTAACATCTTGGCATATGTCAAAAAAAGCGACGGCCTTCTTTACGCTCTAAATAGGTCGAGGATGAGCCGTAACATAACCAAGGATTTGATGGAAAATGATTTTTTCTCTCCCTTACCGCGTCAATATGTTCACTGCCCTCATCGCGGGTATCCCGGCTCTGGCATTTGCCACAACATTCACCGATAGTTCTTTCTCTCATAAAGACTGGGAAGTGGTCTGTGATAACACGCTGACGTGCCGAGCTGCCGGCTACTCATCCGAAGAGCAGTACGCGGGGGACGAGCAAGATGTTCCTGGAATCTCACTGCTTCTCACGCGTCATGCCGGGAAGAATACGCCCATAACGGCAGACGTCATGCTCGCTGAGGTATACCAAGCGATTCCTAAAGGCACCACGCTCACGCTAACCATTGATGGTGTGGATAAAGGCCTGCTCACCCCAATCAAAGACAATCTCTGGCAGCTCAATGAGAAACAAATTCCCAGCGTATTGCAGGCTCTAAAAGGAAGCGGGAAAGTCGCTTTTCGCCACAATGGTGCCGTTTCCGAACTGTCCGGGGCCGGTGCCTACGCCGTACTATTAAAAATGGATGAGAAACAAGGTCGCATCGGTACAACAGACGCCATCACCAAAAAAGGAAATAAAAGCAGTGCGTTATCAGCCGTAGCAGCCCCCATCATTCATGCAGCAGTCACTAAGCAAGAGCCATCGCGAAATCTGACAGACGTCGAACAGTCAGCTATCCAGAAAAAACTGCTTAACACGCTAGATAGCGACTGCGATAAATTGCTACCGCAAGATGACCAAAAAGCGGAGCCTATTGAACTTATTCCACTAAATGACAGCATGTCCCTGCTCAGCACCCTTTGCTGGCGCGCGGCTTATAACGAAGGCTACGCCTACTGGGTCATCGATAACGCCATGCAGACTCAGCCACAGCTCGTGACGACAGATGGCACAAATTACGAGAACGGTGAAATTACCTCCGCGCATAAAGGACGCGGGCTCGCGGACTGCATGAGCTATGAATCCTGGATATGGGATGGAAAAACATTCCAGCAAAGCAGTGTATCAACCACAGGTTCATGCCGCATGATCCAACTCGGCGGCACCTGGAATTTACCCAGTTGGACAGCGACGGTGATTAAAACAGAGAAATAAAAGAGATTGGGGTCACTCGTTGGCCTCATATTCAAACATGGGAAAGCCATCGAGGAAGACGAAAAACGCGCCAGCATCACCCTGACGCCTGAATTGACTAGACATCATCAGTCAAGAAGTGTTGTTCCATAGGAGTTATCAATTGTGCAAAGCCAGCGTCCATCAGCGTCTTTCTTGAACACGTAGGTCGCTCGTCGGGTTGTGGTGACACTATTCCCCTGATCGTCTGGGTAATGAAGCACCGTTTCCATAATCACTAAAGCGTCTCCACCACCTTCGATGACCTGCATATTTCCTTGTTCAACAACAAGTTGATTTTTAAAGTAATCGGCAATAGCGATAAACGCTTTTCTTATATCACTTTTCCCTCTTGCAACCATTCCTGGCTTGATAACAAGTGCGGCATCCTCGGCATAATAATTCATCAAGGCATCAAAATTTCGTTCAGATATTGCTTTATCACAGGCTTCAATGATTTCGCGTATCGGATGTGGTTTCATAAACACTGACCTCAGGAACGTGACGCAGAACACTCTGACGTAAAGATTCAATAGAGACGGATATTAAATCCTTCTTTCTTCATCCAACGCCACAAAATAGCGAGTGATTTTTTCAACTTCATTCATCGATGACCGAGAAATCACGACCTTCTTCTCTTGAGCATGACGCGGATGTAGCCCGGCAGTTACAAATTTCATGGGTAACCATAGGGTAATATAATTGATTGTATAGCGCACGGATATACACTTTTGGAATCAAGGCATTAGAAATGTTTTTGGAGCGAGTGAAGGGAATCGAACCCTCGTATGCAGCTTGGGAAGCTGCCGTTCTACCATTGAACTACACTCGCACAGAGAGGCGAGTGGCATTATAGCGCTATGCCGTTGCCGAGCAAGTAAAAAACCCGGCAAAGTGCTGTTGTTTTGACCGGTCATACAGCCGTGGCTAGCGGTAGGAACAACGTCTCATAGCCATTGGAAATGACGTGCCAGGCAAAGTAGGCAAATAGCAACGTAGAGATCAGACTGCAATAGAATGAAATACGTTCTTTCAGCAGGCGCTGACCATATTTAACCAGCGCCGCGAGGAAGAACGTCCACAGTACGCCTCCGACGAAAAAGCCCAGCAGAAACAGGCTAATCATGAAAGCAGAACCATCGGTAGACTGCGCGATAATGGTGCCGCCAATCGCCGCAAACCACAGTAACGCGGTTGGTGATGCCAATGCCATGCCGACACCACTGAAAAATTCAGTGTACCGGGCTGGTGGCGCGGTGGAACCCATAGCATTCTCTGTCATAGATAAATCAGCAAAGCGCTTAACCTGATAGTCACGCCATGCCGCACGCGCCATGCTGATCGTCATCCAGATCAGAATCAGCCCGCCGCCAATCCATAATACCCAGCGTACCGGCGTAAGGTTAAATACCACCGCCAGCCCCAGCACCGACAACGTGGCATAAAACAGATCGCCGAAACAGGAACCCAGTCCGATATAAAACGCAGAACGCGCCCCGTGCCGCAACCCACGGTTAATAATCGCGGTATTGACCATTCCCAGATCGAGACACAGTGACAGGGACAGCAGCATCCCCGTGAAGACAACTAACAGCATGATATTCCCTTAGCGCGTTAAGCAATAAGGCGAGTGTAGAACCCAAAGGAAACGCTGTATTGTCAAAAATTGATACGGCGGAACTGTCCCGGCGTCATGGCGTTATAGCGATTGAAAGCTTTAGTGAAATGCGCCTGATCGGCAAACCCGACATCGCCTGCGACCTGACTGATCGCTGTCCCCTGCCGCAGCAGTTCTCGTGCTTTGCACATACGTCGCTGCATTAGCCACGCCAGTGGTGGCAGCCCGACCGCCTGATTAAATGAACGTACCAGATGCGCAACCGACAGATTTTCCTGCTGCGCGAGCCGATCGAGCGTGGGGATATCACTGAGATCGTTCAGCAGCCCCTCTTTGATCCGCGTGATCCGCTCAGCCTCTTTGATCTGGCCTTGGGGCGGCATTCGATGTTGCCCTTCCATCAACCCTGCCAACAACAGAATAATGCGCTCCTGACGGGTACTGTCGTCCAAATCAGAGGTGACGAGCTGTTTTAGCTCGGACGCCAGCTGCGCCGATGGATTCCAACCCTGTGAGAATAGAAACGTTTGATGGAAATAATACTCGAATGCCCGTGGGTGAACGTACAGCGATGCACACTGCCAACGGTCGGAGACATTGTCGCTGCCCTGTAGCTGATTGGGATTGTAGGTCGTCACCATATCGTTGGTGGCAATAAAGGTTTCACCATCCAGCCAGACCGTTTCCAACCCGCTGAGGTTGGCGCTAATGACGAACTCATCGTGCGTATGGCGTGGAAAACTGCGCCCGTTGGTTAACAGCGCCAGTTCGAACCAGGCATCGCGGTACGTCATCATAGTCGTGTTCCGGCAGTGAATGAATGCCTGAAAATAGCATCTTCCCCCGCTAGGCGACAATCACAGAATGACGACAAGAATGCGGAGATAAAACGAGATGATAATACTATCGAGGTGAGATCGAGATACACGGGGTTACCACAGTGCGAGGTGTCCCTACGGGAGCCTCATCCCCGTGTTTCCCCTAAAATTTTGCATTGTCGATAATAAAAAAACCGGCGCAATTGCACCGGTTCAATAAAGTATGGCGACAACGTCCGTCAGGCGGACTTTCTCTGCCTTACTTCTGCGGGCGCATCGCCGGGAACAGGATCACGTCGCGGATGGTGTGGCTGTTCGTGAACAACATCACCATACGGTCGATACCAATACCCAGACCCGCGGTTGGCGGCAGGCCGTGCTCCAGCGCCGTCACGTAGTCTTCGTCGTAGAACATCGCTTCGTCATCACCGGCATCTTTCGCGTTGACCTGCTGCGCAAAACGCTCAGCCTGATCTTCGGCATCATTCAGCTCGGAGAAGCCGTTACCGATTTCACGACCGCCGATGAAGAATTCAAAGCGATCGGTAATTTCCGGGTTCTGATCGTTACGACGTGCCAGCGGCGACACTTCCGCTGGATATTCGGTGATGAAAGTCGGCTGAATCAGGCTGCTTTCTGCCGTCTCTTCGAAGATCTCGGTCACGATACGGCCCAGCCCCCAGCTTTTCTCGATCTTGATGCCCAGAGACTGGGCGATAGCGGTCGCTTTCTCCAGATCGTCCAGATCGGCAACGTTGGTTTCAGGACGGTATTTGCAGATCGCTTCGCGCATCGTCAGTTTCTCGAACGGCTTACCGAAGTCGAATGTCTGATCGCCGTACACCACCGTCGTTGAGCCCAACACGTCCTGCGTCAACGTACGGAACAGATTTTCCGTCAACACAATCAGATCTTTATAATCGGCATACGCCATATAAAGCTCCATCATGGTGAATTCAGGGTTGTGACGTGGGGAAACGCCTTCGTTACGGAAGTTACGGTTGATCTCGAACACACGCTCAAAGCCACCGACAACCAGACGCTTCAGATACAGTTCCGGCGCGATACGCAGGTACATGTCGATGTCCAGTGCGTTGTGGTGGGTGATGAACGGACGGGCAGATGCGCCGCCGGGGATCACCTGCATCATCGGCGTTTCCACTTCCATAAAGCCGTTATCCACCATGAAGCGGCGGATAGCCGCCATCACGTTGGAACGGATGCGGAAGGTGTTGCGAGATTCGTCGTTAGCGATCAGATCCAAATAGCGCTGACGGTAGCGGGTTTCCTGATCGGCCAGACCGTGGAATTTATCCGGCAGCGGACGCAGCGCTTTGGTAAGCAGACGCAGTTCAGTACAGTGGATAGACAGTTCACCCGTTTTGGTTTTGAACAGCTTGCCACGCGCACCCAGGATATCGCCCAGATCCCATTTTTTGAACTGCTCGTTATAGATGCCTTCCGCCAGATCGTCGCGGGCAACATACAGTTGGATACGGCCACCGACGTCCTGCAAGGTCACGAAAGAAGCTTTACCCATGATGCGACGAGTCATCATACGGCCTGCAACGGTTACTTCGATGCCCAGTTCTTCCAGTTCTTCGTTCTCTTTGGTATCGAACTCAGCGTGCAGACGATCGGAGGTGCTGTCACGGCGGAAATCATTCGGGAATGCAATCCCGTTTTCACGCAGCGTCACCAGCTTTTCACGACGCGTTTTTAATTCATTATTCAGATCTTGCGCCTGATCGGCACCCTGTGATTGTGATTCAGCCATGTGAATTCTTATAACCCCGCTTTTAAACTTGCTTCAATAAATTTGTCCAGATCGCCATCCAGTACCGCCTGGGTGTTACGTGTTTCCACGCCGGTACGTAAATCTTTGATGCGCGAATCATCCAGAACATAGGAACGAATCTGGCTGCCCCAGCCGATGTCCGATTTATTATCTTCCATCGCCTGTTTCTCAGCATTTTTCTTTTGCATCTCAAACTCGTACAGCTTGGCTTTCAGCTGTTTCATCGCCTGATCTTTGTTTTTATGCTGGGAACGGTCATTCTGACACTGCGTAACAATGTTGGTCGGAATGTGGGTAATACGCACCGCGGATTCTGTCCGGTTAACGTGCTGACCACCCGCACCGGATGCGCGGTAAACGTCAATACGCAGGTCGGCCGGATTGATTTCGATATCGATATCGTCATCCACTTCCGGGTAGACAAACGCGGAGCTGAATGAGGTGTGGCGGCGGCCACCGGAATCAAATGGGCTCTTACGTACCAGACGGTGTACGCCAGTTTCAGTTCGCAGCCAGCCAAACGCGTAGTCACCAATGATCTTGATGGTGGCCGATTTCGTACCGGCCACGTCACCGTCTGACTCTTCAATAATTTCGGTTTTAAACCCTTTGGCTTCCGCCCAACGTAGGTACATACGCACCAGCATGCTGGCCCAGTCCTGCGCTTCCGTACCACCAGAACCCGCCTGAATATCCAGATAGCAGTCTGCGCTGTCATACTGGCCGGAGAACATACGACGGAATTCGAGCTGGCCTAATTTATTTTCCAGCGCGTCCAGTTCTAGCGAGGTTTCATTAAACGTGTCTTCGTCGTCTTCTTCCACCGCGAGCTCAAGCAGACCGGCCACATCTTCCAGCCCCTGATTCAGTTGATCGATGGTGTCCACGATGGCTTCCAGCGAGGAACGTTCCTTTCCCAATGCCTGAGCGCGTTCAGGCTCATTCCAGACATCAGGCTGTTCCAGTTCGGCGTTTACTTCTTCTAGACGTTCTTTCTTGGCATCATAGTCAAAGATACCCCCGAAGAACGGCGCTACGTTCAGACAGATCCTGAATGCGGTTTTTTACCGGATTAATTTCAAACATGATTTTTTGTATTCTTACGTTAAGTCGTTGACAACGGAATGATGTAACCCGCCATTCTAGCGGATAAAACGCCCAGTTTATAGACTTTCTGCCCGCCGTATTCGGTTCACGCGGTCAGCGCGGCCACAGATGTTGGATCATCAATTGCACCGAGCGTTTACCGCGAAATTCGTTAATATCCAGCCGGTACACCATTTCCACTTCTTTAATGCTCGGATCGGGCCAGACGGTGGTATCAATATTAAACGCGATGCCATCTAACAGCGGCACGGTTCCTGTTGCACCGATCGGTTCAAACATCGCTTTCAAATGGCGTTCTTTGAGCAAGCGGGGTTGAAGAATGCGGAAGCAGCCATCGAATGTCGGTTCAGGGAATGCTTGCCCCCACGGCCCGGCGTAGCGCAGCATTTCTGCCGTTGAGAGCAAATCCAATTCCGGCAGCGCTAGCTCGCCATCAGACCAGACGACCCCTTCAAGCTGAGATGGCTCGAGCCACTCCCCTACTAATTCGCCGAAGCGCTGGCGGAAATCCTCGAACTGCGTTTCATGCATCGATAATCCTGCCGCCATCGCGTGTCCGCCGAACTTGTCCATCATGCCGGGGTATAGCGTATCGAGTCGTTCCAGCGCATCACGAAGATGCAGACCGGCAATGGAACGTCCCGAGCCTTTCAACATGCCGTCGCCAGCGGGGGCAAAGGCAATCACAGGGCGATGAAAGCGCTCTTTAATACGTGAAGCCAGAATACCCACAACGCCCTGATGCCACTCTGGGTGATACATCGCCAGACCGTAAGGTAATTCAGTACGGGTACGCTCCAGCGATTCACACAGGCGCAGAGCTTCGACCTGCATTCCCTGTTCGATTTCGCGCCGATCCTGATTCAATGCATCTAAATCGTTAGCCAACATGCGCGCTTGAGTAATATCGTTACTCAATAGCAGTTCGACACCGACCGTCATATCATCCAGCCGTCCGGCGGCATTGAGGCGCGGCCCGATAGCAAAGCCTAAATCGCTAGCGACCAGTTGACTGGCATCGCGATTAGCCACTTCCAGCAGCGCTCGAATACCCGGACGACACTCGCCCGCACGAATGCGATTTAATCCCTGCGCCACCAAAATCCGGTTGTTGGCATCCAGCGGCACCACGTCAGCCACGGTGCCCAGCGCCACCAGATCCAGTAATTCAGCGAGATTCGGCTTCGCCAGACCTTGTTGCGTAAACAAGGGTTGCGTAAACCAGTCGCTGTCACGCAGGCGTACAAACAGCGCCATCATCATGTAAAACGCCACACCCACGCCAGCTAGCGCTTTGGAAGGGAATGCACAATCTGGCAGATTGGGGTTAATCATCGCATCGGCGTCAGGCAGGGTTTCGCCCGGCAGGTGGTGATCGGTCACCAGCACTGA
Source organism: Pectobacterium sp. IFB5596 (assembly GCF_021432585.1). Classification (NCBI taxonomy): domain Bacteria; kingdom Pseudomonadati; phylum Pseudomonadota; class Gammaproteobacteria; order Enterobacterales; family Pectobacteriaceae; genus Pectobacterium; species Pectobacterium sp. IFB5596. The sequence continues at coordinate 103,235 of NZ_LXFY01000033.1, forward strand.
AATACCGCGCCGATGGGCATCCTCGACACCCGCATGGGAAGAGATTCCGTTATCAACAGTAACGATAAGTTCCGCACCCAAGGCGGCGGCTTGCGCCACCACGGCGGGGCTTAGCCCGTAACCATCTTCAAAACGGTTCGGCACCAGATATTTTACGTTCGTGCCGCCCATGCTGCGCAACGCCAGTACGGCAAGCGTGGTGCTGGTGGCGCCATCAGCATCAAAGTCGCCCACAATCACGATGCAACGCTTCTCTGCCAGCGCGAGTTGCAGCAGGTCGATCGCTTTATCAATGCCGCTGAGTAAACGGTAATTGAGTAAACCACTCAGACTACGTTCCAGCTCCTGAGCCCCTTTAACGCCGCGCTGCGCATAGAGGCGACGCAATAAGGGAGGAACGGTATCAGGTAAATCAATATCCTCCGCCAGCGGACGCCGGCGGAGTTGGGTAATCATGTTCACGTAGCATCAACCGCCGGTTTTTTTCGAGGCTTTGTGTGCTTCCAGCATTGCCAACATCTCTTTCGGCCCTTGATATCCCGGTACAACCAAACCGTCTTGCAGCACAATGGCGGGGGTGCCCTGCACGCCAAACTGGATACCCAGTTGGTAATGCGCGGCGATATCGGTTTTGCACGTTGCTGGCGAGATCGCTTCGCTCTTCATCGCGTTATCAAACGCTTTATTGCGATCGGCCACGCACCAGATGGACTGCATATCTTTGGCTGCCGGGGATTTCATGCCCTGTCGCGGGAAGGCCAGATAGCGCACGGTGATGCCCAAGGCGTTGTAATCTTTCATCTGCTCATGCAGTTTGTGGCAGTAGCCGCAGGTGATATCGGTGAAAACGGTAATCACGTGTTTTTCCTGCGCGGCTTTATAAACAATCATCTGCTCCTGTAACGCATCCATCTTGCCGATCAGGATTTTATTGGTGGTGTTGACCGGCATCGTGCCGCTCACGTCATAAAGCGGGCCTTGCAGCAAATGTTTACCATCTTCGCTGATGTACAGCACGCCGCTCTCGGTAATGACGGTTTTCATGCCTGCCATTGGCGAAGGCAGAATTTCCGCCCCCTGCATATCCAGACGCGTCAACGTCTGCTTGATCGCGGCGTCGTCAGCGTGAGCAAAGTTGGTTGCCGTCGCCACCAGTAAAGAAAGCAGTAATAACCCTTTTTTCATTTCATCAATCCTGTTTGTGTCGCAACGTCATGGTGAATACGCCGCTCGTAGCAATACGCCAAGGTGGTTGGCGAGAGTCCCCGCCAGTCAGATAACATCCTGTTACTCTGTCTACTTACTCTATATTAGGCGCGCGGATGGTGCTGCTGATGAAGCTGCTTCAACCGCTCCGTCGCCACATGGGTGTAAATCTGCGTCGTGGAAAGATCGCTGTGCCCTAAAAGCATCTGTACGACCCGTAAATCCGCGCCGTGGTTCAATAAATGGGTAGCAAACGCATGGCGGAGAACGTGCGGCGAGAGCTTTTCGCTGTCGATGGACGCCAGTACTGCATAATACTTGATGCGGTGCCAGAACGTCTGGCGCGTCATTTGCCGTGCGCGATTGCTGGGAAACAGGACATCCAGCGTCTGCCCATTCAATAGCCACGGGCGACCATGTTCCAGATAATACTCGATCCAATACACCGCTTCTTCACCCAGCGGCACTAACCGTTCTTTATTGCCTTTCCCCAGCACGCGTACCACGCCTTGCCGCAGGCTGACATCGCTCATCGTCAAACCGACCAGCTCGGAAACACGCAGCCCCGTTGCATACAATACCTCAAGCATGGCTTTATCGCGTAATTCCAGCGGCTGTTCAATGCTTGGGGCGTTGAGTAATGCCTCAACCTGCGCCTCGCTCAGATCTTTGGGTAAACGCTGTGGCAACTTCGGGGACGATAGAACGGCGCTGGGATCGTCGCTACGCAGCTTTTCCCGATAAAGGTACTGAAAGAAGCGACGCATCGCACTCAGCAAACGAGCCGAGCTGGTCGCCTTGTAGCCCCCATCAACCCTATCGGCGAGAAACGCCTGGAGATCCAGCGACTGTGCCTGCAATAAATCGTTGTTATGATGCGCAAGCCACTCTGCCAGCGTTCGCAGATCCAACCGATAAGACGCCAGCGTATTTTCGGCCAGATTTCTTTCCAGCCACAGCGCATCGAGAAACTGTTCGATAAGCGCCTGATCGTGTTCTTGCATCGCTGTGCCCTTCTTCACTGATTGGCAATATTATGCCGATGAAGCAACGACTTTACATCTTCATCGAGGCGATATTCTCGCACAGACAGAATTGTGCGCGATCTCACATATTCCGTGAATACCAACATCACCATAACATTCTCCGGTAAAAATAAGGTCATATAACATTATATTTTATGTATCGACAGTATACTGGAACAGGTGCCTTGAAGCCTTGTTCGTACGGGTATTGACCTTACTTAATCAACGTTGAAAAGCCGATTTTTCTGTGCGTAGAATGGCTGTTCGTGTTGTTAAAATAAAGAAACATTATGCAAGCCACCATCACTCCCACTCTCGATGCCGAAGCGGAAGCGCCACCCGTAAACTCACGCAATAAGGTCATCGTTGCGTCACTCATTGGCACCGCGATCGAATTTTTCGATTTTTATATCTATGCCACCGCTGCGGTGCTGATTTTCCCGCATATATTCTTCCCGCAAGGCGATCCAACGGCTGCGACGCTACAGTCACTGGCCACCTTTGCAATTGCCTTTGTGGCTCGCCCTATTGGTTCGGCAGTATTCGGTCACTTCGGCGACCGTGTCGGACGTAAAGTCACGCTGGTCGCTTCTCTGCTGACCATGGGGATTTCAACCGTTCTGATTGGACTGTTACCGACCTACGAAACCATTGGGATTTTTGCCCCTATTCTGCTGGCACTGGCACGTTTCGGTCAGGGGCTGGGTCTGGGCGGTGAATGGGGCGGTGCGGCACTGCTGGCGACCGAAAATGCTCCGTCCAATAAACGTGCGCTGTATGGGTCGTTCCCCCAGCTTGGCGCGCCGATTGGCTTCTTCTTCGCTAACGGCACCTTCCTACTGTTGTCTTGGCTGTTGACGGAAGAGCAGTTCATGACCTGGGGCTGGCGCGTGCCGTTCGTCGCGTCCGCCGCGCTGGTGCTGGTTGGTCTGTATGTTCGTATCTCTCTGCATGAAGCCCCGGTCTTTACCAAAGCGGTCAAAGCCGGTAAGCAGGTGCGAATGCCGCTGGGAACGCTGCTTAGCAAGCATATGAAAGTGACGATTCTTGGCACCTTTATCATGCTGGCAACCTACACGCTGTTCTACATCATGACCGTATACTCCATGACGTATGGCACAGCCCCCGTGCCGAAAGGGCTTGGTTTCTCGCGCAACAGCTTCCTGTTGATGCTGATGATCGCGGTGATCGGCTTTGGCCTGATGGTACCCGTAGCAGGGTATTTGGCAGATGCCTTCGGCCGACGTAAAACCATGATTGCCATCACCTGCCTCATGATCGTCTTCGCCATGCTGTTCCCTTATATGCTCGGTTCAGGTAATCAGGCGCTAGTGATGGGCTTTCTGGTACTGGGTCTGAGCATCATGGGGCTAACGTTCGGCCCGATGGGTGCGCTGCTGCCGGAACTGTTCCCGACAGAAGTGCGTTACACCGGCGCATCGTTCTCCTATAACGTCTCGTCGATTCTGGGCGCATCGGTCGCACCGTATATCGCAGCATGGCTGACGGCCAACTACGGTCTGTTCTATGTCGGCGTTTATCTGGCGGCGATGGCCTCACTGACGCTGATTGCACTGCTGCTCACCAAAGAAACGCGCCACCAGTCGCTGGGATAATTTCCCTTCCGTGAGGGCTACGGCCCTCACTGCACCTTTTCTTACGCCTGTTCTCCTTTTAGAATACCGACATCCGGCGGCATCATTCGCCTGTCACGTCTTCTCTGTGACCTAAAGCGAACGCGCTCTTCTTGATAGAAATTGTTTATAAAGAACTGAATATGAAAATCGGTCTGTTTTACGGCTCAAGCACCTGCTACACCGAAATGGCAGCGGAAAAAATTCGCGACATTCTGGGCGAAGAATTAGTGGATCTGCACAACGTTAAGGATGTCGAACCTCAACGAATGGAAGACTACAGTACACTGATTCTCGGCATCCCGACCTGGGATTTCGGTGAGATTCAGGAAGACTGGGAGAACATTTGGGGCCAATTAGCGACGCTGAACCTCAAAGGAAAAGTGATAGCGCTTTACGGCATGGGCGATCAGCTTGGCTACAGCGAATGGTTCCTTGATGCGCTGGGCATGCTGCATGAACAACTGCTGCCATTAGGTGTCACATTTATTGGGTATTGGCCAATCGATGGCTACGACTTCACCAGCCCGAAACCGCTGTCTGCTGACGGCAAACATTTTGTCGGACTCGCGTTGGACGAAGTGAATCAATACGACCTCAGCGATGAACGGCTGGAACAGTGGTGTGAACAAATCCTACAGGAAATGGCATCGCTACTGTAAACGGTACGTATCAACAGGAGTAAGCACGATGAAGATGTTACTCATAGCAGTCACAGGATTGTTGCTTGCCAGTTGTGCTCAAACAGGTACAGAGGAATACGCCAGAAATTTGGGCGGAAAATGCGATGTGCCACAATATTACGATATCGATTTCTCAAGGTTTGATGAGACAGCGCAGCAAATCGCGCACGCGACGGGCTGTGGCATCATCACCGACACCACGCTGACTGGCGCGATTAAGCCACATCCCGTCAAAGGCTACCTAACCAGACGAGAAGCGGTGTTTATAGCGATTCAGGGTACGCCGTTGAAAGTAACCCAACAGGAACCGGATATGATTACCGTCGAGTAACACGTTCGCGGACACCGTTGTGGCCGGTATCCGCGAACATTGATATTTGTAGAAGTTGAAATAGCTTAGCGTTTTTGTAACCAGCGGGCACGGGCGGCAGTATCCAGGAAGCTCCACGCGACAAAGCGGCTTTGCTTCTGACCTTGTGCCATATCTATCGTTCTGACCTTTTCCACGTCAACCGCTTCCAGCGCACGATAAATTTCCGGCAGGTTCTCTTTGCGCGACACCAGCGACGTAAACCACAGGCACTGGCGGGCAAAACCGGCGCTCTCTTTGATCATCTGACCAATGAAAGCTGACTCGCCTCCCTCACACCACAGCTCATCCTGCTGGCCGCCAAAATTCAGCGGTGAGCGTTTATCCAGCCCCAGATTATGCAATTTGCGTTGCGTTCCCTGACGAGCATCTTCAGCGGAAGCATGGAACGGAGGATTACACATAACGGCATCAAACGTATCGTTCTTGTGAATAATGCCCGCCAGTATCGCTTTGCTGTTTTTCTGACGACGCAGGCGAATCGACCGATTCAAACCGGGGTTCGCTTCAATCGTTTCATTGGCCGCTTTCATCGCCAGCGGGTTAATCTCGCTGCCGGTAAAACGCCAGCCGTACTCGCGATGCCCAATCAGCGGGTAAACGCAGTTGGCACCGCAACCGACATCCAGTACGGATGCATCACGCGGCACCACCGAGCGGTTATCTTCCGCCAGTAAATCGGCCAGATGGTGGATATAATCAGCGCGGCCGGGGATCGGTGGGCACAGAAAGCCGTCAGGGATCGTCCAGTGCGCAATCTGATAAAAGTGCTGCAACAATGCCTGATTCAGCGTTTTCACCGCCTCGGGATTGGCAAAATCCACTGACTCATCACCGTAGGCATTCACCTTCACAAACGGGATTAGCGCAGGATAGCTCTGTTTGAGCGCGGGGAAATCATAACGGTCGCGATGGCGATTACGAGGATGCAGACCACTTTTTTGCACTGCGGGCTTAGTCATCAGTTATACCCAATAAATTTCAAGGCACGGCCAGACGGTGGCCGAATAAGAACATTTCCCCGAATAGCGCGGGGGAAAAAGAAAGGAAAGCCGACATTCCCGTGATGGGAACAGCCGATATCCTATCCTCACGAAGCGGCGTAAGATACCTGCTGCGATTATTTCCGTAAATCACCGTGGTGATGTTTCTACACACTAAGCGTGATACCTACGCCAAAACGCGCCGTTATCTCGCCCAGTGTTTCTGCTGTAAGAGAAGTTGGCGCAAATGGCGCCATTCGTCATCGCCCATGCTATCCGATGCCAGCCACAGTTGCTGCTTGTCTTTCCCATCAGCCGACTGCAATGCCAACAACACACCATTTTTTAAAAGCCATGGTCGTTTGACAATCTGCCACTCCTGCTGCCGCCAGTTTAGGGTCGTTTCGCTGAGCAGAGTAATACATCCTTGCCGCGATTTGATATTCCTTTGGCTACGAATAAAACCAAACATCACCATTGTAACAAGACAGAGCCACAGCCACGCATAGCCGTCCGGCCACGGTGCCAGCAGAATGAGCAACACTAATAGGCCATGCACAACCAATGACAACAGTTGCATGCGCCAGGAAACGCGAAGGTCACATTGCCACTGGGCCACGATCTTTATTTCGCGTCTGAATAAGGGAAATCATGCGTTTCAGCTCTCCGTCTTCCGGCTCACCGTGGTTCATCAACCAATTGAATAAATCAGGGTCGTCGCTTTGTAACAAGCGTACAAACGTGTGCTTATCACTGTCATTAAGTGTGTCATAATCATGCTCAAAAAACGGCATGATGGCGATATCCAGTTCGCGCATACCACGGCGGCATGCCCAATGAATACGTGATTTATTATCGATTTCCATATTTCATGTCCACCTTGTTATCGCTGCTTGCCGCTAGTGTACTCCGATTCCGGTAGCGGACATCAACTAATAGTAACATTTTGACATAACTTACTGACATGCACCGCGCCAAGCACGCTTATCAGCGTCAGGATGTGCTATGTCATAACACCGCGTGAATAACCACTTGCAAACCCTGAGCGCTCTTTTACCATTAGGCCATTCGGGTATCGCCCTTAGCGCAGGATTGTACTATATGGTTAATCAACATACGGCTCATCAACGCCCTTTTGCCTCACAACCCCCCTTTGCTTCTGCCGAGCTCACCGCCACACTCATCTCACTGGATGACTGGGCGCTAGCCACGCTGATCGGGCCGGATACCGTCAAATATCTTCAGGGACAGGTCACCGCAGATGTCAGCGCACTGGCTGACGATCGGCACATCCTTTGCGCCCACTGCGACGCGAAAGGAAAAATGTGGAGCAACCTGCGTCTGTTCCATCACGGCGAGGGGTTTGCTTTCATTGAACGCCGTAATCTACGCGACGCCCAGCTTAGCGAACTGAAAAAATACGCCGTTTTTTCGAAAACCACCATCGCACCAGACGACAACGCCGTGCTGCTGGGCGCGGCAGGAGCGGGTATCCGCGAGCTGCTGGCTTCAGTATTCAACCAACTTCCCGATGCCGAACACCCTGTTGTGCAGCTCGAAGGGGCCACCTTACTGCATTTCACTCATCCCGCAGAGCGTTTCTTGCTGGTACTGTCTCCAGAGCAAAGCGCTGCGCTACTTGAACAGCTCGGCGATACAGTCAGCCTGAATGACAGCCGCCAATGGCTGACGTTGGATATTGAGGCAGGTCAGCCCATCATTGACAGCGCAAACAGTGCGCAGTTCATCCCGCAAGCGACTAATTTACAGGCATTAAATGGAATTAGCTTCAGCAAAGGGTGCTATACCGGTCAAGAAATGGTTGCTCGGGCAAAATATCGCGGTGCTAACAAGCGCGCGCTCTACTGGCTGGCGGGTAAAGCAAGTCGGGTGCCGCAGGCGGGAGACGATCTCGAGCTGCAACTCGGTGAGAATTGGCGCCGTACGGGCACCGTACTGGCTGCCAGCCAATTGCAGAACGGTGACGTGTGGGTACAGGCGGTGCTGAATAACGATCTCAACGCGGAGAACGTTCTGCGTGTGCGTGAAGAAGCCGAAAGCCAGCTCACCATTCAGCCTCTGCCATATGAAATAACGGATTAATCCGACGGATGACATCGCGCATGAACCACTTAGGCTCATGCGCTTTATACTGGATTAGATATAAAGATAAATCGCCAGAAAGTGGCAGACGCTGCCGCCTAACACAAACCCGTGCCAAATCGCATGGTTATAGGGAATACGCTTGCAGGCATAGAAAATCACCCCCAGCGTATACACCACGCCACCCACCGCTAACAGCGTCACACTCCCTGCCGACAGTTTCATCACCATCTGATAAATCACCACCAGCGACAGCCAGCCCATGACCAGATAGGTAATCAACGACAGCACTTCAAAACGATGGGCAAACGCCAGTTTGAAGAGCACGCCCAACAGCGCCATGCTCCAGATGACGACCATCAAGCCATGTGCCAGCGGTGAATCCAGCCCCACCAGCAAAAAAGGCGTGTAGGTTCCGGCAATCAACAGATAGATGGCACAGTGGTCGAATTTTTTCAGCCACGGTTTAATGCGCTGAGAAGGGATCGCGTGATACAGCGTCGAGGCCAAAAATAGCAGGATAATACTGCCACCATAGAGGCTGTAGCTGGCAATCGCCACGCTCCCGGCATCATTGTTGACCGCCTGCACCAGCAGCAAAACCAGGCCAACAATCCCGAAAATCACGCCGATTCCATGGCTGATGCTGTTCGCAATTTCCTCTGCCAGCGAGTAGTCCGGCATCTGTGCATTTTTTGACATCAATAGGTTCCGCAGTATTTTTCAATAGAGAGTGTTCTGACATGATCTGCCCCGCTTTTCGCACTCTTGAGCGGACTGACGCAGACAGAGGTGTTTAACCTTTGAGCAGATTAACTGAGAATAGTTTCAGTGTACACGTGTAAGCTAAAATAATTATCCTCATGCCTCCTCCCAGTTTCTCTCTGATTTAACCTGCAATCATGCATGTCAATCTCAGACGACATCCCCTACAATGACCGACTTCGATATCTCCCTGTTTTTTGAAGGGCTCTGCCGTTCTTACCGGTTATTCGCGTTAACGGTCACCCGGTTCTAACGCCCACAGTGCCTTCCTCTGGTCTTATTGCATAACTTTGTCATGCACGACTTTGTCACGCATCGTTTTCACTGCAAGAGGTACGCTTTTCATGTCATCTTCCCCATCTACTCTGAATTTCGGTTCCATGACCGATGTCTTCGGCTTTCTGATAGAAATCGATAAATTAAAAAGCGTACAGCGCCGTACCAAAATCATCGGCAGCGAACGCCACGAAGATTCAGCCGAACACAGCTGGCATTTTGCCGTCGCCGCGATGGCGCTGGCCCCCTACGCGAGTGAAGGTGTGGATATTCAGCGCGTAATCCAAATGGCGTTGATTCACGATATCGTCGAAATCGATGCAGGTGATGTGCTCGTTTACGATCTTTCCGCACGTCTTGCGATTCACGACCAGGAAGTCGCTGCCGCAGCGCGTATTTTCGGCCTGCTGCCAGAGCCACAGCGCCAGCAATTCCACGATCTGTGGGAAGAATACGAAGCGAATGAAACGCCCAGCGCCCAGTTCGCCCTGATGCTCGATCGCGTCATGCCGATGCTGATGAATCTGTACAACGGTGGTCAAAGCTGGGTAGAAAACGGTATCCGTCTGGAACAGGTTCTCGACCGCGCCGAATTCATCGCCGATATCAACCCGGAACTGTGGCAATACCTGAAACAGCATCTGGAAGACGCCAAAGCCAAGGGATGGTTGCTATAATGCGATTTTCCCGATAAACGCCCGTCGCTGGGCATTCGCGTCAGGAGAGTGTGGTGTCTTTAAAAATAATCGCAAATAACCTGGGTTTGTCGGTGGCAGCAGTGAGTCGTGCCCTCAACGGCCATCGGGATATCTCCGACGCCACGCGCCAGCGTATTCAGGAAGAAGCCGAGCGCATCGGCTATCGCCCTAATACGCACGCGCGCCGCCTGAAAATGGGCAAAAGCGACGCAGTCGGGCTGGTCTATCCCTATGCCTCTTCTCTAAGTAACGATATCTTTTTTGAGATGATCGGCGCGATCAGTCGCAAACTGGCACAGCACGACGTCGATTTTCTCCTGCTGGCAGATGAACAAGACGAATGTCAGGGCGGTGTTCGGTTGATCAACAGCCGCCGTATCGACGCGCTAATCGTGGCGCACACGTGTGAGCAGGATGCACGCCTGATGCTACTGCAACGTAACAAGGTGCCTTTTCTCGCGCTGGGGCGCAGCCAGTTACCGCATCCTTATGCCTGGTTCGATTTTGACAACCGTGCAGGCATGGCGCTAGCGACAGAACACCTGATTGAACGTGGTCATCGCCGTATCGCCATGTTGAGCGAAGACCACCCGCAGGCGTTCATTATGCAACGTCGTCAGGGCTATCGCGATACTCTGCAACGCCACAGCCTACCCTTTCACGATGCCTACCTGCGCTGTGTCAGCCCTACGCGCCGTGCGGGCTACCAGGCCATGCTCGACCTTCTGGCGCTGCCGGAGCCGCCAACAGCAATGGTGATGGATGGCAACGTCCACGGCGATGGCGCTGTCGCCGCATTGCAGCAAGCAGGCCGCCTTTCCGGTTCACACCCTATCGCGTTAGTGATGTATGACGGTTTGCCACAGGACAGCCTGACAGACATTAGCGTGACGGCGATAGAGCAGGCGACGCGGGAACAGGTTGGTGAACAGATTGCCAGCATGACGCAGGCACTCATCGCGGGCGAAGCCGTAGAAAATTTGCAGGTGTTATGGCAGCCGACGCTGCGCCTCGGTAAAACGAGCTTTCCCGCCTAAGCTATTCAGCAAGCTGCCACCGTATATAACGATATCGGTTGGTTTTTTACGCCAGCCGCAAGCGAGATCGCCTTCACACCGTCATCGAAATCCTTTTCCATTCCCTAATGATTATTTTAACAACATCACACTTCTTAAACGTTTAAGTTGATGGCTTAAACGTTTAAGTTTTCACTGAGAAGCACGAGCCGTAATTTGGAGCCTTCCTCATGAAGCGTGATATTGTTCAATTAACCAGCGCACAGTGCGATGTCATCGTACGCTGCGCCCCAGCAGCAGAAATTCTCTATTGGGGGCCGCGGCTACGCGGTTTTTCGCCAGAAGATGTCATTTCTCTGCAACGCCCCGTCGCCAACGGTCGTCTGGATGTAGATCTCCCTCTGACGCTGGCAATGGAATATGGGCGTGGTCAGTTCGGTTCGCCGGGTATTGAAGGGCATCGAGCGGGCTATGATGCCGCGCCGATCTTCACCACCACGCAGGTTGACGTTCAAGACAACACACTCACTATCACAGCGGACGATACGCAGGCTGGTCTTCGCCTGACCAGCAAACTGCATCTGGACCCGCAAACCGATGTGCTGCAACTGCGCCACACGCTACAGAATCTGCGTGCTGACGCCTGGCAAGTACAACGCCTCGCTGTCACGTTGCCTGTCCCGGAGCGGGCGAATGATGTCATGGCGTTTCACGGCCGCTGGCTGCGTGAATTTCAGGCTCATCGTCTTACGTTGCAGCACGGCGGCTTTATTCAGGAAAGCCGTCGGGGAAGAAGCTCCCACGAATATTTCCCGGCGCTGATTCTCGGTGAATCCGCGTTCAGCGAACAACGTGGCTCAGTATGGGGCGTGCATTTAGGCTGGAGCGGCAACCATCGGCTGCGTGCCGATATCAAAACTGACGGTCGTCGCGTCGTACAGGCGGAAGCCCTTTATCTGCCGGGCGAAATCACGCTGGCGCAGTCAGAATCTCTCACCACACCGTGGGTCTACGCAGCATTCTCCGATACCGGCTTGAATGGCATGAGCCAGCGTTATCACACCTTCCTACGCCAGTCCCTCATCCAATTCTGTGGTAATAAGCCACGCCCGGTGCACCTCAATACGTGGGAAGGGATCTATTTCGATCACAATCCAGAGTACATCATGCAGATGGCGAGCAAAGCCGCCGACGTCGGTGTAGAGCGCTTCATTATCGACGACGGCTGGTTTCGTGGACGCCATCACGACAGGGCCGCACTCGGCGACTGGTATTTGGATGAGGAAAAATACCCTAACGGGCTGATGCCAGTGATTGAGCACGTCAAAGCGTTGGGAATGGAGTTCGGTATTTGGGTCGAACCGGAGATGATTAATCCCGATTCCGACCTGTTCCGCGCACATCCCGACTGGGTGCTGCAATTGCCCGGCTACGAGCAACCCACTGGCCGCTACCAGTATGTGCTGAATTTAAACCAGCCCGACGCTTTCGCTTATCTACTGGAGCGGCTGAGCTGGCTACTGGGCGAGCATCCCGTCGATTATGTGAAATGGGATATGAACCGCGAACTGGTGCAGCCCGGCCATGAAGGGCGGTTGACCGCCGATGCGCAAACCCGACAGTTCTATCGCCTGCTCGATACTCTGCGCCAGCGTTTTCCTCATGTTGAATTTGAATCCTGCGCCTCCGGTGGCGGCCGCATCGATTACGGTGTGCTTGAGCGTACGCAACGCTTCTGGGTATCGGATAACAACGACGCGCTGGAGCGTCAGACCATCCAGCGCGGCATGAGCTACTTCTTTCCACCAGAAGTGATGGGGCAGCACATCGGCCACGCGCGCTGCCACGCGACGTATCGACGCCATACCATCGCCTTTCGCGGCTTGACGGCCCTGTTCGGCCACATGGGAATCGAGCTCGATCCTGTCAAAGCCGATGACAACGAACTGGAAGGCTATCGCCACTATATTCAGTTGCATAAGACGCTGCGCCCGCTGCTGCACAGCGGCACAACCTGGCGGGTAGAGATGCCGGACGATACGGTACAGGCCACCGGCGTGGTGAGCCGCGATCGCCAGCACGCGGTTTTCCAAATAGCCCAATTGCGTATGCCAGATTATTCGCTGGCAGGCACGCTCCGCTTCCCCGGCCTGCTGCCCGATGCACGCTATGAAGTCAAATTGTTGGATGGCCCAGAGATCAAAACGGTACGTGAAGGTGGCGGCACCATGCGGGAGCTTCCGCCTTGGTTACGTCAGCCGATTGTGGCCTCCGGCGATTGGCTGATGCAGGCCGGCCTTGCCCTGCCCGTCCTGACGCCAGAAACCGCCATTCTGATCGGGCTTTACGCAGTGCGGGACACCGCCAGTCAATAACCTTTTTCCTTGCCCAACCAATACGCAACACGACCGCGCGGGACAGCATTGTCCCGCGTCATGATAACGTCTACCCCATGAGGGGGAATAAAGATGCCTACTACCTCGTGCTACTACAAAAATAACCGTAACTTCTGGATTTTCGGCGCGTTCTTCTTTCTTTATTTTTTTATCATGGCGACATGCTTTCCGTTTTTGCCGATTTGGCTGTCGGATGTTATCGGGCTCAATAAAACCGATACCGGCATCGTCTTTTCCTTCCTGTCTTTGTTCGCCATTCTGTTTCAGCCGTTCCTCGGCATTCTGTCCGACAAGCTGGGCATGAAGAAGCACCTGCTCTGGGTAATCTCCGTGCTGTTGCTCTTTTTTGCCCCTTTTTTCCTGTATGTCTTCGCCCCGCTGTTAAAAATTAACGTAATACTGGGTGCTTTAGTCGGCGGCCTATATATCGGATTCTCTTTCAGCGCAGGAGCCGGAGCCATTGAAGCCTACATTGAACGCATCAGCCGACAGCACCACTTTGAATATGGTAAGGCGCGCATGTTTGGCTGCTTTGGCTGGGGAATCTGCGCCTCAACGGCGGGCATGTTGTTTAACATCAACCCCGATATCGTATTCTGGATGGGGTCCGGGTCGGCGATTATTTTGCTCGTGTTGCTATGTCTGGCAAAAACAGAGAGCAACCCAACCGCCGCCGTCATGGATTCGCTGGGTGCTAACGCCTCACCTTTTAGCCTCAAACTGGCATTAGGCCTGCTGACTAACCGTCAATTCTGGCTGCTGGTACTGTACGTAGTCGGCGTCGCCTGTATTTATGATGTCTACGATCAGCAATTCGCTAACTTCTTTAAATCGTTCTTTAGCTCACAGGAACAGGGCAATCAGATCTTTGGTTTTGTCACCACAGCTGGGGAAGCGGCGAATGCGCTGGTGATGTTCTGCACGCCGTGGCTGATCGGTCGGATCGGCGCCAAAAATGCGCTGCTGGTGGCAGGAACGATTATGTCGATCAGGATCTTGGGTTCGGCCTGCGCCACGTCCGTCACGGAAGTCATCATTCTAAAAATGCTGCATGCCTTCGAAGTACCATTGCTGCTCATCGGGATCTTCAAATACATCGCCAATACGTTTGATTCACGCTTATCGGCCACAATTTATCTGGTGGGCTTCCAGTTCGCCAAACAGTTCATGGCGATATTTCTCTCCTCCGCCGCAGGCAATCTGTACGATCGTATCGGTTTTAACCAGACTTACCTGATTCTGGGCGGCATCGCGCTTGCTTTTACGGCGATCTCCGCCTTTACGCTGTCATCTTCACGCAGCACGGCGACTATGCGTTCGCAGGCGGCGCATTAAAGGTGAGTCGAGCGGTGATAATGGGTAGATCGTAAAGACGCTGCGAGTACATCCCTGCAAGCTCGAGCCGCGCCATCCCTGGCGCGGACACTTTACTCTTCTATCCCATTATCACCGTTTTCGTTCTGCAAATAGGTTTGTTAACGCTCTAAATCGCTCAGAACCGTTTTCCAACACTCACCCCGCACCGCTGAATGAATATCAACAGGGCGGGGTGGATAGTGTTACTTCACGTCCCGTAACGCGGTTTTATCCACATAAGGCTTCATGATGTTATCTGCCTCTTTTTGCGCAGCCGCCGCGGCGTCATCGACCTTTTTCGCCGGATCGTTTAGCAGCGCCGCCAGCTGATTTTCCATCGCTTTGCGTACGGCGACCGTTTCATAGGTTGCATACCACGGATGAGCATATTGCAGCTGCGACAACGCAATGGCTGCACGCGGATCTTTCGCCAGATAGTCTTTCATTTCTGGCAGATCGTAGGCGGCCATACGCGGTGCGAAATAGCCGGTAAAACGGCTCCAACTTCCGCTGACTTCCGGGCTGACCAGATAGTTCATAAACTGCCAGGCCGCTTTCTTCTGCTCCTCGGAAATCCCTTTGAAGCTCACCAGACTCGCCCCACCGATGGTCACACCACGACGCTCTTTTTCCGGCATCATTGCCACACCAAGTTGAAAATCTTTGGTGTTTTCACGCATAAAGCCCAGCGCCCCCGTGCTCAGCATCGCCATACCCAGCTTACCGGAGAAAAACGCGGCGCTGATTTGCTTGGAATTCAGCACGCCAGCGGGCATGGCTTTGTCGCGGTGCACCAGATCGCGCCAGAACTGAAGCGCACCCTTGGTCGATGCGGTGTTGTAATACACTTCTCCTGGATAATCAGCATTGTAATACGCTCCGCCGTTGGCGCGCGTCAGCGCAGACAGCATCCAGCCGCCGTAGTCATCGTTCGTGGACGGAATCATGATGCCCCACTGCCCTTTCGCCGGATCGGTCAGTTTCTTCGCAACCGCAACCACTTCATCCCAATTTTTCGGCGGTTCATTAAAGCCAGCCTTCTTCAGCATGTCTTCGTTGTAATAGAGGATCGGCGTCGAGTTGTGGAACGGGATCGCGTAGGTCACGCCCATCACCTGCGCGTTCTGATGCAGTGCAGGCCAGAAGTTTTTGGTCAGGAAAGGCGTCGCTTTTTCATTGCCGTATTTGAACAGCTCGTCCATCGGCAGGATTTCATCTTTGATGACCAGATCGGCGGTGAAGTTGGCCGACATAATGACCAACGCTGGCGGATCGCCCGCTTTGGCGGCGGCTTCCGCTTTCACTTTCGTCGTGTCGTAATTGCCGGTGAAGATCCCACGCACTTCAACCTGATCCTGTGATTGGTTGTATTCCTTGATGATGCGCGTCATTTCCATCGTCAACTTGCCATCGACTGGGGCAGGGAACATAAAATCGATACTCTCTTTTGCCAGCGCCGGGCCAGACATCAGCAAGGCTATCGCCAGCGCCATCATACGAGGCTTACGCATTTCTTTTCTCCTGGGATAAATTACGGGCGGTTTGCCCGGAAAACCAATGACAATCCTGCGGTGAAAAATGAAGCACAACGGACGTACCAATGTTCGGCACACCATCACGATTTGGCCGACGGTAGCGGATATTGCCCAGCGGCGTATCCACGTGAATCAGATACTCTGCGCCAAACAGCTCCCGTTGCTTCACCGTTCCCGGTAACGATAAATCGCCGTCTGACGCGGCGTGTTCGGTAATATGCTCAGGGCGAACCCCTAGCAGCACACTGGTTAATGAACGCGTTTCTTCACTGGCGGGCAGCACCACAGACAATGCTTGCAAAAACGCATGACCATCAGAACAGGCCAGCGTCACCATGTTCATTGCGGGCGTCCCGATAAATCCGGCGACAAAAACGTTAGCCGGATGGGAGTACAATTGCTCTGGTGTACCAACCTGTTGCAGCACGCCACGATCCAGTACGGCAATCCTGTCCGCCATCGTCATCGCCTCGATCTGATCGTGCGTGACGTAGACGGTGGTGGTTTTCAACTGCCGGTGCAGATCCATAATGCCGTCCCGCACATCGCTGCGCAGTCGAGCATCCAGATTCGACAGCGGTTCATCCATCAGAAACAGGCGTGGATCGCGCACGATCGCTCGCGCCATCGCCACGCGCTGACGCTGGCCGCCGGACAATTTCCCCGGCTTGCGTTTGAGTAATGGCTCAAGCTGGAGCAGACTGGCGACGCGCTGTACCCGCTGTGGATACTCCGCTTTCGGTTCACCGCGCATCCGCATACCAAAAGTGATGTTCTGCTCGACCGTCAAGTGTGGAAACAGCGCATAGTTCTGGAAGATCATCGAGAAATTACGCTGCTTTGGGCTCCATGCGGTAATGTCGTCATCACCCAGCAGGATTTGCCCATCGCTGACGTCTTCCAGACCGGCCAACATACGCAACAACGTACTTTTTCCACAGCCGGACGGCCCAACCAGCACCAGAAACTCACCGTCGGCGATATCCAAAGACAGCGATGCCAGCGCCTGCATGTGCTCGAAGCGTTTACTGATATTACGTAACTGAATCACGGCCATTACGCATCCACCGGACAGCTGATACGCGGATCATAGAGATAAGGGCCGGGGTAAGACCCAAGCGACTGGCAATAGCTCACCAGCCCGGTCACCGGCACATAGCGATGCATCACCACGCTGGCAGGCTCCAGGTTGTAATACGGTGCGTCATCTTCGTAGAAATACGGAACCTGATGGACGGTTCCCGGTACGGTGGCAATAATCGCCTGCCGATGCTGCGTCATAATCAAACGGTGCGTATGCCCGCAAAATACGCGTGTGAGCTGCGGGAAACGTTCGATCAGCATCAGCAGCTCATGCCCGTTTTCGCAGGCGATACGATCCATCTGTGCCGATCCCAGCGGCAACGGTGGATGATGCATGAAGATCGCCGTTTCACGCGTCGAGTGATCTTGCAATTGCTGCTCCAGCCAACCCAGCGTGGACGGCGTCAGCCAGCCTTTCGATTGCCCAGCCAGACTGGTATCGATAAACAGCAAACGCATCGGGAAATCATCCACTGCATAGCGAATATTTTCCGGGTCATCACCCAGTTGCGGACACAGCGGGCGCATCGCGTTGAGAAAATGCTGCTTATCATCATGATTGCCTGGGATCACATACAGCGGGTAATCCAACATTTGTAACACGCGCTGTGCAACCTGATACTCTTGCGGACGCCCGCAGTTAACGATATCACCGCTAATCACTACGGCATCTGGCCGCTCACGTAGCGCGTTTAACTGGTTGATGACCTCCGCATTTTCCCCGTTAATATCAATAAATTCATAGAGCTTGCGCCCTTCACTGCGAAAATGCAGATCGGAAATCTGTGCCAGCAACATAACAACCACCTCTATCATTATTTCGCCCACTGGCGAACATCGATCGTTTGAGAATCGAGATACGCGGAGCATGTCGCTCCTGATAAATAGAACTAAGTAACCTGTATTACCCGCATGGCCTTATCAGCGATTCACTTAATACCCGAGAAGCCGAAGCTGCTCAGGAACTGCTTCTGAAACACCACAAAAGCCACCATCAGCGGCAGGCACACCAGCAGCGTACCCGCGCAGATCAATCCCCACTGTCCACCAGACTCTGCGCCCATCGCGAACGACACCAGCCCGATGGTCAGCACCTGTTTGTCCGGGTCGTTGAGCACCATCAGCGGCCAGAGATATTCGTTCCAGTGGTAGGTAATGCTGACCGTGGCGAAGGCCAGAATCGACGGCCAGGTCATAGGAATCAGGACGTGAAACACCACTTGCCACCAGCGACAGCCTTCCATCAACGCGGCCTCTTCGATCTCTTTGGCAATATTGAGAAACGCCTGACGCATCAGAAACACGCCAAACGCTGAGGCGAAATACGGCATCATCACGCCAGTCAGGGTATTGAGCAGGCCGAGCTGCTTGAGCGTCATCATGTTTGGCACCATCATGACGACAGGCATGATCATCATTTGAATCAGCAGCAGGTAGAACAGCAGCGTTTTGCCACGGAATTCGTGGTAGGCGAAGATGTAGCCCGCCGTGGTGATCGTGACCAGCTGTACCAGAAACGTGCCAACGGCAAAGATCAGCGTGTTGGTGTAGAGTCGTAACCAGTCGGCGCTGTCCCACGCATCACGGAAGTTATCGAGCGTCAGCGGGAGACGCGGCAACAGCGAGGCCATGTCTACGCCAAAACTGCTGGTGCTGACAGAAGAAGACAGCATCCAGATAAACGGGCTGACCCACAGTAACGCGGCACAAATCAGCAACAGCGGCAGCGTAAACCGCGTCGTGATACGAAGAGGATTGGCCATGCTTCGGCTTTCAACGCGCTGACTTTTCACGCTCCGAACGTCAACGATCTGATTTTCAGCGCTCATAATGTGCCCCCTTCTCCAACACCTTCAGATTCATAATGGAAAAAGCAAACAGCAGCGCCAGCGTCAGGAAGGTAGCCGCAGAGGCTTTGCCCAGATCGTGCGTGTCATTCGCCAGATCCTGAATGTAATAAAGCAGCACAGTCGTGGCGTTATTCGGCCCGCCGCGCGTCATCACGGCGACGTGATCAATCTGAGTAATGGCGTAGATAAAAGCGATGGTCACCACAAAGGCGATGGTTGGCCGCAACAGCGGCAGCGTGACGTAGAAAAACACCTGACGCCGCGAAGCGCCCTCCATCAGCGCCGCCTCGCGTGCAGAAGCAGAAATGGCTTGCAGACCGGCGAGAAAAAACAGCATGTAATAACCCGCAAACTTCCAGATACCAATGACGCTCACCGCCACCAGCGCGCTGTCACTCATACCGAGATAGTTGTTGTTCATCGGGCCGAACACTTTCGCCAGAGAGTAATCCAGCAGTCCCAGTCCCGGCATAAAAATGAACAGCCACAGCGTCGCGGCGCTTACCAGCGGAATGATCATCGGAAAGAAGAAAGCAGTGCGCAGCCAGCGATTTACCCTCGTGTTTTCCCACAGCAGCACCGCCAGCAACAGCGCCAACAGCACGCCGGGCACGACCGTCATCAGGATATACAACACGTTGTTCAGCAATGCCTGCCAAAACACGGTGTCCTGCACCAAACGAACAAAATTATCTAACCCGACGAACAGCGGCGTATCGGCATTCAGCCGAGTGTCATACAGGCTGTCGATGACCGAACGCAGCAGGGGGAAATAGGTGAAGGCAAGCAAAAAAACCAGCGTCGGCAACAGCACAAGGTAGGGAAAGCATTTTGCACGCATAACTCTAGGGTCGCTCAGTGTGGAACACAGAGGCTTAACCCTAGAACGCCAGCGTGTCACTGGGGCGTCAGTTTAATGACAGTTTGTTTTCGGAAGTAAATAATTCGCTGGCTAATTTTTAATCTTAAAGATCGACGTGGAGATGTTCTCTCTTATTGTGAACGGATAAGCATTTATTCTATATCACTCCATGTGAACACATTTTTCATATTCAGGTAATTAAGCTTATTCATAAGCTTTATCTGACCACTTTTTTCTGTTTCTTTGTTATTTGAAATGATGAAAGGCACAATGTCTAAGTCCTTACCCAACTCATCGACGAGTATTCGTGCAGTAATATATTGACGAAGTAGTTGATGGGGTAAAAATAAATTTCCGTTTGCTCCAAATTTCTGTGAGTCTTTTACCTCACCAATATAGAGTGTTTTACGTGTTTCAATGACAATATCAATTTCCGTATTGCGGATATTATGAAATAAGCTCAGGGGAGCATTTTCTCGCTCAAGAGAATAATTATCCATTGTTTTAACACGTAAAAATTTTGGTTCCCCACCCATAAAGCTCAACACATTTTCCTGCAAATTTGGAAACAATCGTAAGAATCGCTCATAGAGAGCATCAATCTTGACAGTGTTTAAAGTAATATTTTTCCCAAAGATATAATCCCGATAGCCATACCAAAAAAGTTCGAGCCTGGCCTCTGAGCCATCATCGAAAGGAGCGCTATCGTCGCTATTATTCCCCATCAAATGTCTGATTAACTTATTATTTCGCAGATCAAAAAGATGACCGACCGTTGTCCAATTCTCGGTTCTGTTTTTTATTCCTAAAATCATCGCTATCCCTTTTATTCTTCTTCACTTTATTGGCCTCGCACGCGCTAAAACACATGCGAGACCAATATATCACGCCGAACTCGTTAATAGTCGCTCATCGGTACACATGAACAGAACAGATTACGGTCGCCGTAAACGTCGTCCAGACGCTTCACGCTCGGCCAGTATTTGTGTTCACTCCCCGCCGGGAAGACAGCCAGTTCGCGGCTGTACGGGTACACCCAGTCGGCTACCAGTTCCGCCTGCGTGTGCGGCGCGTTAACCAGCGGGTTGTCGTCCAGCGGCCACTCGCCCTGCACGACGCGGTTAATTTCGGCACGGATCGCCAGCATCGCATCAATAAAGCGATCGATCTCCACCTGACTTTCTGATTCCGTCGGTTCTACCATCAGCGTACCCGCCACCGGGAACGACATCGTCGGCGCATGGAAACCGTAGTCGATCAGGCGTTTGGCGATATCCATTTCGCTAATACCCGTGCTTTCCTTGAGTGGACGAATATCCAGAATGCATTCGTGCGCGACACGACCGTCACGGCCGGTATAAAGTACTGGATATGCCTGCTGCAAGCGCGTCGCGATATAGTTAGCGTTCAGGATCGCCATCTGGCTGGCCTGCTTCAGCCCTTCCGCCCCCATCATGCGGATGTACATCCAGCTAATCGGCAGGATAGAAGCGCTGCCGAACGGCGCCGCAGAGACAGCGCCCTGCTCCGTCAGCACACCATCAATTTTGACCACCTGATGACCCGGCACAAACGGTGCCAGATGCGCTTTCACGCAAATCGGCCCCATGCCCGGTCCGCCGCCGCCGTGCGGAATACAGAAGGTTTTATGCAGGTTCAGGTGCGATACGTCCGCGCCGATGTAGCCCGGCGTCGTAATCCCAACCTGGGCGTTCATATTCGCACCGTCCAGATACACCTGACCGCCGTACTGATGCACGATCTGGCACACTTCGCGAATCGTCTCTTCATAAACGCCGTGGGTAGACGGGTAGGTCACCATGATGCAGGACAGCTGTTCGCCCGCAGCCTGCGCTTTCTCACGCAGATCGTGCAGGTCGATATTGCCCTGCTTGTCGCAGGCTACCACCACGACCTCCATTCCCGCCATCTGCGCCGATGCAGGATTAGTTCCGTGCGCGGAGCTAGGAATCAGACAGAGATGACGACCCGCCTCATTGCGGCTTTCATGATAGCGACGGATCGCCAACAGCCCCGCGTACTCGCCCTGCGCACCAGAATTGGGCTGCATGCAAATCGCGTCATAGCCGGTCAGTTGCATCAGCCAGCCCGATAGCTGTTCGATCATCTGGCGATAGCCCAGCGCCTGTTCCGTCGGGCAGAATGGATGTAGCTCGGCAAATTCTGGCCAGGTAATCGGCAGCATTTCCGCCGCCGCGTTGAGCTTCATGGTGCAAGAACCGAGCGGGATCATCGCCTGATTCAGTGCCAGATCCTTACGCGCCAGACGGTGCAGGTAGCGCATCATCTCGGTTTCACTGTGATAGCGGTTGAACACCGGATGCGACAGGATCGCGTCGTGGCGCACCAGCCCAGCGGGGATCGTTGCCGCTTTCTGGCCGATGGCCGCATCGAGCGCGTCGATATCCAACCCGTGATCGTCGCCTAACAGCACCGCGAACAGCGCCTGCACGTCTTCACGCGTGGTCGCTTCATCCAGCGTAATGCCCACGGCACTCGCCAAATCGCTGCGCAGATTGATGCCAAAACTTAATGCGCGGCTCAGCACCGCGTCCTTATCCGCCACCTCAATGGTCAGCGTGTCAAACCAGCTGCGATGGCGCAGAAGTAGTCCGCCCTGCGTTAACCCTGCTGCCAGAATATCGGTCAGACGATGGATGCGCCCCGCAATACGTTTGAGCCCTTCCGGCCCGTGGAATACCGCATACATCCCTGCGATGTTGGCCAGCAACACCTGCGAAGTACAAATATTCGAGTTCGCCTTCTCGCGGCGAATATGCTGCTCACGTGTCTGCATCGCCATGCGCAGCGCGGTATTGCCCGCCGCATCACGCGACACGCCGATGATACGTCCCGGCATGGCACGTTTATGTTCATCACGACAGGCAAAGAACGCCGCGTGTGGGCCGCCGTAACCCATCGGCACGCCGAAACGCTGTGCGGAACCGAAAACGATATCCGCGCCCTGCTTGCCCGGCGCAGTTAGCAATACTAGCGCCATGATGTCCGACGCCACACAGCTAACGACCTTACGCGCTTTCAGTGCGGCCATCAGGTCGCTGTAATCGTGCAGTTCGCCCGTTGTCCCCGCCTGTTGCAGCAGTACGCCGAACACCGCATCGTCTTTCAGTGCCTCTTCAGCCTTGCCGACCACAATCTCAAAGCCGAAGGTTTCCGCGCGGGTACGCACGACGTCCAGCGTTTGCGGATGCACGTCGTCGGCGACGAAGAAACGTTCAGCCTGCTTGAGTTTGCTGATACGTTTTGCCATCGCCATCGCTTCCGCCGCAGCAGTGGCTTCATCCAGCAGCGAAGCAGAGGCCAAGTCCAGACCGGTTAAATCCTGCGTGACCTGCTGGAAATTCAGCAGCGCTTCAAGACGCCCCTGAGAGACTTCCGGCTGATACGGCGTATAGGCGGTGTACCAGCCAGGGTTTTCCAGCAGGTTGCGTAAAATCACCGGCGGCATCAGCACCGCACTGTAGCCCATACCGATGTAACTTTTATAACGTTGATTGCGTCCTGCAATGGCCTTCAGCTCAGCTAGCGCCTCATGTTCCGTCACCGCCTCTCCCACCGCTGGCGGGCCAGGCAGTTGAATGTCCACCGGGACAATCTGGCGAATCAACGCATCCAGCGATGTCGCCCCCACCACCGACAGCATGTGCTGCTGTTGACTGACGGAAGGACCGATATGGCGCTCGATAAACGCGCCGTCATGTTCGAGTTGACTGAGTGTCTGGGTCATTACAGCAATTTCCTGCATCAATCGTGATAGATCGTTGCCGCGCTGAAATACGACGCGGGCGAATAAAATAAAACGCCCCAGCACAGAGGCTGGGGCGCGTTCACTACTCGTCTTCTTCTAACGACGCCTGATAGCCTTCGGCATCAAGCAATTCATCCAAATCAGACTCATCAGAAATTCTGATACGGAACAGCCAGCCGTCGGTATAAGGCGCGCTGTTGACCAGCTCAGGGGAGCTTTCCAGGTCTTCGTTAACTTCCACGATCTCACCGCTGATGGGCGCATAAATATCCGACGCCGCTTTTACCGACTCCGCCACTGCGCAGTCATCGCCTGCGGCGACCACCGTGCCTACTTCAGGTAAATCGATAAACACCATGTCACCCAAAAGCTCCTGTGCGTGTTCGGTAATACCCACGCTGTAGATACCGCCGCCCTCGTGCAGCACCCATTCGTGCGACGTGGTGTATTTTAATTCTGCTGGTACATTGCTCATTGCATCCCCTTTCCTAAAGTCGTTAATCCTGTATACCCGTCATACTTCAAGCTGCTTGTGCGTTAGCTGCCTTCACGCAACTCGAATTATTTAGGGTATGGCTTATTGTGATAAGCACGCGGCTATTAATACTGAACGATGGCTTTTCCGGCACGGACAAAGCCGGGCTTGGTCACGCGTACGGGCAGTTCGCGGTTACGAATCTGCACGATAGCCTGTTCACCAATCCCCACCGGAACACGCGCCAGCGCGATGCTCACGCCAAGCGTCGGTGAGAACGATCCGCTGGTGATGACCCCTTCGCGCATCACACCATCACTATCAGTAAAGCGCACAGGTAAATCATTGCGCAATACGCCTTTTTCCGTCAGCACTAAACCAACCAGTTGCTCGGTGCCTTTTTCGCGCTGATGCGTTAACGCCTCACGCCCGATAAACTGACGCTCTTCCGGCTGCCAGGCGATTGTCCAGCCCATATTGGCCGCCAGCGGCGAAATGCCTTCATCCATATCCTGACCGTACAGGTTCATCCCCGCTTCCAGCCGCAGCGTATCGCGCGCGCCCAGCCCGCAGGGCTTCACGCCAAGCATCAGTAGTTGCTGCCAGAAATCGACCACCTGCACATTCGGCAATGCAATCTCATAACCGGCTTCGCCCGTATATCCCGTCGTGGCAACGAAGAAGTCCCCTGCCTGCCTGCCAAAAAACGGCTTCATGCTGGCAACCGCAGCCACATCTTCATCACTCAGGCCTTTTGCTCTCAGGAGGCCTTGAACTTTTTCTTGCGCCAGTGGACCTTGTACCGCAACCAGCGCCAGATCGTCGCGCTCGCGAATGTCGACACCGAACGGAGCCGCGTGCTGCTCGATCCAGGCGAGATCTTTTTCACGCGTCGCGGAGTTCACCACCAGACGGAAATCGTCTTCCGTCAGAAAATAAACGATCAGATCGTCGATCACGCCGCCGGAGGCATTCAGCATGCCGGTATAAAGTGCCTTACCTGGCTGTGTGAGTTTGGCGACATCATTCGCCAGCAGATAGCGCAAGAACTCACGCGTTCTCGCGCCGTGTAAATCGACGATGGTCATGTGGGAGACATCAAAAATGCCCGCATCCCGACGCACAATATGGTGCTCATCCAGTTGGGAGCCGTAATGCAGTGGCATCATCCAGCCATGAAAATCAACCATTTTGGCGCCATCGGCCAGATGTTGTTGGTACAACGGGGTCTGCTTTGCCATTCCTCATCCCTCTTCAGCGCATGCGTCCAGGCGATAAAACACACTGCGCAAACGATATCTTCTGACTGAACTTACCACCGAAGCGCGGGTTAAACCACACTCTTATCCATAAGATAAATTATATAGAAAGCAAAGAAAGCCGAGCCACTCACAAAAAACAAAGCAGTGTAATATGCTTAATAATCGATGAAATTAAGCATGTAAATTATTTAAATGCGCACATAAAACAGATTAATGACATTAAAACTGGCTAACTCAGGGAATACCACCCAAATAAAAACCCTATTCGGATTAGATAATATAATGATAAAAACAAGCTTAAATTAGATTTTTTCAATCAAAACCCAACGATAAATCCCAGCCTGACTCCCGCCATTACACTGCCATCATCACGATTCTGTGAGCCACTTCTCAGGCGTCTTTACCTCCGTGCCAGCGTACAAGACGACATGGCAGCAGACGGAAGGCGCTCGCAGAGTGTTTTTTCCACACTAATAACAAGGAATTGCACAACATACATTTTTAGGTTTATCAAAATTAACGTTAAACAGGAGCACACAATGGCTAACAGAATGATTCTTAACGAAACATCCTATTTTGGCACAGGCGCCATCGCTCAGATTGTCGATGAAGTGAGGAGAAGAGGGTTCAGGAAGGCCTTGTTGGTGACGGACAAGGATTTGGTTAAATTTGGCGTCGCTGCCAAAGTTACAGCAAAACTGGATGCGGCAGGGTTACCCTACGATATTTACGATGAGGTGATTCCCAACCCCACCATTCGCGTAGTGAAAAGCGGCATCGAGCGTTTCAAGTCATCCCAGGCCGATTACCTGATCGCGATTGGCGGCGGCTCACCGCAGGACACC
The DNA here is from genome assembly GCF_021432585.1 of Pectobacterium sp. IFB5596. Classification (NCBI taxonomy): domain Bacteria; kingdom Pseudomonadati; phylum Pseudomonadota; class Gammaproteobacteria; order Enterobacterales; family Pectobacteriaceae; genus Pectobacterium; species Pectobacterium sp. IFB5596. The sequence goes on from NZ_LXFY01000033.1 coordinate 129,448, forward strand.
TGCAAAGCCATCGGTATTATTATCAATAACCCTGAATTTGGAGATGTCCGTAGCCTCGAAGGCGTTGCCGCCACCCGACGCCCTGCCGTACCGATTATCGCTATCCCGACCACCTCCGGCACGGCCGCCGAGGTTACGATCAACTACGTGATCACCGACGAAGAAAAACGCCGCAAATTCGTGTGTGTCGACCCACATGACATTCCGATTGTCGCCATCGTCGATCCCGACATGATGATGAGCATGCCTGCTTCGTTGAAAGCTGCCACGGGGATTGACGCTCTGACACACGCCATTGAAGGTTTCACCACCAAAGCCGCCTGGGAACTGACCGATACACTGCACCTGAAAGCCATTGAAATTATCAGCCGTTCACTGCGCGATTCCGTTGCCGGGAAGCCGAAAGGCGTGGAAGAGATGGCGCTGGGGCAATACATCGCTGGTATGGGTTTTTCAAACGTTGGGCTTGGGCTGGTACACGGTATGGCGCACCCGCTCGGCGCGTTCTACAACACCCCGCACGGTGTCGCTAATGCGATCCTGCTGCCGCATATTATGGCCTATAACGCCGATTATACCGGTGAAAAATTCCGGGATATCGCCATTGCGATGGGGGTAAAAAGCGCGGCAGATATGCCCATCACTCAGGCGCGAGAAGCCGCGATTAATGCGGTGCGGCAGCTTTCTCACGATGTAGATATCCCACCCAGACTGCGCGATGTCGGGGTGAGAGAAGAGGATATTCCAGCGCTGGCACAGGCCGCCTTTGACGATGTTTGTACCGGCGGTAACCCACGCGATGCGAACATCGACGACATCAACGCGCTGTATCGATCTATTTATTGAGGAGTTACAGCCGTTTATTAGCGCATGACAACAAGGCTCTGTTTTGTGCCCGCTATCGTTATTATGCGGGCACAACATTTACACACGCTAAATCAGCACACTGATATTCAGATTCTCCATCAGCCAGTGGTTGTCGGAATAATCAACTGGGATGGCAATCACCGCGGGGCCGTCAACGTCCATTGCCTGACGGAGCTTGCTGACCAGTTCATCAGCAGATTCTACCGCAAACCCTTTCGCGCCAAACGCTTCCGCATAGGCTTTGAAATCAATCGGCCCGAACGCTACGCCCGCCGGGCGATGGTATTTATGCAACTGCTGGATTTCTACCATGTTGTAGCCGTTATCCACCCAGATGATATGCAGGAGATTGCTTTTCAGGCGCACCGCCGTTTCCAACTCCATACTGGATTGCATAAACCCGCCGTCGCCAGAAACGGACACCACTTTTTTGTCGGGTTGCACCAGCGATACGGCTATCGCCCACGGTAGCGCCACGCCCATGGTCTGCTGACCGTTAGTCATCAGAATCTGTCGCGCCCGGAAGCTATACAGGTAACGCGCTAACCAGATATGGAAACTCCCCATATCCACACACAGCGTGACATCCTCATTCACGATATCCTGCATCGCCCGCACGAGACGCAGCGGGTGGATCGCAAATCCTGACATGTTGATAGCACGCGTACTGAGATCGTGCCGCTGACGCTGCCGATCCTGCAATACGGACTGTGTATCAGCAGACAAAATAAACGATTCACTGATACACGCATTCAACGAATCCACCGTCATCGCGATATTCCCGATCAGTTCGATATCAGGCCGGTAGGCGCTGTCGATCTCCGCTTGTAGCACATCGATATGGATCAGCGTCGCTTTGCCGTTATTCCACAAAACGGGATCATACTCAATCGGGCTATAGCCCACGGTGACAATCACGTCCGCCCGCTGTAGCAGCTTGTCACCAGCCTGATTGTTGAATAGTCCGACACGTCCAGCAAAATGGCTAAATTGTTGCTGATCGATCACACCAGCAGCCTGATACGTGCTGGTAACCGGCAACTGGCTGTGGTGCAAAAAACGACGCAGCGCTTGCGTATTTTCCTGCTGGCTCGCCATTAATCCGAGCAGCAGCACCGGATTTTTAGCCTGCTTCAGCCGCTTGGCGGCTTCAGCAATGTCACTCTGAGGCGCACCGTTTAATAGCGGTAAATGCGGGCAGGCCAATACCGGGCTAATAGCCGGTTCGTTGACGATATCCTGCGGCAGGCTGACAAACGCCGCCCCCGGACGCCCACTTTCCGCAGCCCGGAAAGCATTCGCTAACACTTCGGATATGGCAGAAGAGGCGGTGATTTCTGCACTGAATTTACTGACCGGCTGAAACAAGCTGACCGTATCCAGACTCTGGTGCGTCAGCTTAAGTTTATCTGCCCGTTTAACCGCACCGCCCAACGCCACGACGGCATCCCCTTCTGCGGTTGCCGTCGCTAGCCCGGTCACCAGATTGGAACAGCCGGGGCCGGATGTCACCAGCGTCACGCCGGCTTTCCCTGTCAGGCGCCCTATCGCCGCCGCCATAAATGCGCCGTTCGCTTCATGCCGCACAGGGATCGTTTGAATCGTCGAATCTTCCAGCTCATCAAACACGCGATCAATTTTTGCGCCGGGAATACCAAAAATATGCTTCACGCCCTGCGCTTCCAGGTGTTTTACCACCAGCTCTGCTCCGCTATGCCAGCGCTGTGGTTCCGTTGACTTTTCCATAACATAACTCCGATGAAATGACTAACTCTCTACTGACTGGATGACGCTATTGAGGTTTTCTGATGACAGATCGGCATTGAGAAACTCCCGATCCTGAGGCAAGTCGATGATCAATTTGGCAATCGCGCCAAACGTCAGCGTGCCATTTTCAACGTCATAATTCAGAATATGGCCGCCGCCTTGGCGATCGTCGGTAATGAAGTGTTCGTGGTAGCCCGCAACGTTAATGCCCTGGGTATAAGCTGGGCTACGAAATCCAATAACGCTGCCGCTACGGTGTTCAAAATGAAACGTCGGTTGCCCTTCAATGGCCTCCTGCATCGGTTTATAAGGCCGACACTGCCGAGGCACAGTACGCGTTTCAACGCAGCGGAAACGCCCATCAATCCGTAGCGCGCAGAACAGATTGTCTGTTCCCACGATCCTATCGATCTGGCGATGAACTTCTTCACGTGAGGTCCAGCGATCAAAATGGATCGTTTCCGTCGGATGAAAGAACGTCATGACTGCAAATGGCGTTTTCTGCTCCGGCTGCGCCGCCCGTGCACTGCCGTCAGATAACAATTGGAAAATCTGGCTGTTTAACGCAACGAGTTCCCCATCCAAACTGTTAAATGTTCCTAATCCAAAGTCACCATGTTCCAGTAATTCCGTCATTGTTCGGCTACCTTCGTACACGCCATTTATTAGTCCACTCATTAGTGAAGTTTGATAAATAACGCTGTCTACATGCTGACCGCGGAAGTCACAAGCATAGCTAGCAAAGGCTTCTTCACAGGATTGTTCATCGATACACGTTTTCATACATTCCTTCTCACTGCGCCAATTACTTAAAAATTACTAATCTTTAGATAAAGATTGACGCGAGAGAGGACAAAATTCCAATATGCAATGAAGGTCATTTCAAGATCGGGAACATATTGGAGCTACGTGAATGGAACTACGATATCTGCGCTATTTTGTCGCCGTTGCACAAGCGCGACATTTCACGCGGGCGGCGGAGAATCTGGGGATGTCACAGCCGCCTCTCAGCCAGCAGATCAAGAAATTCGAACAGGAGATCGGTACACCACTGTTCAAACGACTGACGCGCGGTGTAGAAATGACAGAGGCGGGGCAAGCATTGTATGAGGATGCATGCCAAATTCTTCAACTCACCGATTCGGCCATCGCACGGACGAGAAGTATTGCACGAGGTGAGACGGGGAGCCTGAAAGTAGGTTTTTCACCGTCGGCCATGTTCCACCCCACCGTGCTTGCACTGCTGCATCGCTACTGCCAGCAACATCCACACGTTCAACCACTACCGAAGGAAGAAAATCCGGCGACGCTTATTACCTCATTACAAGAACGCCATATCGACATCGCATTTCTGCGCTTACCTTGCGATCTCAGTGATGAGATTAACGGGGAAATTTTGGCCGAAGAGCCAATGAAATTGGTGCTGCCCGCTGAACATGCGCTTAGCCATAAAATGCAGGTTTCGCTAAGCGAATTGCGTCAGGAGCCGCTGATTATTTTCCCGCGCGAGGTTTGTCCGGGGCTGCACGATATGATTATTCGTACCTGCTACCTGTCAGGCTATGGTCCCAGACCCAGCCCCTTTGCCCCACAGTTGACGGCGACCATTGGGATGGTCGCTGCGGGCTTCGGTATTACTCTTGTACCAGAATCACTCGCCTGTATTAAGGCCGATAATGTGACCTATCATGATATCGGCATGCCCAAAATCCATACACAAATTGCGGCTATCTGGCGTAAGCATGAACGATCGGCCGTGATCGTGAATCTGATCCACCTGATTCGCCAACATCTGAACAATCAGCATCCCGATTAATGCGGTTATGTAGAAAATTCCGGCCATCTCCCCGTCAAAAAGCTAGTAATTGATATAAATTCTTATATGATATTAGTTATCATTATCACTTTTGCCGGGTGGAAAAATGCTAACAGCAATGATCACAGCCTGCGGGCTATGGGGGGTGAGCTGGTGTATGGGGAAACATCTGTCTAGCGCCTGGGGCGTGCTGTTGCCCTGTGCCATTATGCCGCTACTCGCACTGCTCAATCTGAACCTGACACACTTAAAAGTGATTATCGCCATCGCCCTGTTGGCGACGCTTGTCATGCTGTTCCATCAACGTTTGCGTCACTATTTACTCCTGCCATCCTGCATTGCGCTGGCTGGCGGTTTGGCGGCGCTGTCCGTTATGTTTAATCTAACGACGCTATAAAAACCATGAATGACAAACAAACGCAGAAAGCGCTATAGCTAAAAACGGGATAATAGAGAATAAACAGAGAAGAACATCAGGAAGATACAGAGGCGTTCGGTGGTGCGAAGAGAGGGACTTGAACCCTCACGTCCGTAAGGACACTAACACCTGAAGCTAGCGCGTCTACCAATTCCGCCACCTTCGCACTGAGAACGTTGCTTGTCTTATGCAGTAAATTCATCTCATGTAATACATTTATCACGACATGGTGCGAAGAGAGGGACTTGAACCCTCACGTCCGTAAGAACACTAACACCTGAAGCTAGCGCGTCTACCAATTCCGCCACCTTCGCAACGCTGTCATGCAATTTTTACTATGCGATACTGATTTACTGCTTCGGTTCGACAAACCAGAACCGTTGTAGTGATGTTGGTGCGAAGAGAGGGACTTGAACCCTCACGTCCGTAAGAACACTAACACCTGAAGCTAGCGCGTCTACCAATTCCGCCACCTTCGCAACACTGCTTTACGCAATATCACTACGGGGGCGAATTCTAGAGGTTTTCGCGTTCACGTCAATGATTATTTCCTCGGGAATGCGGGGTTTGCTGTAAAAATCATCATCTATCCACGGCGTTGCGCGTAAAGAGTTCATCAAGCCATTCAATAAACACCCGAATCCGTGGCGCAAGAAAGCGGCCAGGCGCATACATCACATAAAGCGGCATCGCGGGCGGTGGCGTCTCCGGCAAGATCTCCACCAGTTCTCCGCTTTCCAGAAGTGAGCTTAAGCCGCGATGCGGAGCCTGAATAATCCCCAATCCCGCGCGTGCGCCTGCAATGTAGGCATCAGCACCGTTTATCTGTAACGTGCCGGGAAGCATACGCGTAATCCGCTCGCCTCCCGACATGAATTCCAACGGATAAAGATATTCGGTACGCAGAGAGAAATAGCCCACCATGTGATGCCCTGACAGCTCATCAAGCGAGCGTGGCACGCCGTAACGCGCCAGATAGCCGGCCGACGCACAGGTGACCTGCGGCATGGACGGCAAATGGCGGGTCGCCAGCGTCTCGTCCTCCGTCTGCCAGGCACGCAGTACGCAGTCAACACCTTCACGCAGCACGTTAATCGCCGCATCATTGGCACTCAGCATTAGCGTCACCTGCGGATAGCGCGCATAGAACTCGCCCAATGCTGGAACCACAATTTCACGCGCCAGCGAGTGCGGCATATCCACCCGTACTTTGCCTACCGGCAGTTGCTTTTGCTGCGTGAACAGCGTGTCGATTTCTTCAATTTCCACGAGCAATTGCAGGCAACGTTCATAATAAACGCGTCCTTCATCGGTAATCTGCACCTGACGGGTCGTGCGTTGCAGCAAACGTACCCCTAGCCGCCCTTCAAGCTGTTTAATGGTGTTGCTCACCGTCGCACGCGGCAGCGCCAGCCGCTCCGCTGCACGGCTGAAACTGCCCAGTTCGACAATTCGCACAAAAACCCGCATCGCTTGAATATGATCCATCACCGCCACCATTGTTAGTTATTTTTGAATAGTGTTGCATAAAAAGCGCTATTTATCTTTTTCAGATAAACAACCAGACTGCTCTCACTGCCAACGAGATGAGGAAGATGACAATGCAACAGCGCAAATTAGGAGCAAATGGTCCGCAGGTTTCAGCCATTGGGCTAGGTTGCATGGGGATGAGTGATTTTTACTCAACCGCGCAAGATGAAAAAGAGTCCATCGCCACGTTGCATCGTGCGCTGGAACTGGGCGTCACCCTGCTGGATACCGCCGATATGTATGGCCCTCATACCAATGAACTGCTGCTGGGCAAAGCGATAAAAGGCAAGCGCGAACAGGTCTTTTTGGCAACCAAATTTGGCATCGTACGCGATCCGGCAAATCCCCACGCACGCGGTGTCTGCGGTAAGCCGGACTATATTCGTCGTGCGGTAGAAGGCAGCCTGACGCGGCTCGGTACGGACGTTATCGATCTTTACTATCAACATCGTATCGATCCAACCGTGCCGATTGAAGAGACGGTCGGCGCGCTGGCCGAGCTGGTTAAGGAAGGTAAAATTCGCTACATCGGCCTGAGTGAAGCCTCTGTCACCACGCTGGAGCGCGCACATCGCGTACACCCCATTACGGCGTTACAGAGCGAATATTCACTGTGGACGCGCGATATGGAAGCTGAGATTCTGCCGACCTGTGAGCGTTTGGGCATCGGCTTTGTGCCTTATAGCCCGCTCGGGCGCGGCTTTCTGACGGGCGCAATCCGTAGCCCGGACGATTTGGCTGTCGACGATTTCCGTCGCACCAATCCACGTTTCTCTGAGGAAAACTTCGGGAAAAACCTGCAACTGGTAGAGAAAATTAACCAACTAGCGCAGGAAAAACAGGTCACGCCCTCACAGCTGGCACTGGCATGGGTACTGGCGCAGGGCGAACATATCGTGCCAATTCCGGGCACCAAACGCCGTCGTTATCTGGAAGAAAACGTTGCGGCGCTGGATGTCACACTAACGAAAGAAGAACTGGCCGCTATTGATGCCATCTTCCCGCCCGATGCCGCAGCAGGTGAACGCTACGGCAAGGAGAGTATGGCAGCCCTGAATCAGTAGGTTTTTATCGACGGCCTTTACCTGTACGCGGCGGACGACCCACGGTGGCCTGATACACCTTGAAGCGCCCGGTCTGCGCCAGCACTTCATGGCTGCCAAATGCAGCATCTAACAGCGCCGGATAAGGCAGGAAGGCGTTAGCGACGATGCGCAGTTGTCCACCAATTGGTAGATGGGTCACCGCACCACGAATCAGCATTTCCGCGGCTTGCAGGCTGGTTTGTAAGCCGTCGTGGAATGGCGGATTGGACACGATCATATCGAAGCGGCCATTGATGTCTGAATAGACATTACTCGCAATCACACTGCCTTCCAGCGCGTTCGCTGCCAGCGTAGCCTTACTGGACTCCACCGCCGCAGCGCTGACATCGCTCAGCGTCAGGCGGATTTTCGGTGACTGCTTCGCCAGCACCGATGCCAACACGCCAGCACCGCAGGCGATATCCAGCACTTTACCTTTCATGTGCGGTTCAAACGTAGACAGCAGCAGTCGGCTACCTGGGTCCAGGTCATCACGACTGAAGACGCCCGGAAGCGTTTTAACAGTAACGCCGTCCGTCACATACTCATCCCACCACTCATCCAGCGTGAAGTTGGCCTGCTTATCAATCCGACCGTGGTAAAGCCCGCAGCGGCGCGCGCTGTCGATTTTTACCAGTTCAACAAAGTCAGACAGCACAGTTTCAGCACTGCGTACGCCGCTGCGGTTTTCTCCAACCACGAAGATCTCCGCGCCGACAGGCAGCAAGGACAACAGATTACGCAGTTGGAATTCCGCTTCCTGTTTGCTTTTCGGCCAGTAATAAATCAGCGTGTCGCTATCCGCCACCAGCGCCGCATCCGCCACCAGACCGAATTGCGCATTCTCTCCAAGCGGCTTTGTCATCTGCTGCCAGTGGTGATATTGGTTGCAATGGACACGCACCGACGCCGCCTCAAATTGCGCGGGCAGGGTATCCTGCAAATCACCGGCAAACAAAACGCGGCGTGAAAGAAATTCGTCACTATGGCGCAGTATAACTTCACTGGCGGGGGTTAATGCGGACATCAGGCTACAGCTCCTTAATCATTGAACGGGGGATTATATACACTTCGTCCCCGAAGTTGCAGAGCGGAGAGGAAATAACCGCGCCGACATTGGCGCAGCCTGACGGGGTTTGCTAGCATAGGCACGAATTATTTTCTCGCCCGCCAGACAGGACAACGCATGGAATCAAGACGTGACAGGCTGCTACAGCAACTGGGGATTACGCAGTGGACGCTGCGTCGCCCGACAGTGCTGCAAGGCGAAATCGCCGTCAGTCTACCCGACCAGGTGCGTCTGGTGATCGTCTCTGCCGAGCCGCTGGCTGATGATGAACCGCTGCTGGCCGACGTTTTGCATAGTCTGGCGTTGACGCCTGCGCAAGCCTATCGCCTGACGCCGCAGCAGATCGAGATGCTGCCCGCCGACGCACACTGCCATAGCTGGCGGCTGGGCATCGCAGAGCCCATTGCGCTACAGGGCGTTCAGCTTTCCAGCCCTCTGCTTTCCGAACTTCATCAAAATGCCGACGCTAAACGGGCGTTATGGCAACAGATCTGTGAACATGAACACGATATCTTCTCTGACGCCAGCCGACCTGGCACAAGCCTTTAAAATTGAACAAGCCAGTCACACCTTTCCCTGGACGGAAAAAACGTTTGTCAGCAATCAGGGTGAACGTTATGTCAACCTGAAGCTGAGCCATGACGGGCAACTTGCCGCTTACGCCATCACGCAAGTCGTGTTGGATGAAGCGACACTGTTCAATATCGCCGTGCACCCCGACCATCAACGTCAGGGTTTCGGTCGTCAGTTATTGGAACACTTGATCGATGAGATGGAGCGGCGTGGCATTTTGACGCTGTGGCTGGAAGTGCGCGAATCAAACACTCGAGCCATCGCGCTGTATGAAAGTCTGGGCTTTAACGAAGTCTCAGTGCGCCGCGATTATTACCCCACGGCACAAGGCCGGGAAGATGCCATTCTTATGGCGCTGCCACTCGGTTAACATCTTTATCTATACTCTAAATAATTCGAGTTTCAGGAAGGCGGCAAGAGAAGGAATCCCGATGAGCTTACTCAGGTAAGTGATTCGGGTGACTGAACGCGGCCAACGCACATGCAACTTGAAGTATGACGAGTATACGGCGGATGCCATAATGTGAACCCCGTCCCGCTCTGGTTTTTTTTCCGACAAAAAAATCCCCGCAACGTGATCGTCATAAATAAAACCTTGTTTCTTTTTTATCACAATAAGGTTCCATTTCATGTTTCTGGTTTGCAGGCATGCCATGGTTTATCCGTTATCTACGAGGACTACTATGAAAAAATACACTCTGGCTACGACGCTCCTGTGCGGCTTATTCTCTCTTTCCGCTTATGCGGTACAAGTCACGGCGGTTACGGCCTCCGCTTACGATTCAGACAAGGGCCACAAGCCTGCCAACATTGCCGATGGCGACGTAAAAACGCGCTGGGCGGCAAATGGTGAGAGCTGGGTTCAGTTAGAACTGGATAAAGAACAATCCGTTGAGAACTTTGTGCTGGTTCCTTTCAAAGCAGACGAGCGCAAACTGAAATTCTCCGTTTCCTACTCTACTGATGGGAAAAGCTGGCAAAAACTGGCTGACAATCTGGTTACCTCTAACAACGCCAAAGACGGCGAGAAATTCACGTTCCCTGCCGTTAAAGCCAAATTCTTCAAGCTGGATACGTTTGGCACCGATGTGAACAAGTGGAGCGCCATCAACGAGATCAGCTTTAACAGCGCTGCGCAGGTTCCAGCCCAGGCTATTAAGTAACGTGTTGGAAGGGTCTGGCGCGTAGACCAACCCATCTCTATTTCGTTAAACCTCACCACGCCTGAATCGATTACCGGGCGTGGTGCATTCCAACCTTAACCTCCCACCTCGCTCCTTTGGTAGCGTTATCCACATTTTCCTTATCGTTGAAATAAAAATCATTCTCAACTAAGATGCGCCTGAAATTTGACCTCCGATCGATCCGTTTCAGGCACCTGACATGTCATCAGCCAATATTGATACCTCAGCAGATCTGCATCAGCTCTATTGTCAGCACCACGGCTGGTTGCAGGGGCTATTACGTAAACGACTGGGGAATCTGTGTGATGCAGCCGATCTGGCGCAGGATGTGTTTTTACGGCTATTACTGAAACCACGCCAGTTCGACAGCCACGCTGGCGCACGAGCTTATCTAAGCGTGATGGCACAAGGCATGTGTATCGATCTCTGGCGTAAGCGAGAAATTGAGCGGGTGTGGCTCACCTCGCTCGCCGAACAGCCGGAACCCGTTGCCCTGTCGGCGGAAGACAGCAACATCATTCTCGAAACCTTATATCAAGTCGATGCCATGCTACGTGCGTTGCCAGAGAAGGTGCGTGCGGCTTTCATCATGGCGCAGGTTCAAGGGCAACCTTATCGGGAAATTGCCGAGGCGCTGGGCGTTTCCGAACGCATGGTGAAGAAATATATGGCGCAGGCCATGCTGCACTGTGTGTTGCTGGAAGCAGAGATAGATGCGGACGCTCAGGCCGCTCACTTATGAATAAACCCAGTTTTATTGCCTTACAGCAGGCATCGCAATGGTACGCTCAGCTGTGCGATCGAGAACCTGGCGATGAACACGACCACCACTGGCAACGCTGGATGGAGGAAAGCGAGGAACATCGTCATGCCTGGGACTATGTGCAAACCGTCAGCCAGCGTTTCCAACCGCTGCGCGGCGACGGTCAGCAGCCCGCATTGAATACGCTACTGCATAAGCCGGAATCAATGGCACGCCGTCGTGCGCTCAAACTCGCCGCACTGCTCAGTACCGGTTCATTACTTTCCTGGCTGACGTACCGCCATACGCCGTTAAAAGGCTCGCTGCTGGCGATGACGGCCGATCATCACAGTGCGGTAGGAGAAATCAAATCGCTTACCTTGCCGGACAACACCCGGCTGTGGCTGAACACCGCCAGCGCGATTGATATCCGCTACAGCAATCAGCGTCGGGAAATCGCGCTGCTGGCGGGCGATATTCTGATTGATACCGCTGCCGATGCTCGCCCCTTCTTCGTCACCACCGCACAAGGGCACTTGCAGGCGCTGGGCACGCGTTTTAGCGTAGCGCAGGAACCGGACGTCACAACGCTGACCGTTTACCAACACGCGGTCGAGGTCAGCGCCAAGTACGCGAGCGCCGCACGTCGGGTCAACGCAGGCTATCACCTGCGTTTTGGCACCGACGGTCAGGGTAACATCGAGCCCAATCAGCAGAACGATGCCGACTGGTCACACGGCATGTTACAGGCAGACAACATGTCGCTGGGTGAGGTCGTGGCGCAGCTGTCACGCTATCGCCACGGCTATCTGGCGTGCCAACCCGCTATCGCTGATCTACGCGTGATGGGTACCTTCCCCTTAATCGATACTGACATGGCGCTGAATATGCTGGCGCAGGCCTTTCCCGTCCGCATCCATCGGCGTTTTCCGTGGTGGGTGACCGTCGAACCGCGCTGATATCGTTCTTATACCAGTCACCTTTTTAGAGACCGTTTTTGGAATAAAGACAAAAAATTTTCTTTTTTGAGTTCCCCTTTTTCGACTGTCGTTCGATTCACAGTAAAACCACCAATTTTTACTCTGGGTCAGAAGGCGAATTTTCATGGCATTGATTCCATTTTTCTCTACACAGCGCACACCTTCCAAACTGGCGATTGCCGTTCATCTGTTGCTATGTGGCACACCGCTGATTGTACATTCCACCGCAATGGCGGCAGAAGCGACAACCGCAGCAGCAACCAAAACCTATTCCATCCCTGCCGGGCCGCTTAACCAGCAACTCAACCAGTTTGCCGCCCAATCAGGCATTTATCTGGTCGGCGATGCACAACTGTCGACAGGAAAAACTGGGCAATCTCTGCAAGGGAATTACGGCGTGGATGGCGGATTCGCGACGCTGCTGGCAGGAAGCGGGCTTCAGGTGATTCCGCAGCCTAACGGCGTCTGGCGTTTACAGAGAATACCGCAAGGAGATGAAATGCTGATCGTGGCGGGCGTCAACCGCAACGGCGTGACCGAAGGGACACAGTCCTACACCACGCGCAGCATGAACACCGCGACACAGTTAGCTTTGTCGCCGCGAGAAACGCCGCAGTCAGTGAGCGTCGTCACACGCCAGCGCATGGACGATCAGAATATGACCTCGCTGGATGAAGCGATGAAACAAACCACCGGCATCAACGTGGTCAATCAGAACAGCTATCAGGTGAAATACGAATCGCGCGCTTTCGTGATGGATAATATCAAAGAAGACGGCATTAATTTCTCCAGCCAAAACAGCGTATCCAACATGGGCGCAGTTCAGTCTTCAAGCGAATCACCCGATCTGGCGATTTATGACCGCGTCGAGATCCTGCGCGGCGCATCCGGTTTATCACAGGGAAATGGCGAACCCGGCGGCACCGTGAATCTGGTACGTAAGCAACCTACTCACAACTTTCAGGCATCTGGCAGCGTTGGCGCGGGCAGTTGGGATAATTACCGCAGTGAACTCGACGTTTCCGGGCCGCTGAACGACGATGCCAGCCTACGCGGCCGTCTCGTTGGCGTTTATCAGGATAAGCAAAGCGTTAAAGATTACGAGCATAGTGAAAGAAAAGTGCTGTTCGGCACGCTGGCCTACGATCTGACACCCTCCACCACCGTCACCGGCGGCATCAACTGGCAAAAAACCCGAGGCGTGCCGGATGTGTATGGCGTCCCGTTTGCCACCAATAAAAGCAGCCTGAACCTGCCTCGATCGACCTATCTGGGCGCAAGCTGGAACCGCATCGAATTTGAAAAAATTAACCCATTCGTCGAACTGGAACACCAGTTCGACAATGACTGGACGCTAAAAACCGCGCTGAACTATATCCACTCCCGCGCGGCGAGCAGTTATATCGGTATCATGAACGGCACAAGCGGCGTCAATCCGGCAACGGGGAGTTCGTCGCTAAACAATAATCTGCGCTACGACAATAAAGCCGAACAGTGGGGCTACAACTTGAGCCTGAGCGGTCCGTTCGAGCTGCTGGGTCGCAGCCACGAATTGGTGGTAGGTGGTGATTATCAGAAAGAAAATTTTGATAACAACCACATTCGCATCGACAACAAGGATGCGGTAAATATTTTCAACTGGCAGCCGAATTCGCTGGCAGAGCCAGATTGGTCAAATGCGAGTCTCTACAACAACCATTATAACGACCGTTTTAATTTGTATCAGCGCGGTGCTTTCGCTACCGCCCGTTTTGAATTGGCAGACGACTGGAAGCTGATTCTGGGCGGCCGCTATAGCGCCTACAGCTATGACGAATACTTCACGAACCAGATTCGTAATACGTCTTCGCTCAGCACACTGCATGCCAGTAATGAGTTTGTACCTTACGGTGGCCTGCTGTGGGACTTTGCCGATAACTATACCTGGTACCTGAGCTACGCCGAGATTTACAAGCCGCAGAGCGAGAAGGACAGCAGCGGTAAGTTGTTGCCCGCCATTACCGGCACCAACTACGAAACCGGCGTGAAGGGCGAGTTCTTTGATGGCGATCTGAACACCTCGCTGGCGCTGTTCCGCATCATTCAGGAAAATCGGGCAATGGCCGTCGCGAATAGCTCGGTTTGTCTGATCGGCACCAGTTGTTCCCAGCCAGAAGGCAAGGTACAAAGCCAGGGGGTAGAGCTAGATGTCACAGGGAAACTGGCTGAAGGCTGGCAGATTCAGACGGGTTATACCCTGATTAACAGTAAAATTCTTGAAGGAAGCGCGAACGAAAAGGCCGCACAGTTCAGCCCGCGCACGCCGAAGCATATGTTCAAGCTGTACACCTCATACAATCTGCCGGGTGAGTTGAATCAATGGACGATTGGCGCGGGTATGACGGCGCAGACCGAGACGCAAACTTACCCTAACCGGGCTTTTGGCCTGTCTCAGGGCGGCTATACATTGTTTAACGCCAATGTCCGCTATCAGTACAGCAAAAACCTGAGCTTCAATCTGGTAGGCAATAACCTGACGGATAAAACCTACTACTTGAACCTGAATAACCGCCACCTCAGCGGCAATAACTATTACGGTGACCCACGTAATTTCATGCTAACCGCGAAGTGGAAGTTCTAAATGCACTCGCCTGCCGGCTTCTGCTGGCGGGCTATTGCTCAATCCATTATGCAAACGCTTAAACGTTTTTATTCGCTGGTTGCACCTTTCTGGCTGACCACGCGCGCCACGCTGTTGTGGCTGCTACTGCTGCTGATTATGAGCCTGACGCTCTCCGTCGTGTGGATCAGCGTGCAGTACAATAACTGGAGTCGGGATTTTTACGACGCGCTGGCCGACTACTTTCAGCATGCATCAATCTACGATATGGCGGTGCGCTATCTTGCCTACACGCTGCTATTCGTACTGGTGATCATCTGCGGAAACTGGCTCAAGAAACAGCTGATTATCCGCTGGCGCGATACCATGACACGCCAATATGAACAGGACTGGCTGCGCAATCACGCCCACTACCAGCTCAATTCAGGGCTGGATAACCCCGATCAGCGCATTGCGGAAGATATTCGCCTGCTGATCGAGCAAAGCCTCGAACTCCTGCTCTCGCTGTTAAAAAATACCGCTCGGTTCTTCTCATTCATCGCCATTCTCTGGCAGCTTTCCGGCGTCCATACCTTCACATTAAGCGGCTATACCCTCACGATACACGGCTATCTGGTGTGGATTGCCCTCGCCTACGCTGCACTTGCGAGTATCGTGACGCATCGGCTGGGCCATCGCCTACACAAACTGAATATTGAGCGTCAGCGGACAGAAGCGGACTACCGAGCCACGCTGCTGCGAGTGCGGGACAACAGCGAGCAAATTGCGTTTTATCAGGGCAGCGACGCCGAGCAGCAGCGGATGCGGCAACACTTTCAGCCCATCGTGCAAAACTGGCAGCGTTTAATGGCGCGGGAATTGCGGTTAGAAAGCTTTACCACCAGCTATTTCCGCTTCAGCCTGATTATCCCCGTTTTCGCCACCCTGCCGCTGTTTCTTGCCCGTCAGGTCAGCCTTGGAGCAATTATGCAGGCGCGATCCGCCTTCGGCTATGTGCTGGATGCCTTTGGCTGGTTCATCGATGCCTATCGTCAGTTGGTTCAATGGTCTTCCACCATTGAGCGGCTGTGGGAGTTTCAGCACCGCTTGCAGCAATTACCGACGCCAGACGCACCGTGCCGTGAAGGACATGCCTTGTATATCAATGCGCTATCCATACCACGCCCCGATGGTTCGCCGTATTTCGCCCCGCTGACACTTACGCTTCAGGCGGGTGAATGGGCAGTACTCAGCGCAGCCAGCGGCAGTGGGAAAACTACGCTACTGCGCGCGCTGGCTGGGCTGTGGCCGGTATCGCAAGGAGAGTGTCGTTTTCCGGTAGGTCGAGCACTCTTCTTGCCGCAAAAAACCTATTTACCACAGGATACATTGCGTCAGGTATTGTGTTACCCACAGGCACAGCTAGCCGATACCGTACAATTGATCACGGTACTGGAGCAAACCGGACTCGCCTCACTGATTTCTCGTCTGGATGACAAAGCAAACTGGAGCCGAGAGCTGTCGGGCGGTGAACAACAGCGCCTGTCACTCGCGCGTGCGCTACTGCTGCGCCCGACACTGCTTTGTCTGGATGAAGCCACCAGCCAGCTCGATGATGCAGCGGCGCTTCAGCTGTTAGATCACATCAGGATAACGCTACCACACACCATCGTGCTGGCCGTCAGCCATCAGCCCGCCGTGCTGGATTGTTTCACGCATCAGATACGGTTAACGCCACTCGCGCCAGAGGAAAAAGAGGGATCAGGGAGCCACGCTATCGATCGTTCGATTACGTCACCGGAGGCGGACAGTCAGCAGGTTTCTTACCTAAGGATGTGAAGACGAAAACAGGAGAAACATAGCCCGGAGCGAATGTCCGGGCTGTGATGATATTACTCGTTATCGCCCAGCAGAACGGATTCCAGCGCGATCTCGATCATCTCATTGAACGTATTTTGACGTTCTTCTGACGTGGTTTGTGCACCGGTACGAATGTGGTCAGAAACGGTACAGATTGCCAGCGCTTTCGCACCGAACTCTGCCGCTACGCCGTAGATACCGGCCGCTTCCATTTCTACACCCAGAATGCCGTATTTTTCCATCACGTCGAACATCTGCGGGTCTGGCGTGTAGAACAGATCGGCAGAGAAGATGTTACCTACGCGCACAGAAACATCGCGCGCTTTGGCGGCATCAACGGCATTGCGCACCATATCGAAATCGGCAATCGCCGCATAGTCGTGATCTTTGAAACGCATACGGTTCACTTTGGAATCCGTACAGGCCCCCATACCGATCACCACGTCGCGCAGTTTGACATCTTCACGCACCGCGCCGCAGGAACCCACACGAATGATCTTCTTCACACCGAATTCAGTGATCAGCTCTTTCGCGTAGATCGAGCAGGATGGGATGCCCATACCGTGCCCCATGACCGAAATTTTACGGCCTTTATACGTGCCAGTGAAACCCAGCATGCCACGCACGTTGTTCACTTCGCGGGCATTTTCCAGAAAGGTCTCTGCAATATACTTAGCACGCAGCGGGTCGCCCGGCATCAGTACAACGTCCGCGAAATCACCCATTTCTGCATTAATATGTGGCGTAGCCATGCGTTTATTCCTTAATTAATCAAGTTCACGTAAAAACGACGTGTTTTACAGTATCGATTTGCCGTAGTCCATAGGCGACAGGCCAAAGTAGGCAGCAACCGTCTGCCCGATATCGGCGAAGGTTTCACGGTGACCGTACGATCCCGGCTTCACTTTCGGCCCATAGATCAACACCGGTACATTTTCGCGGGTATGATCGGTGCCGTGCCAG
Organism: Pectobacterium sp. IFB5596; assembly: GCF_021432585.1. Lineage (NCBI taxonomy): Bacteria > Pseudomonadati > Pseudomonadota > Gammaproteobacteria > Enterobacterales > Pectobacteriaceae > Pectobacterium > Pectobacterium sp. IFB5596. The sequence continues at coordinate 146,880 of NZ_LXFY01000033.1, forward strand.
CTCGGGTCACAGCCGTGGTCAGCCGTCAGAATCAGGATGTCATCACCTTTCACGCGTGACATCAATTCTGGCAGGCGACGGTCAAACAGCTCCAGCGCGGCGGCATAGCCCGGAATATCGCGGCGGTGGCCGTAAGCGGAGTCGAAATCAACAAAGTTGGTAAACACGATAGTATTGTCGCCCGCGCTATCCATTTCTTTCAGCGTGGCATCAAACAGCGCATCAAGACCAGTCGCCTTCACCTTTTTGGTAATACCAACCTGCGCGTAGATATCTGCAATTTTACCAACGGAAACCACTTCGCCCCCTTTTTCATCCACCATTTTTTTCAGGATGGTAGGCGCAGGTGGTTCAACGGCCAGATCGTGACGGTTGCCAGTACGCTCGAAGTTGCCGGGTTTGTCGCCGATAAACGGACGTGCGATCACGCGCCCGATGTTATAATTCCCTTCGGTCAGCTCTTCGCGGGCAATCTCACACAGCTCATACAGCTTATCCAAACCGAACGTCTCTTCATGGCAGGCAATCTGGAACACGGAATCCGCAGAGGTGTAGAAAATCGGCTTGCCGGTTTTCATGTGTTCTTCAGCTAACTGATCCAGAATCACCGTACCGGAAGAGTGGCAGTTGCCCAGGTAGCCCGGCAGATTGGCGCGTTTGACCAGTTTATCCAGCAACGCCTGCGGAAAACTGTTTTCTTCATCTTTAAAATAGCCCCAGTCGAACAGGACAGGTACACCGGCAATCTCCCAGTGGCCAGACGGTGTATCTTTGCCCGAGGAGATTTCGCTGGCGTGCGCATAAGCACCGATGATGTCGGCGTGTTCATCCAACCCTACCGGAAACGTCCCCGTTGAAGCCTCAGCAGCTTTGCCCAGACCCAAACGGCTCAGATTCGGCAAATGCAGCGTACCTCTACGCCCTTTATCCGCCGTTCCCGCCGCACACGCCTGAGCGATATGACCCAGCGTATCCGAACCCACATCACCAAAACGTTCTGCATCAGCACTGCTGCCGATGCCAAACGAGTCAAGAACCATAATATATGCACGTTTCATTTTTTCTCTCCTGCGCAGCGATGCGCTAACGCCCCACCTATCGGCAGGGGAAAATCAATTCAAGACGACCTATCGCCAACCCTACGCAATCACGCTTCCGCACTCACCCGACGATAAACCATCGGGGTCTTTTCTGGCGCAGTGTCACCCAACTGGATCGCAGCCCGGACTTCATTCGCCGCCTGCTGCCACTGCGCTTCCGTATTGGCGTGGATCACCGCCAGCGGGCGCTGCGCATCAACACGCTCACCTAGGCTAATCATGCTATCCAGACCAACGCTATAATCGATCGTATCCGTCGCCTGACGGCGTCCGCCGCCCAGCGAGACGACAGCCATTCCCAGTGCACGGGTATCCATCGCGGTCACAATGCCTTCACGCGCGGCGAACACTGGCTTACTTAATGTCGCCACCGGCAGGTAACGATCGTAGTGTTCAACAAAATCGCCCGGTCCACGCTGTGCGGCAACCATGCGGCCAAAGACGTCGGCGGCTTTACCATTATCCAACACGGCCTGCAAACGTGAGTGTGCATCGTCCGCCGAGTTTGCCAGCCCGCCCGCGAGCAGCATCTCACCACATAGCGCCATAGTAACATCATACAAGCGTGGATTACGGTGCTCCCCCGTCAAGAAACGCACGGCTTCACGCACTTCCAGCGCATTCCCCGCGCTGGAGGCCAACACCTGATTCATGTCCGTCAGTAGTGCGCTGGTGCGGCATCCCGCATTGTTCGCCACACCGACAATCGCCTGCGCCAACTGTTCGGACAGTTCATAAGTTGGCATAAACGCCCCAGAGCCGACTTTGACGTCCATCACTAACGCGTCCAGCCCTTCAGCCAGTTTCTTCGCCAGAATCGATGCGGTGATCAGTGGAATTGAATCGACCGTAGCAGTAATGTCACGCGTGGCGTAAAAGCGCTTATCCGCCGGAGCCAACGATGAAGTTTGCCCAATAATCGCGACGCCAACCTGCTGAATGATACGACGAAAATGGTCATCGTTCGGGAAAATATCCAGTCCCGGAATCGCTTCAAGCTTATCCAGCGTGCCGCCGGTATGCCCTAAGCCACGCCCGGAGATCATCGGGACATAGCCCCCACAGGCGGCAACCATTGGCCCCAGCATCAGCGAGGTCACATCTCCCACGCCGCCGGTAGAATGTTTGTCCACCAGCGGGCCGTTCAGGTTCAGGCTTTTCCAGTCCAGCACCGTACCGGAATCACGCATCGCCAACGTCAGCGCCACGCGCTCATCCATCGACATATCGTGAAAATAAATGGTCATCGCCAAAGCGGCAATCTGACCTTCAGAGACGGTATTGTCACGAATACCGTTAATAAAGAAGCGGATTTCTTCTTCGCTCAGAGCTTTTCCATCACGCTTCTTACGAATAATTTCCTGAATCAGAAACAAGGTCTGTACTCCTGATGAATTCTGATATGGCTCAGCAGCCAGTCTCTGCAAGCACATTTGCTGTGGTGAACCGATGCAGTCATAAACAAAATGCTGCCATGAATGAAATGTTTTCACGAATAAAACAGTGCGCCGTGTGCGCGTGATTAAGCGCAGTTCTGTTGAGCAGAAACGGCGTACTCAAGCGTTGCCAGCAGACGGGTCTACTTCAGCACCCATGATATCGTCCGCCAGTTGCAGATAGATGGCGGGGTTTCTTACTCACGCAGGATCTTTTTCGCCAGAGGCGATAAAACGTGGTTAACCCCATCAGCGTCAGCGCACGTTGCGCGGCTATGGTTAGCTTGATCATATAACTCTCCAACTCGTCAGCCGGTCTAGCCGGCCCTGAACATTAACTGGCGTAAACCAGCACGTTTGGCGAGCGGACTTGGTTCCTTGAAGATGGCGCTCAGGAGATACAACCTGTAACGGCACTGAGATCCTTCTCACCGCAATCTGCCTTCCTCTACCGTTCATCCTGCGATGGCTTCAACACCGAAAGAACAATACTGGAAGAAACTATGTAGGCACGTGAACACATCAGATATTTGAACACGCTGCGCCTGACTATTTTGTGCATTCATTCACACTTGATGTAAGAGGAATGCAATAGATGGTTATTATATGTGATTTTAATCACACAAACTGCCCTCAAGAAGGTTAATCAGGTGAATAACGGGAACGCTATATCACCAGCGTAATACACGAGTAAAAACCTGGTTAAGAGCATAGAGTAAGCATAGCGGCTTCTCCCTAGGCACAGGGAAAAGCCGCAGGAAAATTATTTCCCTGAAGAGGGCTTTCGGTAATCCAATGCAGGTTCTCGATCGCCCAGCAGAAGTTTATAGCTGAAATTATCTCCACGGCTTTTGATAAATTCAGCCTTCGCCTGTTGAATGAATGCCGGAGTACTTAACAACAGTGACACGGCACTTCACGTAGCAGAATAAGCGTCCTAAACTGACCGCCAACCAGACTGTTTCAGAGAAACCACTGACAAAACCATGACTGAAGACGCTGAACATACCCTCTGGTATCTGTACATGCTGCGCATGGTCAACGGGGCGCTGTACACGGGGATTACGACGGATATCGGCCGCCGCCTGAATCAACATCAAACGGGAAAAGGGGCAAAAGCGCTACGGGGTAAAGGCGAGTTGACGCTGGTGTTTCACTGTCTGGTGGGCGATCGCTCAAGCGCACTCAAGCTGGAATACCGCATTAAGCAGTTGAGCAAAAAACAAAAAGAAAGGCTGGTACAAGACCAGCCTCAGACACTATACATTTCAGACACAATGATTGATACGCTATCGGCTAGAGAAAGCGGTTAAACGGCTCTGCATATTCAACCAGCCCGATCGCCTGTTCAAATCCGCTTTCGCCTTCAGACGACTCTTCACCAGCAACCTGATTGTCCGCCAGTGGGTAGACCTGAAAAGTCGATTCACTGTCCGGCCAGCGACAATGCAACTGGTGCTCGGTAGCCGGAACAAAACCAAAGCGGGAATAGTAAGCCGGCTCACCCAGCACGACGACGGCGGTGTAGCTAAATTCATTCAGCGCATCCAGCCCTTCGTAGACCAGCTTCTCCCCCACGCCTTGTCGGCGCAGACTTTCGTCTACCGCCAACGGTGCAAGCGCCACCCACTGCCGATCCTCACCTTCGATCAGCACCGGGCTGAATGCGGCGTAGCCCACCACGCCGCCCTCATCGTCGGTTGCTACCACGCCAAGCGTCAATAAGCCGTCTTCACGCAGTTGATGAACCAGATCCGCTTCCGCGCCCGTTGGAAAAGAACGGCGCAATAAGCTGTCGATCCCTGCGGCATCAACGGGAATTTCCACCCGAATTAGCATGATACTGGCGCGTGATTCGTTGTCTGCACCACGCCCTCCTGTAAGCCTGCTTCAACAAAGTTCGCCAGTTGCAGCAGGCCGATACGCAGCGGCGCTGGCATGGCTTCGAGCTCAATGGCATCCATCAGGTTCTTCACATACAAACCTAACTCGGTATCGCCCTCAATGCGCAGACGACGCTGGAAAAACAGCGTATCGGGATCTTCTTTGCGCGCGGCGATTAAAATCAGATCGTTAGCATCCGCACTAAAGCTGACATCCGGCGTCTCATCGTGACTGACCACCAGACGACCATCACGCAGCGTCATAAACCACTGCAAACCGACATCACGCACCTCAATTTTCAGCCAGCGGCTTTCGAGAAATACCAGATCGCCCTCTTCCAGCGCCTGACGGAACTGCCAGCCCAACATCTGTTCCAAAACCTGACGCTGTAGCGCAAAAGGAGTGAACTTGAGTGGCTTACCTAATAAGCTCGGCCCTTGACGCACAATCTGCGCTCGTAGTTTTTCCAACACTGGCATACTCCTCTTAAAGCAATCTGACTGTTCAGATAATCTGCAAACATTTTGCCACATCCACCGCAAGCGGCAGGGGTCTATGTCAATAATTTAGTCGCTTATCCGATTATGCCCAACAGATTTTGTCCTTGCGCGACGATTAGCACCATAAACTGCCTTAAATCAAAGTCCTTACCTGATGGGTTAATTAAGATTCCCAATCGTTAACAACATTCATCGACTGATAAATAATCGCTTACGACGACCCGCAAGAGTGGCTGGCAAAACGCCCGTCATAAAAGCGGTATCAGTCTGAACATCATTGATCGTACCGACCCGCTACGGCCCGAAGGGATTAATGAAGGATTGTGTATGGAACTGCTTTGCCCCGCTGGCAACCTGCCAGCACTGAAAGCTGCCATCGATAATGGCGCAGATGCGGTCTATATCGGCCTGAAAGATGACACCAATGCACGTCATTTTGCCGGGCTGAACTTTACCGATAAGAAACTACAGGAAGCACGCGAATACGTGCATCGTCATCGGCGTAAGCTGCATATCGCTATCAATACGTTTGCTCACCCGGACGGCTATCAGCGCTGGCAGCGTGCCGTCGATATGGCCGCGCAGATCGGCGCCGACGTACTGATCCTCGCCGATCTCGCCATGTTGGAATATGCCGCCGAGCGCTACCCCAACACTGAACGCCATGTGTCGGTGCAGGCTTCCGCGACAAACACCGAAGCGATTCGTTTCTATCATCGTCACTTCGATGTCTCACGTATCGTGCTGCCACGCGTGCTGTCCATCCATCAGGTAAAGCAAATCGCTCGTACCAGTCCGGTGCCGCTCGAAGTTTTCGCCTTCGGTAGCCTGTGCATCATGGCGGAAGGCCGCTGTTATCTCTCTTCTTATCTGACCGGTGAATCACCGAATACCGTAGGTGCCTGCTCGCCCGCTCGGTTTGTTCGCTGGCAGCAAACGGAAAACGGCATGGAATCACGCCTGAACAATATTCTGATCGACCGCTATCAGGACGATGAAAACGCCGGTTATCCGACACTATGTAAAGGCCGCTATTTGGTCGATGGACAGCGCTATCACGCGCTGGAAGAGCCAACCAGCCTGAACACGCTGGAGCTTCTGCCTGAGCTAATGGCTGCCAATATTGCTTCCGTGAAGATAGAGGGTCGTCAACGCAGCCCAGCTTACGTCAGCCAGATTACACAAGTGTGGAGACAAGCTATCGATCGCTGCCGTGCCAATCCTGAAACATTCATACCCACTCAGGCCTGGATGGATGCGTTAGGCTCAGTGGCAGAAGGCACGCAAACCACGCTCGGCGCGTATCACCGTAAATGGCAGTAGCAGGAGAGCACATGAAATACGCATTAGGGAATATCCTCTACTATTGGCCCAAAGAAGACGTCGAGGCATTTTATCAGGCAGCGGTGAACAGCAGCGCCGATATCGTTTATCTCGGTGAAACCGTGTGTAGCAAACGCCGTCTGATGAAAGTAGCCGACTGGTTCAACGTGGCCCGCGAAGTCGCCAACAGCGGTAAACAGGTGGTGATCTCTACGCTGGCACTGTTACAAGCCCCGTCTGAACTCACCGAGCTAAAGCGCTATGTAGAGAACGGCGAGTTCTTGCTGGAAGCGAACGATCTGGGCGCCGTTAACATCGCAGCCGAACGCAATCTGCCGTTTGTTGCCGGGCACGCGCTCAATTGCTACAACGCGTATACCCTACGTGTGCTGCACAAACAAGGCATGGTGCGCTGGTGCATGCCAGTTGAGCTTTCTCGCGACTGGCTGCAAAATTTGCTGAATCAGTGTGACGAGCTTGGTTTTCGCCATCAATTTGAAGTAGAAGTGCTCAGCTACGGCCATTTGCCGCTAGCCTATTCTGCGCGTTGCTTCACTGCCCGTTCAGAAGATCGACCAAAAGATGAATGCGAAACCTGCTGCCTTAGCTACCCGCAAGGCAGAAAAATGCTGTCGCAGGAAAACCAGCAGGTGTTCGTCCTCAATGGCATCCAGACGCAAAGCGGCTATTGCTACAACCTCGGTAACGAGCTGACGTCAATGCGGGATTTAGTCGATATTGTCCGGCTGTCGCCAAACGATATCACCACTCCAGCCATGCTGGATACATTCCGCGCCAACGAGCAAGGTCATGCACCATTAACACTGGAAAATCAGGCGGATTGCAACGGCTACTGGCGTCGCGTTGCTGGCCTGGAACTTGTTCAATAACTCATATCCTATCAGGGCGGCTAACCGCCCTTTCCTTCCTAAGCGCATCTTTGAACTACGTATAACCGTGACATTCCCGCATACTGATCTGACTTTCATCATTGACTGACGGCGTTAGCATCCACCGGCCTGGTGGAGTCAGTGAACAACAAAGTGAGCCATATTATGTCTATGTCTTCTCAACCCACCGTGTTTTCCGTCCTCGATCTTGCGCCAATTCCACAAGGTGCGACAGCGCGTGACGCCTTCCATCGCTCTCTGGATCTGGCGCAGCGCACAGAAAAATTGGGCTATCACCGCTATTGGCTGGCGGAACACCACAGCATGACCGGTATCGCCAGCGCAGCAACGTCGGTCCTGCTCGGCTACCTTGCCTCGGGAACGGCGCGCATCCGTCTTGGCTCCGGCGGTGTCATGTTGCCGAACCACTCACCGCTCGTCATCGCTGAGCAGTTCGGTACGCTGGAATCGCTGTATCCCGGCCGCATCGATTTGGGATTAGGCCGCGCACCCGGCACCGATCAGCGCACCATGATGGCGCTGCGTCGTCACCTTAATGCCGATATCGAAGATTTCCCACGTGATGTGCAGGAATTGCAACGCTATTTCGCCGATGCACAGCCGGGTCAGGGAGTGCAGGCCGTCCCGGGACAAGGCTTACACGTTCCGATCTGGCTATTAGGTTCGAGCCTGTATAGCGCACAGCTGGCCGCGAGACTGGGGCTACCTTTTGCCTTCGCCGCGCATTTCGCGCCCGATATGTTGCTGGAAGCATTTCGTCTCTACCGTGAAAACTTTGTCCCTTCTGCCACCCACGCCAAGCCCTACGCGATGGTTTGCGTCAATGTGGTGGCGGCCGATAGCGATCGGGATGCGCGTTTCCTCTTCACCTCGATGCAGCAACAGTTCATCAACCTACGCCGTGGCACGCCGGGTCCGCTCCCTGCACCGGTAGAAAACATCGATACGGTTGGATCTCCCGTTGAACAGTTTGGCGCAGAGCAAGCACTACGGCTGTCGATTGTCGGTGATAGCGCCAAGGTACGTCATGGATTACAGAGTCTTTTGCGTGAAACACAGGCGGATGAAGTGATGATCAATGGTCAAATCTTTGACCATCAGGCACGATTGCGATCTTTTGAAATCGCGATGGATATACGGCAGACGCTCTAACACGCCTTGATGGGTGGTAGTAACAAAAAAAAACGACCCTGAACGGGTCGTTTTGCATTGAATAAAATATTGCTACAGCCTGTATTGGAACAAGCTGAAGTGAAACTTACGCGTCAGCAGGACGACGACGCGGAGCACGTGAAGCACCGTCACGGTTTTCACGGTTGAAAGAACGCTCACGACGCTCACCGCCGTTACCATTACCTTCACGACGTTCACCACCGCCGAAAGAGCGACGTGGAGCGGCGCCATCACGACGTTCGCCACCAGGACGACCACCACCACGACGTTCTGGCTGTGCAACGGCATCACCCAGCAATTGCATATTCATTGGTTTGTTCAGAATACGCGTGCGAGTAAAGTGCGATAACAGGTCGCCCGGCATACCTTTTGGCAGCTCGATCGTTGAGTGGGACCCGAACAGCTTGATGTTACCGATGTAACGGCTGCTGATATCCCCTTCGTTGGCGATAGCACCAACAATATGACGAACTTCGACGCCGTCATCACGACCCACTTCGATACGATACAGCTCCATCTCACCCGCATCACGACGCTCACGGCGTTGTGGACGGTCACCGTCACGGCTTTCGCGAGAATCACGCGGATCGCGGCGACGATCGCCACGTGAATCACCACGAGACTCATCACGATCGCGGAATTCACGACGCGGACGGAATACCGGATCTGGCGGCAGAATCAGAGGACGTTCGCCCTGTGCCATTTTCAGCAGCGCGGCGGCCAGCGTTTCGATATCCAGTTCTTCCTGCGGTTGCAGTTTCGTTAACAGCGCGCGGTACATGTCCAGATCGCTGCTTTCCAGCTGTTGCTGTACTTTAGCAGCAAACTTAGCCAGACGACGTTGTCCCAACAGTTCCGCATTTGGCAATTCCACTTCAGGAATCGTCAGCTTCATTGTGCGTTCAACGTTGCGCAGCAGGCGACGCTCGCGGTTTTCTACAAACAGCAGAGCACGACCTGCACGACCTGCACGACCAGTACGACCAATACGGTGGACGTAAGATTCGGCATCCATCGGAATATCGTAGTTCACTACCAGACTGATACGCTCAACGTCCAAACCACGCGCCGCAACATCGGTCGCGATCAGGATATCTAAACGACCATCTTTCAGACGCTCCAGCGTTTGCTCACGCAGTGCCTGATTCATGTCACCATTCAGCGCAGCACTGTTGTAACCGCTACGTTCCAACGCTTCAGCCACTTCCAGCGTAGCGTTCTTGGTACGAACGAAAATAATTGCCGCATCAAAATCTTCTGCTTCCAGGAAACGCACCAGCGCTTCATTTTTACGCATACCCTGCACAGTCCAGTAGCTCTGGCTGATATCTGGACGCGTAGTCACGCTTGATTGGATGCGAACTTCTTGCGGATCTTTCATGAAACGACGCGTAATGCGGCGAATCGCTTCTGGCATGGTTGCAGAGAACAGCGCAGTCTGATGCGCCGCAGGGATCTGAGCCATGATGTTTTCAACATCTTCGATGAAGCCCATACGCAGCATTTCATCAGCTTCATCCAGAACCAGACCACTCAGGTTGGACAGATCCAGCGTACCGCGTTTCAAGTGATCCAGCAGACGACCAGGAGTACCAACAACGATCTGGGCTCCACCACGCAAAGCACGCAGTTGAACGTCATAACGCTGGCCGCCGTACAGGGCAACAACATTAACGCCGTGCATATGCTTAGCAAAATCATTACAGGCTTCAGCAACCTGAACAGCCAACTCACGGGTTGGTGCCAGCACCAGCATCTGCGGCGCTTTTAACTCAGGTTTTAAGTTATTGAGTAATGGCAGAGCAAAAGCCGCAGTTTTACCGCTACCGGTCTGTGCCATACCCAGCACATCACGACCGTTCAGCAGGTGAGGAATACATTCAGCCTGAATCGGCGATGGTTTTTCATAGCCCAGATCGGTCAGGGCATTAATAATAGGAGCAGACAGCCCCAAATCGGAAAAAGAAGTAAATAAATCAGTCATGTACACGTGCCTCATTAAACATGGCGGCCAGTCTACATAACTCGTCGTGAAAATTTTCAGTCATTTTCATTGAAAAGTGTGAACCGGCTCAAATTGGATTAAAAAGCGAACAAAAAAGCCCTCACCCGTGAAGGTGATAACCGAAGTTTTTTAGGCTGATGTAAGTGTTCGTCAGCTATTGCTGGTCCGATCCTGATAGGTCGTCTTGCTCTTGGCCTAATAGCGCCAATTCCAACAATGCATAGCGGTGCTCAACAAAGTTATGGACGTTGTTGGCAACCGTCAGCTTGAACAGCGCCAAAGCGGTGTTCTTGTCCCCCAGACTTAGGTAGTGCTTACCTAAATAGAAGTCAGTTTCACTGAGATGCTCAGCGAGCGAAGTGTTATCCGTAGCTTCTTCCTGTAAACGCTGCATCAGTGTTTTTTCACTGATACTGCCCAGGTAGAATTCGACAATATTCCATCCCCAAGGCCCTTTCTTCGCGTCGTCATAGCGTTTCTTCAACGCAATTTTGGCCGTCTCTGGATTGATTTCTCGCTCCACAAGATACAGCCATAACGAACGGAAAGGATCATTCGGATCGTCTCGATAAAACGCCAGCAGATCATCCTGCGCTAACAGATAGCGACCGCCATAATACAAAGCGATGCCACGGTTTAAACGCGCGTAATTGTAAGTTGGATCAAGCTCTAGTACAGAATCAAACGCTTCATAGGCAGCATCAAAATTGCCTGCCTGCGTTAAATAGATACCCAAATAGTTAAAAACTTCTGGAATATCAGGGCGGATCGTCAACGCTTGTGAAAAATCATTCCGCGCTAATGCCCGTAGCCCGAGACTATCATACAGCACTCCGCGCTCATATAATAGCTGTGCTCGCTCATCATCGGTTAATGCCCGGCTTGCAAGGATTTGTTCCATGCGTGCCAAGATCACTTCCTGCTGCAAAGTCGGCTGTAACGGAATCGCCAATACTGCGTCTTTACGCCAATCCGTGTTGCTGCATCCTGCCAGCATGAGTGCTGTTGCAACATAACACCAGCGCAAGAAAGGCTTCATTTCCCACTCCCGAAGACAAACATTGGATGAACATCCTGTCCCGGACTGCTCAACGCAAGGACATCCATACCCTTACGATATATGCAGCACCTTGCCATAATCAGGCAAGGTGCCATAGGACCGTTTTCTAACAGTCGTTATTCCTCAGAAGACGGGGCTGCCGCTTCCTGAGTTTGCGCATTAGCTTCTTTGATGCTTAAGCGCACGCGGCCCTGACGATCAACTTCCAGAACCTTAACTGGCACTTCCTGACCCATTTGCAGGTAATCAGTCACTTTCTCTACACGCTTGTCGGCGATCTGAGAAATATGTACCAGGCCTTCTTTACCGCCGCCAATAGCGACGAAAGCACCAAAATCAACGATGCGGGTAACTTTACCCTGATACACGCGGCCGACTTCGATTTCGGCAGTGATCTCTTCAATACGACGAATCGCGTGTTTCGCTTTTTCACCGTCAGTTGAAGCGATCTTCACTGTACCATCGTCTTCGATTTCAATGGTCGTACCCGTCTCTTCGGTCAGAGCACGGATCACTGAACCACCTTTACCGATCACATCTTTGATCTTATCGGTACTGATTTTGATGGTGTGAATACGCGGTGCAAATTCGGAGATATCACCACGTGGCGTGCTGATTGCCTGCTCCATCACACCCAGAATGTGCAAACGAGCACCTTTGGCTTGATTCAAAGCAACCTGCATGATCTCACGGGTAATCCCTTCGATCTTGATATCCATTTGCAGCGCGGTGATGCCTTCACGGCTACCAGCAACTTTGAAGTCCATATCGCCCAGGTGGTCTTCATCACCCAGAATGTCGGACAGAACAACGAAGTTGTCGCCTTCTTTCACCAGACCCATCGCGATACCCGCAACGGCTGATTTGATCGGCACACCTGCATCCATCAGTGCCAGAGAAGCACCGCAGACAGACGCCATCGAAGAAGAACCGTTAGATTCTGTGATTTCAGAGACCACACGCACAGTGTACGGGAACTCGCTCGCCTTCGGCATAACAGCCAACACGCCGCGCTTAGCCAGACGACCGTGACCAATTTCACGACGCTTAGGCGAACCCACCATACCCGTTTCACCAACAGAGTACGGAGGGAAGTTGTAGTGCAGCAGGAAGCGATCGGTACGTTCACCGGTCAGTTCGTCAATGGTCTGCGCATCACGCTCAGTACCCAGCGTTGCAGTGACCAACGCCTGCGTTTCACCACGGGTAAACAGTGCGGAACCGTGGGTACGCGGCAGTACACCAGTACGCACATCCAGACCACGAATCATGTCTTTTTCACGACCATCGATACGCGGTTCGCCAGCCAGTACGCGGCTACGCACAACGTTTTTCTCGACGTTGCCCAGGATTTCCTGGATCTCGCCAGCATTCAGCGTCTCATCTTCGGCTTGCAGAGCAGCAACAACATCAGCTTTGATGACGTCAACCTGTGCATAGCGCTCTTGTTTTTCGGTGATGCGGTAAGCGTCACCCAAACGAGCTTCAGACAAAGCCTGTACACGCTGCTCTAAAGAAACATTCACTTCTGGCGCATGCCAGTCCCACTTCGGCTTGCCAGCTTCGGCAACCAGAGCGTTGATGTTTTCGATAACAACCTGTTGTTGATCGTGACCAAATACGACTGCACCCAGCATTTGGTCTTCACTCAGCAAGTCAGCTTCAGATTCCACCATCAGAACCGCGCCTTCAGTACCTGCAACAACCAGATCCAGACGGCTTTCTTTCAGCTCATCTGTCGTTGGGTTCAGGACATACTGGTCATTCAGGTAACCGACGCGCGCCGCACCGATAGGGCCGCTGAACGGGATACCGGACAGGCTCAGCGCAGCAGAAGCACCAATCATAGCAACGATGTCAGGGTTAACCTGTGGATTAACGGAAACGACAGTTGCAATCACCTGAACTTCATTCAGGAAACCTTCTGGGAACAGAGGGCGAATCGGGCGGTCAATCAGGCGGGAAATCAGCGTTTCGCCTTCGCTTGGACGACCTTCACGGCGGAAGAAACCACCGGGGAAACGTCCAGCAGCGTAAGTACGCTCTTGATAGTTAACCGTCAACGGGAAGAAACTTTGGCCGGGTTTAGCGTTTTTAGCGCCGACAACGGTAACAAATACCGCTGTATCATCCATGCTTACCATTACAGCGGCGGTAGCCTGGCGTGCCATCATACCCGTCTCTAACGTGACGGTATGCTGACCATATTGAAACTTACGAACGATCGGATTCAGCAAAATAATATCCTTAACTGGGGCGCGTTACACGTATTCTAGATAAACGCACCAATGAACTCCCGACCTTTACACTACATCCTCACGACTAATGACAACCCTTATCTTGCTTATGCAGATAAAGCCTCTCATTAGCCGCGCGAACCTCTGTAATGAAAGATCATATTTAACAACAATACACTACTCTGTTTTGCTAACGCTTCCTAGAAGAAAGGGGCCAAAAGAGGCCCCTTCCCACTGAAACTCAGAAGACTTAGCGACGCAGACCCAGACGCTCGATCAGACTGGTGTAACGTGCTACATCTTTACGCTTCAGGTAGTCCAGCAGCTTACGACGCTGAGAAACCATACGCAGCAGACCACGACGGCTGTGGTGATCTTTTTTGTGCTCAGAAAAGTGGCCTTGCAGATGGTTGATCTGCGCGGTCAGCAAAGCAACCTGAACTTCAGTAGAACCACTATCGTTAGTGCCACGACCGAAGTCTGCTACGATTTTAGCTTTAGCTTCAACACTTAGAGACATTGTAATACTCCAAACATTATAGATAAAAAACAGGCGCCGATCTCTAATTCAGCTACCCAATAGTCAAGCCGCGCTATTCTACCCTCAGCGTTCCGCGATAGCAAGGTAGCTACGGGCGGGTTTACACCGGAAACTCAACAACCAAACGCCGTGGCGCAACGCGACCATCGTCGTCAATTTCACCCATTCCAATAAATTTGTGCGCGTCGCCCTCGGTGATTCTCACCATGCCGTTCAACGGTGCATTCGCTGCCTGAACCGCTTGTCCAAGCTTCAAATAACCTGCAACAACGGGTGGCAAATTTACTTCTGGGAAATCAATGACCGGGCTTTCCATCGGCATAAGTAGCGGATCAAGAGTCAGAGAAAGTGCGTGTTCTTGCGTCTGAGCCTGCTCGACCAATGCCGACAATTGCTCCAGCGTCACCATTCTTTCGGTAGGGTACGTGGCAACCTGCAAGCGACGCAGGTAAATAACATGCGCGCCACATCCCAGCTTTTCACCCAGATCGTCAATAATGGTACGGATGTACGTCCCTTTCGAGCAGTGGATCTCTAGCTCCAGCTCATCGCCTTCCCAACGAATAAACTGAAGTTCGTAAACGGTGATTTCACGCGCTTCACGCGGAACCGTCAGCCCCTGACGAGCGTACTCATACAGCTTACGCCCCTGGTATTTCAGCGCCGAGTACATGGATGGCACTTGTTGCGTAGTACCGCGAAAGCTCTCCAGCGACTGCTCCAGATCCGTAGCAGAAAAGCCAATGGCACGCTCTTCAATTACGTTGCCATCAGCATCAGAGGTATCGGTGCGTTGCCCAAGGCGAGCAATGACACGGTAGCGCTTATCAGAGTCCAGCAAGTATTGGGAAAACTTTGTCGCTTCCCCAAGACAAATCGGCAGCATACCGGTTGCTAATGGGTCCAACGCTCCAGTATGGCCTGCTCTGTTCGCGTTAAAAATCCGTTTTACTTTCTGCAAAACATCATTAGACGACACGCCCTGCGGTTTATCTAATAACAATACGCCGTGTACATCACGGCCACGGCGACGAGGACGACTCATTAATCCTCCTGATCTTCGCCCGTAACAGAACGACGTTCCGTATCGTTTCTAACCACATTGGTTACCAAATTGGACATTCTCATCCCTTCAACCAATGAGTTGTCATAGGAGAACGTCAATTCAGGAACAACACGCAGGCGCATTGCTTTGCCGATCATCATACGGATAAAGCCAGACGCATCTTGCAGTGCTTTCACCGCTATTTTAACTTGCTCTGGCTCGTTATCATTCAGGAAGGTTACAAAAACCTTGGCATACGCCAGATCGCGAGAAACTTCCACACCAGATACGGTCGCCATGCCGATGCGCGGATCTTTCACTTCACGTTGAATGATAATGGCGATTTCTTTTTGCATTTCCTGCGCAACGCGCTGGGTGCGGCTGAATTCTTTTGCCATGATAAATCCTCCAGTAAAAATCGGGGGGCACTAGGCCCCCCTTACAAATCACTTACGTCGTCGCTGAAATGGATTAGGCGATCGTACGTTTGATCTCAATCGTTTCAAAGACTTCAATCATATCGCCTGGGCGAACATCGTTGTAGTTCTTCACGCCGATACCACATTCCATGCCGTTACGGACTTCGTTAACGTCATCTTTGAAGCGGCGCAGAGATTCCAATTCGCCTTCATAGATAACCACGTTGTCACGCAGTACACGGATTTTGTTGTGACGTTTGACGATACCTTCCGTCACCATACAGCCAGCGATAGCGCCAAATTTCGGTGATTTAAAGACGTCACGCACTTCGGCCAGACCAATGATCTCTTGCTTGTATTCCGGCGCCAGCATACCGCTCATCGCCTGTTTCACTTCGTCGATCAAATCATAGATGACGGAGTAGTAACGCAGATCCAGACTTTCCGCTTCAACTACGCGGCGAGCTGATGCATCTGCACGAACGTTAAAGCCAAGGATAATCGCATTCGATGCCGCTGCCAGCGTAGCGTCAGTTTCTGTGATACCGCCCACACCGGAACCGACAATCTTCACTTTCACTTCGTCAGTAGACAGTTTCTGCAGTGAATCAGAAATGGCTTCACAAGAACCCTGTACGTCAGATTTCAGAACGATGTTCAGTTCAGAAACTTCACCTTCAGTCATGTTGGCAAACATGTTTTCCAGTTTAGATTTCTGCTGACGAGCCAGTTTGACTTCACGGAATTTACCCTGACGATACAAGGCAACTTCACGCGCTTTCTTCTCGTCACGAACAACCGTCGCTTCATCACCTGCGGCAGGCACACCGGACATGCCAAGAATTTCTACAGGAATAGAAGGACCCGCTGACGCAATTTCACGGCCTAACTCATCACGCATCGCACGAACACGGCCATATTCAAAGCCGCACAAAACGATGTCACCTTTATTCAGCGTACCTTCGCGAACCAGTACGGTTGCAACCGGGCCACGACCTTTATCCAGGAAGGATTCGATCACTACACCGTTTGCCATACCGCTGCGGACCGCTTTCAGCTCCAGAACTTCGGCCTGCAACAGAATCGCATCTAGCAGCTCGTCGATACCCGTACCCGCTTTAGCAGATACGTGGACAAACTGAGATTCACCGCCCCACTCTTCTGGCATGATACCGTACTGAGACAGTTCGGTTTTCACACGGTCTGGATCGGCATCAGGTTTATCGATTTTGTTTACGGCGACAACAACCGGAACCTGAGCCGCTTTCGCGTGCTGGATTGCTTCGATTGTCTGAGGCATCACGCCATCATCTGCCGCAACAACCAGTACCACGATATCTGTAGCCTGAGCACCACGAGCACGCATTGCGGTAAACGCGGCGTGTCCCGGTGTATCCAAGAACGTAATCATACCGTTGTCAGTTTCAACGTGGTAAGCACCGATGTGCTGGGTAATACCACCCGCTTCGCCTGCTGCTACCTTGGTTGAACGGATATAGTCAAGCAGAGAGGTTTTACCGTGGTCAACGTGACCCATGATGGTCACGACCGGCGCGCGGGATTCCGCCGCAACACCCATATCACGGTCGCTCATTACCGCTTCTTCCAGCTCGTTTTCACGACGCAGGATGACTTTATGCCCCATCTCTTCCGCTACCAGCTGCGCGGTTTCCTGATCGATGACCTGGTTGATGGTTGCCATTGCACCCAGTTTCATCATCGTTTTGATGACCTGAGAGCCTTTAACTGCCATTTTGTTAGCCAGCTCAGCAACGGTAACCGTTTCGCCAATCACAACATCGCGGTTAACCGCCTGAGCAGGCTTGTTGAAGCTCTGCTGTAGTGAACTTGGCTTACGCTTACCTTTACCACCACGGGTAACAGCACGCGCTTCTTCACGGTCAGCTTTGGACTCAGACTGACGGTTGCCTTTCTTCTGCTTGGTGACTTTAGCAGCACGGGTGCGGCTACGGCGTTCACCTTCAACCTGACGGTCGTTCTCATCTTCCGCTTCGCGTGCATGATGAGATGTTGTCACATGGTAATCAGCAGATTCTTCAGGTTTAGCGCTTTCCGCTTCCCAACGTCCGGCGTTTTCTTCAGCCATGCGGCGAGCTTCTTCAGCAATACGACGCGCTTCTTCTTCAACTTTAAGACGCGCAGTTTCTTCTGCTTTACGCTTAAGCTCGGCAGCTTCCGCTTCACGTTTCGCTTTCTCAGACTGAGCCGGCTTGGTCATATTTTCGTTTTGTTGGTTCGTCACTTTTTCTTTTTCCGCTACATCACGCTTAGCTTTTTCAGCGGCTTCACGTTTGGCTTGCTCGTCGGCAGCACGCTTCGCTTTCTCAGCAGCTTCGCGCAGATCGGCCTCGCGCTTAGCCTGCTCTTCAGCGACACGTTGTGCCTGTTCTTCCGCTTCACGCCGTGCCTGCTCTTCCTCTTCAGCCCGTTGGGCATCAATTGGATCGCGTTTTACATAAGTGCGTGTCTTGCGGACTTCGATCTGCACCGACTTACTTTTACCGCCGGTGCTAGGGACATTTAACGTGCTACGCGTTTTGCGTTGCAGCGTCAATTTACTCGGCGCATTACCGCGATCGCGATTCAGATGCGCTAATAACGTTTCTTTTTCATGCTGGGTCACAGAGTCCGATGCAGACTTGGTCATTCCCGCATCAGCAAACTGCTGTACCAGGCGGTCCACCGGAGTTTGAATCTCTGCGGCCAGCGATTTTACGGTTACATCTGTCATGCTGTTCCTTTCCTGCTACAGTTCGTTATTCGTTGTCGTCGCCAAACCAACAGATATTACGCGCGGCCATAATCAATTCGCCCGCTTGCTCATCATTGAGCTCTTCAATATCCGTCAGGTCGTCGACGCCCTGTTCAGCAAGATCTTCCAGCGTACAAACACCGATCGCAGCAAGTTTGAACGCCAACTCACGCGACAGCCCAGGCAAGCTAAGCAAGTCTTCAGCAGGTTGACCGTCACCAAGGCTTTCTTCATGCGCCAGTGCCAGCGTTGTTAATGCGGCTTTAGCACGCTCACGCAATGCTTCAACGGTTTCTTCATCAAGGCCTTCGATGGCCAATAGTTCCTTGATTGGCACGTAGGCCAGTTCTTCAAGTGAAGAGAAACCTTCTTCAACCAGCACAGTGGCAAATTCTTCATCAATATCAAGATGCTTGGTAAAGACGTCGATTGCAGCATGTGCTTCAGCCTGATGCTTGGCTTGAAGATCTTCCACTGTCATCACGTTCAGTTCCCAACGATCGTCTGAACGATGCTGTTTCAACAATTGGGAAGCCAGACGGACGTTCTGCCCGTTGCGACCAATCGCCTGAGCCAGATTGCTCGACTCAACGGCGATATCCATCGTGCAGGTATCTTCATCAACGACGATCGATACCACATCAGCAGGAGCCATAGCATTGATCACAAACTGTGCAGGATTATCATCCCACAGAATGATATCAATACGCTCGCCGCCCAGTTCACTGGAAACAGCCTGCACACGTGCACCACGCATACCGACACAAGCCCCAACGGGATCGATGCGTTTGTCATTCGTCTTCACTGCAATTTTCGCACGTGAACCCGGATCGCGAGCCGCAGCCTTAATCTCGATAACTTCTTCACCGATTTCTGGCACTTCAATGCGGAAGAGTTCAACCAGCATTTCCGGACGGGAACGGCTGACAAACAGTTGAGCACCGCGAGCTTCTGGACGAACAGAGTACAGCACGCCACGAATACGGTCACCAGGGCGGAAATTTTCGCGAGGCAGCATGTCTTCACGGCCAATGACTGCTTCCGCACTCGTGTTAGAGCCATCCATTGGTCTGACTTCAAGCGAAATATTATCACGGTTCACCTTCTTCACGACACCGGTGATAAT
Source organism: Pectobacterium sp. IFB5596 (assembly GCF_021432585.1). Taxonomy (NCBI): domain Bacteria; kingdom Pseudomonadati; phylum Pseudomonadota; class Gammaproteobacteria; order Enterobacterales; family Pectobacteriaceae; genus Pectobacterium; species Pectobacterium sp. IFB5596. The sequence continues at coordinate 166,413 of NZ_LXFY01000033.1, forward strand.
CTCGCCTTCTTGTTCACGGAACTGATCAACAACCATCGCACGTTCAGCTTCACGAACTTTCTGTACGATAACTTGTTTTGCCGTTTGCGTGGTAATGCGGTCAAAGGTTACGGATTCGATTTGATCTTCAACGTAGCCACCAACATCGAGAGAAGGATCTTCAAACTGCGCAGCATCAAGCGTAATTTCGCGAGTTGGCTGAGTGACTTCATTCACGACTAACCAACGACGGAAAGTATCAAAATCGCCCGTTTTGCGATCGATACTGACGCGAACATCAATTTCCTGTTCGTATTTTTTCTTGGTCGCTGTCGCCAGTGCGGTTTCCAACGCTTCAAAAATCTTCTCGCGCGGAAGGGCTTTCTCATTGGAAACTGCTTCAACAACAGCCAGAATCTCTTTGTTCATCCTAGTTGCCTCATCCAAACTTTAAAAGTGGGGTACAAGATTCGCTTTCTGAATGTTGCTCAGCGCGAATACTTCATCTTTGCCTTCCACTGTTATGGTGATCATTTCGCCGTCAACAGCGTTGATCACACCCAACCATTTACGGCGATTCTGGACTGCCATACGCAGCACCACTGTCACCTCTTCACCGATGAAATGCAGATAGTGTTCTGCTGTGAATAAGGGACGTTCGAGCCCTGGAGACGAAACCTCCAGGTTATAAGCAACAGTGATTGGGTCTTCTACATCCAATACCGCACTGACCTGGTGGCTGACATCAGCACAATCATCAACAGTGATCCCATCTTCACTATCAATATAGATACGCAGCGTCGATTGGCGACTACGGATGAACTCAATTCCAACTAATTCGTAGCCTAATGCGGCCACGGGCGCTGAAATCATCTCTGTTAATTTTTGCTCTAATGTGGACAAGTCCACCCCCAAGACATAAAAAAAGGGCCTAATAGCCCAGTTGTTTGTTGCCAAATAACAAAAAACCCCGAAAAATCGGGGCTTTATGCAACTGGACCCTAATACCGCGAACCAGCACGGCATAACTTTCGGTGAAGGATTTTTTCAAAAATCACTGCAAAAAGAGATAGAAATTGAGTGAAGAACGTATTTGAAAAAACACTTTACTGGAAGTAAGTGGTTGCGGGGGCCGGATTTGAACCGACGACCTTCGGGTTATGAGCCCGACGAGCTACCAAGCTGCTCCACCCCGCGTCCGAAAACGTGGCAAATACTACGCTGACAACCGCATAAATGCAAGTCATCCATAGGATTGGTTCGAAGGCGATTTTTATACGCAGAATAGGTCCATTTGTCAATAACAACCAGCTTGGCTGGAGGCATCAACCGCAAAACCAGGGACGCTAAAGAACTCCTGTTCTGTCCGTCGAGGAAGACTAAGAGGCCAAAGAGGGAAAGATATGGCACTTTGCCCCCATATGTTTAAATAAAATAATAACTAACCGAAATTTACCTTCATTCTTCCTCTAACAATAAAATCCGCTACAACAATCACCCTAACATCAATATCGCTCATACTGATTTTCAAGAAAAACTATGCTTCAAATTTTTTTAGAAAAAAATGCTAAATTACGCTTTCAAGACAAAATGCTATGTAATACTCCTTTCATACAAAAAATATTGATACCTCATATAATCATTAGCTTCAACAAATGAGCCAAGAATAAAAATAGATTTACCCACAACAACACATCCATCTCTTCCCTTTATTTCCAGAAAT
>NZ_LXFY01000034.1:0-163992 GCF_021432585.1 Pectobacterium sp. IFB5596
AAAAAATTAATTAACAATTTCATTTACTTACAACAAAATCACGACAGGGAATTTTTATTTTTAGACATAAAAAGGATAAAGCATACATGCAGAAATAATTATTTAAGATAAATAGTGGATGATATAAATTAAAAAAATCAGTTAAACTTTAACAAAGTATATTTTTAAAACCATGAAATCCAGCATATAACATTATATAAAAACAGCTCACAAACTCACTCTCACCCAACTATTAAATACTAAAAAAGGTATTTCCTGCACGTTTTTATATTTATCGCATGATAAATAGGGTGGTTAATCTAACGAACTTACTCATCTTGTAACCCTTCACGGTAAAAATTATTCCCCGAGGAAAAACACACCCAAAGTAACAGAGAATAGAGCCTCAATAACATCACAGAGTAGCAAGAAGTCCCATTTCACTAAAAGATCACGCCAAGAACGCCTCACCTAATAGACAATAGACCAAGCCCAACCGACACAGGAATGATGGGCGTAGCCACACTGGTTCCCTAAAAAACTACAAGCATAGATAAATCCAACCCATTGAATCTTTAACCGACTACCAGCCCTCTATAACACGGAGAAAATAAGATATAAGACAGTGGAGTTATATTATTGGGGAGGGATAGGAAACGCGCCTCAAGCCTTTATCGACTTACTAGACGGTAACCCTTAGCAGGTCAATGGCGCATCTGTAAGGTTAATGCGAGAAATTAAAGACAAAAAAATAGACGCTGTTAGCGTCTATTTTTTATGTTGGTACCGAGGACGGGACTTGAACCCGTAAGCCCAATCGGGCACTACCACCTCAAGGTAGCGTGTCTACCAATTCCACCACCACGGCATCACAATTACTGCTTCAAAACGCTTACTTCGGAATGTCACTCGCCGGCGTTGAAGGTGCAACAGGCGTTGTCGTCTGTTCCACTTTTTCTGGCTGGCTTAGGTTATCCCATGCACCACCTCTTTTCTGCAGCGAACTTAAGTTGCCCAGAATGAGACTGATAATGAAGAACAGGGTCGCCAGTATCGCAGTCATGCGGGTCATGAAATTACCAGAGCCGCTCGAACCGAACAAAGTGGCAGAAGCACCTGCTCCGAACGAGGCCCCCATATCAGCACCTTTACCCTGTTGAAGCATGATCAAGACAACAAGCCCGATCGATACTAACAGGAAAATCACTAATAGAGCTTCGTACATAGTCGTACCCGTTAACCTTTTCCCCATGATTCATGGAGATGCTATATTCTGGCGGCAAACCGCGTGTCATTCCGCTAAACAGGGTGTAGGACATCCCTTATGAAGCGGGTCTGAATACTAACCAAAGGATGTAACCTACGCAAGGGTAATTTAGCTACTACAGCTTGATTGCAGAAAAAAACAGCGGCTTTCGACACAAAGCACATATCGAAAGCCTTATCTACCTGATTGGTGAATCAAAAAAACCTCAGCTGACGGCTTTCACCGCATCAGCAATACGATTAGCCAGCGCAATTACCGTCTCTTCGTGTTCACCCTCAACCATGACGCGAATCAGTGGCTCAGTACCAGATTTACGCAACAGTACTCGTCCGCGTCCGGCCAATTCTTTTTCTACATCCTGCGTAATCTGCTGCACATTGCTATCTTCCAGCGGATCATTTTCGCCAGTAAACCGTACATTAACCAAGATCTGTGGAAACAGCTTCATGCCACTGCATAGGTCATGCAGGCTCATATGATTTTTCACTATCGCGGTAAGTACTTGCAAACCAGCGATCACTCCGTCTCCCGTCGTGGTTTTATCCAATAGGATTACATGACCGGAATTTTCCGCACCGATACGCCATCCTTTTGCCTGCATCATTTCTAACACATAGCGGTCACCCACCTTGGCACGAGCAAACGGGATACCCAGTTGCTTTAACGCAACCTCAAGCCCCATATTACTCATCAGAGTGCCTACCGCACCGCCACGTAGTTGCCCTTGACGCAGGCCTTCACGAGCGATGATATACAGGATTTGATCGCCATCGACCTTGTTGCCCAAATGATCGACCATGATGAGCCGATCGCCATCGCCGTCAAAGGCCAGCCCAACATCCGCTTTTTCAGCCAGTACACGTGCCTGTAGCTGCCTCACGTCCGTTGCGCCACACTCTTCATTGATATTCATCCCATCCGGCTCACAGCCAATCGCGATGACTTTAGCACCAAGCTCACGCAATACGCTGGGGGCGATATGATAGGTAGCGCCATTGGCGCAATCGACGACAATTTTTAAACCATTGAGACTCAGTTCGCTCGGGAACGTCCCCTTACAAAACTCGATGTAACGCCCAGCAGCGTCAACAATCCTGCTGGCTTTGCCTAACTCTGCGGACTCAACACACGTCAGTGGTTTTTCCAGTTCAGCTTCTATCGCTTCTTCTACGTCATCTGGCAGCTTGGTGCCGTCAATTGAGAAGAATTTAATGCCGTTGTCATAATACGGGTTGTGAGAAGCAGAAATAACGATACCCGCTTCTGCACGGAATGTGCGGGTGAGATAAGCAACCGCAGGCGTCGGCATCGGGCCAGTAAAAGAAGCGGACAGCCCCGCGGCTGCGAGCCCAGCTTCTAGTGCGGATTCGAGCATATAGCCAGAGATACGAGTATCTTTGCCGATAATAATTTTACGCGAACCATGCCGCGCGAGTACTTTCCCAGCAGCCCAGCCCAATTTAAGTACAAAGTCAGGTGTAATAGGCGTATCGCCGACCTTGCCACGTATACCATCGGTACCAAAATATTTGCGGTTACTCATCTTGTTTTTATTCCTTGGCAGAAAGGGTGGCTTCAACAATGCGCATGGCATCAGCCGTTTCTTTAACATCGTGGACGCGAATAATCTGTGCTCCTTGCATTGCCGCAATGACTGCGCAGGCGACGCTACCATGAACACGCTGTGCTGGCGGCACATTAAGGAGTTGTCCAATCATGGATTTCCTCGACATGCCAACTAGCAGAGGCAGCTCAAAGCGGTGTAACTCGCTCAAACGAGCCAGGAGCGCGTAATTATGAGCAAGATTCTTACCGAATCCAAACCCAGGGTCCAGTAATAGCTTACTTTTCGGAATGTTGGCATTCACGCAGCGTTCAATCTGCTGTTGAAAAAAATTTCCGATATCCTGTAGTAAGTCATCATAATGCGGTTTGTGCTGCATGGTTCTCGGCATACCCTGCATGTGCATCAGACACACTGGCAAACCTGTTGCTGCTGCTGCTTCCAGAGCACCGGGCTCTTGCAAAGCACGAATATCATTAATCAGATGCGCGCCTGCCAGTGCCGACGCCGTCATCACCTCGGGTTTTGAAGTATCGACCGAGATCCATACGTCAAAACGTCTAGCAATGGCTTCAACCACGGGCACCACACGTTCCAGCTCTTCTTCTGTGCTGACCTCATCCGCCCCAGGGCGCGTTGATTCACCGCCAATATCGATCAGGGTCGCGCCAGCGGTAACCATCTCCTGAACGTGCAGTAACGCCGCATCAAGCTTATTGTGTTTGCCACCATCGGAAAAAGAATCTGGCGTGACGTTAAGAATGCCCATGATGTGTGGGCAGGAAAGATCCAGCGTTGAGTCTCTGGCAACCAGTTGCATGATTTACCTCCGCATTCTGGTGTAGTTAGCGTGTAATGTGATTCAAGAGCATTCCCAGTAAAAAACCCCAGCATAGGCTGGGGTTTCGTAACGTTACAGATGTCTATCACGGGCAAATTATTTGTCGTCCGCTTGCTCAGACATCGTATTACCAGGATTGCTGCCTGAATTAGGAGTATGCGGCTCATCCACTGGCGTAGGGGCTTTCGGTGTGCCGCCACCATTGCCTGAATCGTTATCGGAGCGAGAAGCCTCCCAACCTGCTGGCGGGCGTACGTCTTTCTTACGTCCCATCAGATCGTCGATCTGGGGCGCATCAATGGTTTCATACTTCATCAACGCATCTTTCATTGAGTGAAGGATATCCATATTTGCCATCAGCAGTTCACGAGCACGCACATAGTTACGCTCAACCAGAGATTTGACTTCCTGATCGATGATACGCGCCGTTTCATCTGACATATGCTTGGCTTTTGCGACGGAACGACCGAGGAATACTTCACCCTCTTCTTCCGCATAGAGCAATGGACCGAGTTTTTCAGAGAAGCCCCACTGCGTCACCATGTTACGAGCAATTGACGTCGCAACTTTAATGTCATTGGACGCACCGGTCGAAACATGTTCCACGCCGTAAATAATTTCTTCAGCCAATCGACCACCGTACAGCGTAGAGATCTGGCTTTCGAGCTTCTGACGGCTGGCGCTAATCGCATCACCTTCAGGCAGGAAGAACGTCACACCCAGTGCACGACCACGTGGAATGATCGTCACTTTGTGTACCGGATCGTGCTCTGGTACCAGACGACCAATAATTGCATGCCCAGCTTCATGGTACGCCGTCGACTCTTTCTGCTTTTCAGTCATTACCATGGAACGACGCTCTGCGCCCATCATGATTTTGTCTTTCGCTTTCTCGAACTCGACCATCGAAACAACACGTTTGTTGCCACGAGCGGAGAACAATGCGGCTTCGTTAACCAGGTTAGCCAAATCCGCACCAGAGAAACCTGGCGTTCCACGCGCGATAACAGACGCATCGATATCTGGAGACAGCGGTACGCGACGCATATGAACTTTCAGAATCTGTTCACGACCGCGAACGTCTGGCAACCCAACCACAACCTGGCGATCAAAACGACCTGGGCGCAGCAAGGCAGGGTCCAGAACATCGGGACGGTTCGTCGCGGCGATGACAATAATGCCTTCGTTGCCTTCAAAGCCATCCATCTCAACCAGCATTTGGTTCAGCGTCTGCTCACGTTCATCGTGGCCACCGCCCAAACCAGCACCACGCTGGCGACCAACGGCATCAATTTCATCGATAAAAATGATACAAGGTGCGGCTTTCTTCGCTTGTTCGAACATGTCACGAACACGAGATGCCCCGACACCCACAAACATTTCAACGAAGTCAGAACCAGAAATCGTAAAGAAAGGTACTTTCGCTTCGCCAGCAATCGCTTTCGCTAGCAGCGTTTTACCCGTTCCCGGTGGGCCGACCATCAGAATACCCTTCGGAATTTTACCGCCCAATTTCTGGAAACGGCTAGGTTCGCGCAGGTAGTCGACCAGCTCGCTAACCTCTTCCTTCGCTTCGTCGCAACCGGCTACATCAGCAAACGTCGTCTTGATCTGATCTTCAGTCAACATACGTGCTTTGCTCTTGCCGAAGGACATGGCACCTTTACCACCGCCGCCTTGCATTTGACGCATGAAGAAGATCCAAACGCCAATCAGTAACAGCATCGGGAACCAGGAAATAAAAATAGATGCCAACAGGCTCTGTTCTTCCGGTGGCTCACCAACGACTTTCACATTCTTCGTTAGCAGGTTATCCAGTAGCTTGGGGTCATTGACAGGAATGTAGGTCGTGTATCTGTTGCTGTCTTTTTTGATAACACTGATCTCACGCCCATTAATACGTGCTTCACGGACCTGATCCTGATTCACTTCAGTCAAGAAGGTTGAATAATCCACCCTACGGCCATTCGACTCGCTGGGCCCAAAGCTCTGGAAAACAGACATCAGCACAACTGCGATGACTAACCAGAGAATTAGGTTTTTCGCCATGTCACTCAAGGGATTAACCTCATATTACAACTGTGTTAAAAAACAGCGTTAGGGTACTACAGTTTGCGCCCTGTCGCTACAATATACACTTCACGAGACCGGGCACGTGAGGCGTCTGGTTTACGAATTTTCACCTTCGTAAACAGGGAGCGAATTTCCCGCAGGTATTCATCAAAGCCTTCTCCCTGAAACACTTTCACCAGGAAACTTCCGCCTGGGGCTAATACATCTCGACACATACCAAGAGCTAATTCAACCAGATACATCGACTTCGGAATATCAACGGCTGGTGTACCACTCATGTTAGGGGCCATGTCAGACATCACCACCTGAACTTTGCTATCGCCAACTCTTTCGAGCAAAGCTTTGAGGACCTGTTCATCACGAAAGTCCCCTTGCAGGAAATCGACGCCAACAATCGGGTCCATCGGTAAAATATCACACGCGATGATTCGACCATTTCCACCAATTTGCGTGACCACATATTGCGACCAGCCTCCCGGTGCAGCGCCTAAATCTACAACCGTCATGCCAGGTTTAAACAGTTTGTCGCCCTGCTGTATTTCGTCAAGTTTAAACCAAGCACGTGAGCGCAGCCCTTTTTTCTGGGCCTGCTGCACATATTTATCGCTAAAGTGTTCCTGCAACCAGCGACTGGAACTTGCAGAACGCTTTTTATTCGCCATCGATTTTCCAACTATTCTCAGTAACACGCTCGTGGTGGGGAGAAACTTCTCACATATTACCAATCAGAACAGTCAAATTGGTTATAATCATGAGATGGCGGTAGAATGACCCGTTTTCAATCCCAACCTAAGTAAAAAAGACAATGAACCTAAGTAATAAACAAAAACAACACCTGAAAGGCTTGGCCCATCCGTTAAAACCGGTTGTCATGCTAGGCAATAACGGTCTCACCGAAGGTGTTCTGGCTGAGATCGAACAAGCATTATCGCATCACGAACTGATCAAGATAAAAGTAGCGACAGAAGATCGCGAAACCAAGGCCTTGATTGTTGAAGCGATTGTTCGCGAAACAGGCGCCGCTAACGTTCAAGTTATTGGCCATACGCTGGTACTCTACCGTCCTGCGAAAGAACGTAAAATTGTGTTACCACGATAACACTTTTTATTTCAGGATACTCGGTTTTAACGGAAAGGTGCCATGCCTCTCGGTTAGAGAAAAGGCCGCAAGCGGCCTTTTTCTTTTCTTTACAATTTTTGCTGTTTTAATCAACAATATGGCAAAATTTATAAATATTCGACCTTCAGAACTTCGTATTCCACATCGCCGCCCGGCGTACGAATGACCACAACGTCATCTTGTTCTTTGCCGATCAGACCACGCGCGATGGGAGAGTTAACAGAAATCAGATTTTGCTTAAAATCCGCTTCGTCATCGCCAACAATCCGGTAGGTTTGCTCTTCATCGTTATCCAGATTCATCACCGTCACAGTTGCACCAAAAATAACACGCCCGTTGTTTGCGGCCATTTTCGTGACATCGATAACCTGTGCGTTAGACAGTTTGGCTTCAATATCTTGAATACGCCCTTCACAAAAGCCCTGTTGCTCACGTGCAGCATGATATTCTGCATTTTCTTTCAGATCGCCATGCTCACGCGCTTCAGCAATCGCCGCAATAATTTCAGGCCGGCGCACAGATTTCAGGTGATCAAGCTCTTCGCGCAATTTTTCAGCACCGCGCAACGTCATCGGAAATTGTTTCATAATGTCTATACCTCTAAAAAAGTCTGTAAGACTCAAATAATCGTCATCCTGACGCGCTAAAAATCAAAGGCGACGGAGTCTCTGCAACGTGCCAGTCCTCACTGGACATAAAACAAAAGCAACCAGCCCCGGAACAAAATTTCCAGGCTAGCAGCGGTTTTGCATTTTGATACGTATTTTACCCCAGAGTTCAATGAGGGTCATCGTTTACTTTAGACCTTATTGCGCCGTAGTATGACCACACGTTACCCCGTTCTTAGCTGAGATTATGCGTTTTTCATCGATTGTTACCGGACTTGCCTGCGCTTTTGTTCTGCATGCCAATGCAGCTTCTGTTGAGGATCATCGTCAATATCTGCCAGATGGCGCCAATTTGGCGTTATTGGTGCAGAAAGTTGGCGCAACAACACCCAGCATGGCCTTCAATAGCCAACAAATGGCGCTTCCCGCCAGTACACAAAAGGTGATAACCGCATTAGCTGCATTACTACAATTGGGTCCAGATTATCGATTCATCACCTCGATGGAAAGCCATGGCTCTGTCACCAGCGGAATTCTGAACGGCAACCTTATCGTACGGTTTGGCGGTGACCCAACCCTGAAACGCCAGCAGATACGGAATATGGTGCAGGAATTAAGGAAACGAGGAATACGGGAAATCGCAGGTGATGTGCTGATCGATACCTCCGTTTTTGCTAGCCACGATAAAGCACCAGGCTGGCCTTGGAACGACATGACACAGTGTTTCAGCGCCCCGCCGGGGGCTGCTATTGTCGATCGTAACTGTTTTTCCGTTTCGCTCTACAGTGCGCCTAAAGCGGGTGATAACGCATTCATCCGCGTTGCATCCTATTATCCAGTGCAAATGTTCAGCGAGGTGCGCACGCTGGCGAAAGGCGCTTCCGATGCGCAATACTGCGAACTAGATGTGGTTCCTGGAGAATTAAATCGCTTTACGCTCACAGGCTGTTTGACTCAGCGTACAGAGCCCCTTCCACTGGCATTCGCTATTCAGGATGGGGCCAGCTATGCCGGCGCGATCGTTAAAGATGAATTACAGCAGGCAGATATCCGCATTAAAGGCAGCCTGCGCCGACAGACACAGCCAAGTGCAGCGGGAAGCGTGCTTGCCCAGACGCAATCAGCGCCACTGCATGATCTTCTCACTATCATGCTAAAAAAATCCGACAACATGATTGCCGACACGGTCTTTCGCACCATTGGGCATGAACGTTTTAGTGTACCGGGAACGTGGCGTGCAGGTGCAGATGCTGTGCGCCAGATTCTGCGTCAGAAAGCAGGTGTGGATTTAGGAAATAGTATTGTTGTTGACGGTTCGGGCCTGTCACGACACAACCTGATTTCACCGGAAACGATGATGCAAGTATTACAGTACATCGCGCAGCACGATAATGAGCTGAATTATATCACGATGCTTCCGCTTTCCGGCTATGACGGTACGTTACGTTATCGTGGCGGCCTGCATGAAGCGGGCGTTGATGGCAAGGTTTCGGCTAAAACAGGAGCCTTGCAGGGCGTATACAATCTGGCTGGTTTCATTACCACCGCGAGCGGCCAGCGTATGGCATTCGTTCAGTTCTTGTCAGGCTATGCCGTTCCGCCAGAAGACCAGCGCGCACGTCGCGTCCCTCTGGTGAGATTTGAAAGCCGCCTCTACAAAGACATTTATCAGAGCAACTAACATAAGAATACGGCCTTATCCTGTCAGGATAAGGCCGCGATAGACGAGAATCGACTAACAGAAGGAGGGATTACTTTTGATAGATAATCTCAACACCTTCATCATCCTCATCGTCCCAGTCATCATCCCACTCTTCTTCGGCTTCTTTTTCTACTTCAGCCAGTTGTTCACGGTGATAGTCATCCCACATGAACTCAACTTTTTCCGGCGCACTTTCGGCAATCGCCGTTATTTTCGGGTTGGCTTTCAGGAAGCTCATCACATCCCAGCAAAGTGGAGTCACGCCTTCACGGTTTGCCGCAGAAATCAGATAGTATTTGTCATCCCAACCAAGCGCGGCCGCAATCTCTTTGGCACGTTGTTCTGCTTCAGCCTTGTCGATCAAGTCAACCTTATTGAAAACCAGCCAACGCGGTTTTTCTGCCAAACCAGCGCCATACTGCTCTAACTCGTTGATAATGATTTTGGCATTTTCAACCGGATCTGATTCATCGATCGGCGCCAGATCAACCAAATGCAGCAGTACACGGCAACGTTCAAGGTGCTTCAGGAAACGAATCCCCAGCCCGGCGCCGTCGGATGCCCCTTCGATCAACCCAGGAATATCTGCCACAACAAAACTCTGCTCGCTATCCATACGAACCACACCCAAGCTAGGTACCAGCGTGGTAAACGGATAGTCGGCCACTTTCGGCTTCGCCGCTGATACAGCACGGATAAAGGTCGATTTACCTGCGTTAGGTAAGCCAAGCATACCCACGTCAGCTAACAACAGCAGCTCCAACGTCAGTTCACGTTCTTCGCCTTTCGTGCCGCTGGTCTTCTGACGGGGAGCACGGTTGACGGACGATTTAAAACGCGTGTTACCTAAACCGTGCCAGCCACCTTTCGCCACCATCAAACTCTGCTGATGGCGCGTCATATCACCTAGCACCTCGCCAGTACCCTGATCCAGAACACGGGTACCAACAGGGACTTTAATTGTAATATCTTTACCGCGTTTACCGGTACAGTCGCGGCTTTGTCCATTTTGCCCCCGCTCAGCGCGGAAGGATTTTTCAAAACGATAGTCGATCAGCGTGTTCAGGTTTTCGTCTGCCAGCAGATAAACGTCACCGCCATCACCGCCGTCACCACCATCCGGGCCACCGTTAGGAATATATTTTTCACGGCGAAAGCTAACACAACCGTTACCGCCATCGCCCGCCACAACGAGAATTGTGGCCTCATCTACAAACTTCATTGATTCTCTCCGCAAAAAACCAATAGAGAATATCTACGTGTTTTAGGCTTGTTATTGGTTCTCTTTGGCGTAACTTTTTGATTTTACGGTAGGTAGTATATTTTTACCCACCATTAAAAAACTGACGCACCAGAACGCATTCCAGCAAAGGAGCAGGATTGTACCTGCCTGCTCCAATAATTTCATCTGTATTAAAAATAAACAGTGCATGCTGTATGTCAAAAAACGCCTGTAACCCACCGCAATACACCTTATTTAATCTACTTTTGCGCCATCAATGGTGGCACGGGTTCCTTTTTTCCAGGAAGAAAACGATGCCCGATAGCGGAAAACATAGCGCCAGCAACCACGACAAAGGCTCCTACATAACCAACCCAATTCAGCACCGGCGCAGCAAAAAAAGTCGGCCACCCTAACGCCAGTAGATCGGAAAACAACAGCGTAAACAGCGGTGTTAACGTAATGACCGCGCTAACCTGCGACGCCTGCCAGCGAGCCATCGCCTCCGCAAGCGCGCCATACCCAATTAATGTATTCGCACCGCAGAATAACAGGCAGATAAGTTGCCACCCACTAAGTTGAAAAATAACATCGGGCTTGGCAAAAGGCGTAATAAAGACAACACATAGAACATATAGCAGAAACAGAATTTGCTGCGATGTCAGACGCCGTAGCAGGACTTTCTGCGCTACACCATAGGATACCCATACTGCCGAGGCGCAAACGCCCAACAATACGCCCAGCGTGTAGTCCGTTAACCGAGTAAAAATCTCAATCAGACTGGTATTAAAGAAAAGAATTAGGCCACAGATCAGCATGATCGCGCCAATGATCTGCGTGCCACGCATCTTTTCCTTCAGGATGAGTACGCTGGCGAACATCATTCCAACCGGGGAAAGCTGTCCAATGACCTGAGACGCCGTCGGGCTCAGATATTGTAGGGATGAGCTAAAGAAAACAAAATTGCCTAACAGTCCCGCCGTAGCAATCAGCAGCAGAACCCACCAACGCCGATGACGGAAAACCCGCATTGGGGGTAACTTCTTACGGGATGACAAAATAATGCCAAGCCCAATCGATGCGATAAGAAAGCGATACCAAACAATTGTATAAGGTTCCATCACCACCAGAACCTGTTTCATAGCTATCGGCAACGCTCCCCAACAAACAGCCGTGGTAAGCGCCAGACAAAGACCGATACCCATCTGCTGTTTAGTATTCATACTTATCCAGGTGGTTTACTCAGAATCAGAATGTAAAAAGCCCCGCAAAGAATTGCGGGGCTTAAATCCGTAAGACCTAACGCGAAAAATTATTCAGCAACGATGCTGATAAATTTACGGTTTTTTGGGCCTTTAACTTCAAACTGAACTTTACCATCAGTCAAAGCAAACAGAGTATGATCTTTCCCGCAACCAACGTTAGTTCCTGCGTGGAATTTGGTACCACGTTGACGAACGATGATGTTGCCAGCCAGTACACTTTCGCCGCCAAAACGTTTTACGCCCAGACGTTGTGCGTTAGAGTCACGACCGTTACGGGTTGAACCGCCAGCTTTCTTGTGTGCCATTTAATCCGCTCTCCTAATCTTAAGCGCTGATGCCGGTAATTTTCACGTCAGTGAACCACTGACGGTGGCCTGCTTGCTTACGGTAGTGTTTACGGCGACGGAACTTAACGATCTTCACTTTTTCGCCACGACCGTGAGCAACAACTTCAGCTTTGATTTTACCGCCATCGACGAAAGGAACGCCGATTTTGATTTCTTCACCATTAGCAACCATCAGAACTTGGTCAAACTCAACGGCTTCACCAGTTGCGATGTCCAGCTTTTCCAAGCGAACGGTTTGTCCTTCGCTTACTCGGTGTTGTTTACCACCACTTTGGAAAACTGCGTACATATAAAACTCCGCTTTCCGCGCACCCGTTAATAGGTTTCAGAGCGCGCTATAAATATTCATAATAGGGCGCGAATTCTACGCAAAAATACTGAGGATGACAAGTGCATAATCAACGGATGTGAAGAAAAAGAATACAACGTATGAACTGCCGTTTATCTCTCTCATTTTTCAAGTACAATCTGCTTAATAAGTTCCATCTTGCCGATATGCAACAGCAATCTTACGGCAGTGTTGAAGACATACGTTGGCATAAACCATGAATCTAGAACAAATTACAACATTAACCGCGCAGGATATGGCGGCTGTTAACAAAGTCATTCTTGAACAACTGAATTCCGACGTCGTTTTGATCAACCAGCTTGGGCATTACATCATCAGCGGTGGTGGAAAACGGATACGTCCGATGATCGCGGTGCTTGCAGCCAGAGCCCTTGCCTATGACGGGAATAAACATGTCACTGTCGCCGCACTGATCGAATTTATTCATACCGCAACGCTGCTGCATGATGACGTGGTAGACGAATCCGACATGCGCCGGGGTAAAGCAACGGCCAATGCTGCCTTTGGCAACGCGGCAAGCGTGCTGGTTGGAGATTTTATCTATACCCGCGCCTTCCAGATGATGACCAGCCTTGAATCGTTACGTGTGCTGGCGCTGATGTCAGAAGCGGTAAACGTGATTGCCGAAGGGGAAGTCTTGCAGTTAATGAATTGCAACGACCCGGATATCACAGAAGAGAGTTACATGCGCGTCATTTACAGCAAAACGGCACGTTTATTTGAAGCCGCAGCGCAGTCATCCTCTATCCTTGCAGGCGCGACGCCAGAGCAAGAAAAAGCACTTCAGGACTACGGTCGCTATCTAGGCACTGCATTCCAATTAATTGACGATTTGCTAGATTACAGTGCAGACGGCAAAACGCTAGGCAAAAACACAGGCGATGACCTTAATGAAGGCAAACCAACGCTGCCGCTGCTGCACGCCATGCGTAATGGTAATGCAGAACAGAGCTCGCTGATTCGCACTGCGATTGAAGAAGGAAACGGGCGCCATCTGCTGGAACCGGTTCTGGCTGCAATGCAGCAATGCGGTTCACTCGATTATACACGCCAGCGTGCAGAAGAAGAGGCGGATAAGGCGATCAGTGCGCTACAGTTACTACCAGACACGCCATACCGTGTGGCACTTGAAGGACTTGCCCACTTAGCCGTACAGCGCGATTTCTAACGTGGTGTTAGATTTTTCCTGGCAAAAATATTGATTCAGTCTAAGTAGCGCTGCCTTGCAGCGCTACTCGCTCAACAAATTAGGCAGTTTGATCGATGGTGGCATCATCCAATCGAGACAACATTGCTATTGTGCCTTCACGCAAGATGAAATTAATCAGTTGGGCACGTTCATCAACGGATAGCTGATGGAAAATATGCACCCATGATGACAGCAGGGTCGGCTCATTATCGATACGATAATATTCTGTTGGCGGATTCTCTTTCACCAGCAAAGAGTTTCTGACTTCATTCGGCAAACTGCGAATAGAGTATTCGACGCCACGCCCTTGAACCCCTTTCCGTCGGCGCTTTTCCCAACCGTCGTCTCGTGCTCGTTTGTTCAGCCCCTGCGGTGACTTAGGCAATCCACCTACGCCGACCAGCTCACTTGTTGCAAACCATTCTTTGTCCATACTCGTCACTCCCTTGTTTGTTTTGAACAGGCATTACGTCAACTCGCCCAAAAGTTTCCATATAATAGACTATAATTACCTAAACCGCTAACTTTTACGCGTTATCGACACACCTAAGTAATAGAAGAAATGATTAAATCCAGCGCAATGCCACAACATAGCGGCCAGAACAATGCGACAAAACAAAAGACACCCCAGACTCTTCTCTATCGCTAAGATTAGCGATCAGAGCACGTATTAGTGGTAAGTCAGTCAATCTCTATAGATGAGACAACGTCCCCATCTAATGGCGTAATACCCAACTGGCTCAGCGTAGTAGACACCCCGACCCGTAGGATATAAGCAATTAATTCATCTCTTTCTTTTTCAGATAGTTGCTGATAGATCTGCATCCATACGGCCAGTGCCGCAGGCTGTCTCGCCGAGTAGGCGGAAGGCTCGATTTCGAGTAATAGGGACTTTCTTACCGTCTCCGGCAAGCTGTTAATTGAGTACTCCACTCCCCTTCCCTGGACGCCTTTACGGCGACGTTTCTCCCATCCATCTTCGCGGGCGCGCTTATTCAATCCTTGTCTTGATTTCGGAAGGCCGCCGACTCCAACCAATTCGCTGGTAGCAAACCACTCTTTTTTCATTGCCTTTCATCCTGATAGTGCCATCCCTAACAAAAACGCATTTATTTTGGAAATTAATTGAGAATTTTAAGGAAAATTAATGCTATATTATTTCCAAATAATAATGTCATGTTAGCTCGGCATATAACTAACATCCGTTATTTATACCACTAATCTACAGTCGTCTTATAGCAAATAAGGGAAGGATTATGATTTTAAGGAAACAAGACTGGCATCCTGCTGATATCATTGCTGCACTGCGCAAGAAAAATACGACGCTGGCGGCAGTATCGCGAGCGGCCGGATTAAGCTCATCTACACTAGCTAACGCATTATCACGCCCTTGGCCCAAAGGGGAATGGCTTATCGCCGATGCGCTAAGTATTCACCCATCAGAGATTTGGCCCAGCCGATATTACAATCCAGAAACCAATGAGCTTATCGATAGAAAAAAACTCATCCGCCCCGATTAAAAAAGAAAAGCCGGAGATCGACATCTCCGGCTTTTTATTCTGCGTATTATTAACATTCAATAATACCCTAAATAATTCGAGTTGCAGGAAGGCGGCGACGCAGAGAGTCCCCAGGAGCTTACATAAGTAAGTGACTGGGGCGAGCGAGGAAAGCCAACGCACATGCAGCTTGAAGTATGACGGGTAATTAATTCTTGATGAACGTCTCGCCTAGCTCAATATCCTGCTTCAGCGTATCCAGCATGCTGTTCAGTGCATTTTGCTCAAACGCACTTAATGCGCCAATGTCTTTACGCTCGGCGACGCCATCTTTACCTAACAGAATCGGCTGAGCGAAGAAGCGGGCATGCTTGCCATCACTCTCAACATACGCACATTCCACCACACCGCTTTCGCCTTGCAGCGCACGAACCAGAGACAAACCAAAACGCGCCGCAGCCTGCCCCATAGACAGCGTTGCCGATCCACCACCTGCTTTGGCTTCAACAACTTCGGTGCCCGCATTCTGGATACGCTTGGTCAGATCGGCCACTTCTTGCTCACTGAAGCTGATACCAGGAACCTGAGAGAGCAGAGGCAGAATCGTCACACCAGAGTGTCCGCCGATAACTGGCACGTTAATATCCTGCGGCTGTTTGCCTTTCAACTCAGCAACAAACGTGTTGGAACGGATGATATCCAGCGTGGTTACACCGAACAGTTTGTTTTTGTCATACACGCCGGCTTTTTTCAGCACTTCGGCCGCGATAGCGACGGTCGTGTTCACCGGGTTAGTAATGATACCGATGCAGGCTTTCGGGCAGGTAACTGCAATTTGTTCAACCAAGTTACGCACAATACCTGCGTTGACGTTGAACAGATCGGAACGATCCATACCAGGTTTGCGTGCCACACCGGCAGAAATCAGCACAATATCCGCACCGGCAAGTGCCGGTTTAGCGTCTTCACCGCTATAGCCTTTGATCTTCACTGCTGTAGGAATATGGCTCAGATCGACAGCAACACCCGGTGTTACCGGAGCAATATCGTAAAGGGATAGTTCTGAACCTGAAGGAAGCTGGGTTTTGAGGAGGAGTGCGAGTGCCTGACCGATACCACCTGCTGCTCCGAGAACTGCAACTTTCATCCTAAACTCCTTATTATCGTAAAATAAAAAAGTGCCGTGAATTCATTTGGTTATAAACAGAATGTAAAAAATAAAGATAAAATTAGTCTACTTATCTTTCTGCAAATAACATGAGAGATAAAGATACGCTATGTCTCTAATAATAAATCAAAAACAGCCATTCGTTTGAAAGGTAAGTAAAGTTAATAAGCTATTGAGCTATAACGTGGTATTCATTCACGTGCGTTTAACCAGTGCGCTACAGTACACCGATCAGTGGCATCCAAACAACATCATTCTGATAACATTTGATTTACTTTTATGTGACGAAGGACGCATTTTTCGGACTACCGGGAGGCTCAATTTTTTTGAAAACAGCAACTAGCGCATATCTGGGGAAATCGACTGGAATTATACGCAATTTAATTGCATAAAAATTCACACAACTGCATAATAGAAAGATTAACCATAACAATTAATCCGGTGCAGAATGCGAAATTCGACAAAACAAGAAGACCTCGTTAAAGCGTTCAAAGCGCTGTTAAAGGAAGAGAAGTTCAGTTCACAAAGTGAAATTGTTCAGGCATTGCAAGATGAAGGATTTGAAAACATCAACCAATCCAAAGTGTCGCGCATGCTAACGAAATTTGGCGCAGTGCGCACGCGCAATGCAAAAATGGAGATGGTGTATTGTCTTCCAGCCGAGCTCGGTGTCCCTACTACGTCCAGCCCGCTAAAGAACCTGGTGTTGGACGTGGACTACAACGACGCTGTCATCGTGATCCATACCAGCCCAGGAGCCGCGCAGCTCATCGCCCGCCTGCTAGATTCACTTGGGAAATCTGAAGGTATTCTTGGCACCATCGCGGGTGATGACACCATCTTCACCACGCCAGCCAGAGGCTTCAGCGTCAAACAACTTTACGAAGCAATTCTGGTGTTATTCGAACAAGAGCTGTAATCCGCTCGTCTGGTGCCACTTTTTACTACGTGTAGGCCTGCTACACGTAGTGATTATCGCCCGAACGCTCACACCGCGGGCAATTCCGCCAACGGCCAACGTGGTCGAACAGAGACGCCAAGCGTCTGGCTAGCGCCGTGAACTAGGCGAACGCTGCCCGCATAGGCAATCATCGCGCCGTTATCCGTGCAAAACTCGGGACGCGCATAAAACACTTCACCACCGCGTTTCGCCATCACCTCACCTAGACGCTGGCGCAGCGTCCGGTTTGCACTGACGCCTCCTGCCATGACCAGTCGTTTAAAGCCCGTTTCATCCAGCGCACGACGACATTTGATGGCCAGCGTATCCACGACGGCATCTTCAAACGCACGTGCAATGTCGGCACGCGTTTGATCGTCATCGCCATTGCTACGAATCGTATTAGCAGCAAACGTTTTTAGCCCAGAGAAGCTGAAATCTAATCCCGGCCGATCGGTCATCGGGCGTGGGAACGTAAAGCGATGGGGATCGCCCGCCTGCGCCATTTTCGACAGCATTGGCCCCCCCGGATAATCCAATCCCAGTAATTTGGCGGTTTTATCAAACGCTTCACCCGCAGCATCGTCAACCGATTCACCCAGCAAACGGTATTCGCCAATACCCGTCACGCTGATGAGCTGCGTATGACCGCCAGAAACCAGCAACGCGACGAAAGGAAATGCTGGAGGGTTATCTTCCAACATGGGTGCCAGCAAATGCCCTTCCATGTGGTGCACAGGAATCGCCGGAACGCCCCAAGCGAAGGCAAGAGCACGACCAACCGTCGCGCCCACCAATAATGCGCCAACTAAGCCAGGCCCGGCGGTATAAGCCACGCCATCAATATCACCGGCCTGTAACCCGGCTTCACGCAAGGCTGCCTGAATTAACGGCACCGTTTTACGCACGTGGTCACGTGAGGCAAGCTCAGGCACTACGCCACCGTAGTCAGCATGCAATTTGACCTGGCTGTATAATTGATCAGCGAGCAAACCAGTTGTTGTGTCATAAATGGCCACACCAGTTTCATCACAGGATGTTTCGATACCCAATACGCGCATTACTGTTCCTACCTTGATGACGATACAAGCACGCGTTAAATGCCACTTGCTTCAAACTGTGGATAGTCTACCATAAGCGGCCTGATTTCTGCGCTGGCCTTGGTTGCGCGTTTTATGATCACCGCAATGCTTTACAAAGGCGTCACGTTTGCAGTAGAATTCCGCACCATTTTGAAAAGGCTGGCACAAGGCCAGCGGCAAACCGAATTTATTGAGGTGAGAGGCACATGCCGGTAATTAAAGTACGTGAAAACGAGCCGTTCGACGTAGCTCTGCGTCGCTTCAAACGTTCCTGTGAAAAAGCAGGCGTTCTGGCTGAAGTTCGTCGTCGTGAGTTTTATGAAAAACCAACGACCGAACGTAAGCGCGCTAAAGCTTCTGCAGTGAAACGTCACGCG
Source organism: Pectobacterium sp. IFB5596 (assembly GCF_021432585.1). NCBI lineage: Bacteria > Pseudomonadati > Pseudomonadota > Gammaproteobacteria > Enterobacterales > Pectobacteriaceae > Pectobacterium > Pectobacterium sp. IFB5596. Next base: position 18,593 of record NZ_LXFY01000034.1, read on the forward strand.
AAGAAATTGGCTCGAGAAAACGCACGCCGCACTCGTCTGTATTAATTTTCAGGAGGGCTTCCCTCCTACGCGTGATTAATCCGCAGACTTAGCAGTTGCATACGAAGGCCGTGCTTTCCGAAAGGAAGCGCGGCTTGTTGTCGTTTATAAGCTATATCCGATGTAACCACGTTACAGAAGGTATACACCAGGGGCTTATGGCTGGACGAATCCCACGCGTATTTATTAATGACCTGCTGGCTCGCACCGACATCGTCGATCTCATTGACGCGCGCGTCAAACTGAAAAAGCAGGGCAAAAACTACCATGCGTGTTGTCCATTCCATCACGAAAAAACCCCCTCATTCACCGTAAATGGTGACAAACAGTTCTATCACTGTTTTGGTTGTGGCGCACATGGCAACGCCATTGACTTTTTGATGAATTACGATCGCCTCGAATTCGTTGAAACTATTGAAGAACTGGCCACCCAATACGGCCTCGAAGTGCCTTATGAAACTGGCACTGGCCCAACTCAGTTAGAGCGACACCAACGGCAAAGTCTGTACGAATTGATGGGGCAGCTGAGCGGGTTTTACCAGCAAGCGCTCACACAGTCGGTTGGTACGCCAGCGTTACAGTACCTGCAACAGCGCGGCTTAAGCGCAGATGTCATCAGCCATTTTGCAATTGGCTTCGCACCGCCCGGTTGGGATAACGTTCTAAAACGCTTTGGTCGAAATAATGACGACCGTAGCACATTGAACGATGCCGGCATGCTGGTGACTAACGATCAGGGCAGAACGTATGACCGTTTCCGTGAGCGCGTCATGTTCCCTATCCGCGACAAACGGGGTCGAGTGATTGCCTTTGGCGGACGGGTATTAGGCGACGGTACACCAAAGTATCTCAACTCGCCGGAAACAGAGATTTTTCATAAAGGTCGCCAATTATACGGCCTGTATGAAGCGCAGCAGAGCCACACCGATCTCAAGCGACTCTTGGTTGTTGAGGGCTATATGGATGTGGTGGCACTGGCGCAGTTTGGTATTGATTATGCGGTGGCCTCGTTGGGGACGTCCACGACCGCCGATCATATTCAGTTACTATTTCGTGCTACAGACCAGGTGGTGTGTTGTTACGACGGAGACCGTGCCGGACGCGAAGCGGCATGGCGCGCGCTGGAAACTGCGCTACCCTATTTGAACGATGGTCGTCAGCTACGCTTTATGTTCCTGCCGGACGGTGAAGACCCCGATACACTGGTGCGTAAAGAAGGCAAGGCCGTCTTTGAACAGCGCATGGAACAGGCTCTGCCACTGTCGCAGTTCCTGTTCGAGACGCTGCAACAGCAGGTGGATATGAGTTCACCCGATGGCAGAACCAAGCTCAGCACGCTGGTGCTGCCGCTGATAGGCCAGGTGCCGGGAGAAACACTGCGGCTGTATTTACGCCAGCAGCTCGGTAACAAACTAGGGATTTTGGACGACAGCCAGTTGGACAGACTGCTACCCAAAGTGGCTGAGCAGACTCAATCCTACCAGCCACCGCAACTAAAAGTCACAACTATGCGTATACTTGTAGGACTTTTAGTACAAAACCCAAGACTGGCGACAGAGGTTCCTGACCTCGCGCTGGAAGGCATTGAAGAAGACAAAGTGGCTGGTTTATCGCTGTTTCAGGATTTGGTGAAAACCTGCAACGCCAGCCCAGGAATGAATATGGGCCTGCTGTTGGAAAAATATCGCGACAGCAAATACCGTAAACAGCTTGAAACCATGGCTTCATGGAACCATATGATCGTAGAGGAAGAGCTCGACGAGAAGTTCAGAATCAGTCTGGCAGAGCTCTACGATCAGCTGTTGAAACAGCGACAAGAAACATTGATAGCCCGTGACAGAACGCATGGGCTCAACGCCAAAGAAAAAAAAGAGCTTTGGTCGTTGCAACTGGCGTTGACCAGAAAACACTGATACAGAGGCTTAATTGCCGATAAATAGCAGGGTCGAGCCCTGCAAAGAGCCGCTACAGGGGCTGCGGCGATAATAAAAATACCCCTAATGCTATTGTTAGCGAACTACGCTGACCGACACCAACCCAAATACTCTGAAGTGTGGATACCGTCTTATGGAGCAAAACCCGCAGTCACAGCTGAAGCTGCTTGTCACCCGTGGTAAGGAGCAAGGCTACCTGACCTATGCTGAGGTCAATGACCATCTGCCGGAAGATATCATCGACTCGGATCAGATCGAAGATATCATCCAGATGATTAACGACATGGGCATCCAGGTGATGGAAGAAGCACCGGATGCTGACGATCTATTGCTGGCCGAAAACACCAATGATGCCGATGAAGATGCGGCAGAGGCTGCTGCGCAGGTTCTATCCAGTGTTGAATCGGAAATTGGCCGTACTACCGATCCGGTTCGCATGTACATGCGTGAAATGGGTACCGTTGAACTGTTAACACGTGAAGGCGAGATCGATATCGCCAAACGTATTGAAGATGGTATCAACCAGGTTCAGTGCTCTGTTGCCGAGTATCCTGAGGCTATTACCTACCTGTTAGAACAATACGATCGCGTCGAAGCGGGCGAAAGCCGTCTGTCCGATCTGATCACCGGCTTCGTTGATCCTAATGCGGAAGAGGACATCGCCCCTACCGCGACTCACGTTGGTTCTGAGCTTTCGAGCGAAGAAATGGACGATGACGACGAGGAAGAAGACGACGAGGAAGAAGAAGACGACAACAGTATCGATCCTGAACTGGCGCGTGAAAAGTTCACCGAACTGCGTGAGCAATACGAGACGACCCGTCAGGTAATCAAAGAACACGGCCGCAGTCATGCGCTGGCAGCACAGGAAATCCTGAACCTGTCTGAAGTGTTCAAACAGTTCCGTCTGGTGCCGAAACAGTTCGATTTCCTGGTTAACAGCATGCGTTCCATGATGGATCGCGTCCGTACTCAGGAACGTTTGATCATCAAACTGTGCGTTGAACAGTGCAAAATGCCGAAGAAAAACTTCGTCACCATGTTCACTGGCAATGAAACCAACAACACCTGGTTTGCCGCAGCAGTCGCAATGGGCAAACCTTGGTCTGAAAAGCTGAATGATGTTGAAGAAGATGTCACCCGCAGCCTGCAAAAATTGCAGCAGATCGAAGAAGAGACGGGTCTGACGATCGAGCAGGTTAAAGACATCAACCGCCGTATGTCGATTGGCGAAGCAAAAGCACGCCGCGCCAAGAAAGAAATGGTGGAAGCCAACCTGCGTCTGGTTATTTCTATCGCGAAGAAATACACCAACCGTGGTTTGCAGTTCCTCGACCTGATTCAGGAAGGCAACATCGGTCTGATGAAAGCGGTAGATAAGTTCGAATATCGCCGTGGTTACAAATTCTCGACCTATGCGACCTGGTGGATTCGTCAGGCGATCACCCGTTCTATCGCCGATCAGGCGCGTACTATCCGTATTCCGGTACACATGATTGAGACGATCAACAAGCTGAACCGTATCTCTCGTCAGATGTTGCAGGAAATGGGTCGCGAGCCGACGCCGGAAGAGCTGGCTGAACGTATGCTGATGCCGGAAGACAAGATCCGTAAAGTGCTGAAAATCGCGAAAGAGCCGATTTCAATGGAAACCCCGATTGGTGATGATGAAGATTCACATCTGGGCGATTTCATCGAAGATACGACGCTGGAGCTGCCGCTGGATTCCGCTACATCGGAAAGCCTGCGTTCGGCGACACACGACGTACTGGCTGGCTTGACTGCACGTGAAGCGAAAGTCCTGCGCATGCGTTTCGGTATCGATATGAACACCGACCATACGCTGGAAGAAGTCGGCAAACAGTTTGATGTTACGCGTGAGCGTATCCGTCAGATCGAAGCGAAAGCGCTGCGTAAACTGCGTCACCCAAGCCGTTCTGAAGTGCTGCGTAGCTTCCTGGATGATTAATTCATTCCTCGGCTAATCCACGCTCAATAACGTTATCTCTACATAACCCCGGTTCGCCGGGGTTATTTTTTACCTGTCAGAATACTCAGCATACGATTATACGTTATCCTGCAATGCCTGATGTAGCTCCTGATACGACGCCACCAGCGACTCTAACGTCGCACGATTCAGCCCGCTAGGGTTCGGCAACACCCAAACCTGCGTCTCACCGATACGCCGCTCCTGACGCCCCCATGAAACCTTTTTGAGACCAAACGCCTGACTGAACGCCTGCTTCCCCAACACGGCCAGCGCACGCGGTTGATAGCACGTCATCTTCTCAACAATCGCATTTCCGCCTTGCAGCAATTCATCCCGCCCCAGCTCGGTTGCCTCAACCGTTGGGCGATCCACCAGCATGGTGATGCCGCATCCGGTATCCAGCAGATGCTGTTCTTCCGCAGGTGTCAGCAAACGTTCGGTAAAGCCCGCCTGATGAATCACCTTCCAGAAGCGATTACTGGGATTAGCAAAGTGGTAACCGTGATGAGCCGTCGACAGCCCAGGGTTAATGCCACAAAAAACAACCTGAAGATCCGTTGCCAGAATATCGGTAATCATGTCTTTCCCTACTGCCGTTGACTGCGCCTATCGTAAATTCTGATAAGAATAACAACAAGCTATCTTGAGTATAAAATCACCACCCGGTAGATCGGCTATAGACCTTCCCCCACACATTACCGTATAATCACCGCCCATTCGGCCCCTTAGCTCAGTGGTTAGAGCAGGCGACTCATAATCGCTTGGTCGCTGGTTCAAGTCCAGCAGGGGCCACCAAATTTTAGCTTTAAAATCATATAATTAAGCCACCTTTCGCAAGGTGGCTTTTTTGTTAATTGTGGTCACTGTCCCCTTTTTGTCCCCCTAGGTTTCAGGCAGACCTTATAAGCAGGCGGGTAAGCTGCTGCTTTTGCTGATGTGATAAAGATTGAATGAAGCTGTCTATGTCCCCTTCCCCCCTTCTACTCTCGGTATAATGGGAGAATGACAGTTCTGATTTAAATGCCTGCGTAGGGCAGGTTTCTTTATCACATATCGCGATTACTTCTGTACGGTGGCGATTTAAATAACACGTACTTAAAACACTTGCTGGCTTCCCACAGCATGGGCAAGAAACTTTCAATCGCCCCTTGCCTGAAATGGCCCTTGTCTTACTTTCACGATCCAAAATATCCAATACCCATCGCCTAAATTCTTTTGCTACTGGCGTTCTGGCGAACATAGCCAGCAGGTGAGCACCTCGTAGTGAGAATATGCGAATTTTCATTTTTCGCGATGAGTCGTTTATACCATTGGTCACTGAATCAATGACCAATGACATTCCCGCCGAAAATTCATCTGAATTCTGGTTATACAGATTAGTAATAGATTTCACATTGGCGTATTGAAGCGCCCTAGCCAGATCGGAAGCCGTAAACCATATCTGGCCGTTTCTTCTGGTAGGGATGAATGCGGTTTCATGGAATACCAGTTCCGTTTTTGCTACATTGTGCATGTCTATATTCCTTGCTGGGGATTGGACAAAACCGAAGCCCTGACTGTTAGCGCAGTTGGGGCTTCACTGTTTATAATACTCGTTAAGTTAGTGACCCCACGGCGGGGTCACTTGCAATGTAGCCCCACGGTAGTATTATGTCAATACGAATCCCGTTGAGGTAAAGAGATGTCTAGAACAAGCCCCGTGTTCAATTTGCGAATGCCGCCTGAACTGAAAGAGCAGATCACTGCTTTAGCGGAAAAAAACAAGCGTTCAATCAATGCAGAGATCGTCGCCGCAGTTGAGCTATCACTAGCTGTGAATGGCGGAACGGTAGAACCAACTGACTCTGGTTTACCAGGCGGTTTTGGTCATTTGCTTAAATTTTACAAAGCTGAAGAACTTGAGAAATTAGTTAATGACATTTCGATGGCTGCCGCTGAGAGGGCGATTAAAAAATTGTCAGCCCCCAGCGAAAAGTAAGGCTATATTTTTTCAGTTCCTGTATTAAGCTAATCACCTCTGAAACCCGCGCCAGTTCTGGCTTTGCGGGTTTTTATTTTCTTGCGCTCATGCGCCAAATTTGATCCATCCAACCCACGTAAAATAAAAAATCCCTTTTAATATCTGATTGTTATGATTTATCGCCGATCCTTTTTAGATCCTCAAAACTGAAAAAACCTGAAATTCCTTTCAATCTTTTCAGTTTGAGACTTTCACCGGAACCCCAGCAGCGGCGCTGGCTGGCATACCCGTTTGTAGAAAAATAAAACTGAAAAATATTTACGATCCGAAAACCGCAGGCGGGTGCGGTGTAGCGCCGATTTTGTCATGCGGGTGTTCATTTTGTGCGTGCGCTGGTTGCGCTTGCGGGACGTGGTGAGGATATCGGGTTGAATGACATGTCATGAGTGCATCAATGGAGTAAGGGCAGTACGGGACGTTTGAGGGCGTTTTAGCTCGGGGGTTGTCAGTTCGGTTTTCTATAGGCGTAAAAAAGCCCACGCACGGCGGGCTTGGCTTTCCCTGGTGTCATCATTATTGTTTGAAATCCAATCACATAATGACATTGGGTGTGTTTATTTTATAAACGTTTATACAGATCGATTATGCGTTATTGATCGGTTGTGTCGATCAATGTGTTATCACGTCCCAATCACCGGCCTGTATTTCGTCTGCAATGCACCTGACTCAGTACCGGTTGCCGCGATAGCGGCGGCGTTAAGCGGTGTGCCGGTGTTCGTGTGGGTATGTGCGGCCGTTTGCGCTGCCAGCTCCTGCACCACGTCCAGCGTGTCCAACATCAGTTGCATGACGTTAATCTGCTGGCTTCCCACCCACACCACTGGTGCGATAATATCCTGACGCGCTCCGGCTATGCTGCTACGGATTTGCCCGATTTTCTCCATCAGGCTTTGGCCAATGTCTATCGTTGCCGATTTGCCGACGCTGGCCACATAGCCCGCCTGCGTCGCCAGGCTGTAATCCCCTTCCGCTATCTGCACAATCGCACCGGCCAGCAACGTGGCTGTGCCTAACACGCGGGTTTTGTCCGTCGCCTGTATCGTCGTTTCTCTGGTCACGATGGTGCGCTGCTCGTCGTCTGCGGTTACCACACGGCGCATAGAGGATTCATTGATCGCCTGGTCGGTCTGCCGTACCCAGTCCCCCGCCACCGTCACGCGTTGCGATACCTCCGCCCGCTGCTGCTGTAGCTGTTCGCCTGGCTTAACATCCGGCAGGCTATGCCCTTGCGCCAGCGTCTGCCGTACAAACGGCTTATCCGGACGCCCCTCAGTAAACCCGATTTCTACCAGCGTTCCCGCAGGCGGAAACTGAAACATGCCCGATTCACCGCCCGCCATTGGCACCGGCAGCGGCACAGCGGGGTAAATGGGCGTGTCTTTGGCTGGATTGCCGTCAGCGTCCAGCAGTTGCACATCCACGGCATAGCGCGGACGAAACGGATCGGCAATATCACCGCTGGTGACAGATTCTGCGGGCGCTTCCACGCGGGCAAACTTCGGCAGATGCAGACCAGCGGATAACTCAGGGTACGCCGCATCAATCTGACGCTGTGCGGGGGTTGTCGCTGCCCGTTTGCCGGTTGCCACGCTGACCGGCTCCCACGCAATGGCCATATCGTCATTTTCCAGCCTGACCGATTTCAGGCGCTGGCCATTCACCATTACGCCAGGGCGAACAGACGGAACCAGAGGCAAAGTCATGCTATTGCCCGCCGCCTGGCTTTTGCTGAATTCTGCGGGAATATCAACGGGCTTTTCAGCAAACATCGAGTGCGCCCAGTTCCCCACGTATAGCCCGCCATCCGGCAACGGTTGCCAGACATAATCATCAATACCGAACGCCGCGCCGATATTGGCCAGCAACTGATAACCGGTGCCGCTGTGCGTAAAATGAGGGATCGGCGTCGTCACATACAGCGCATCCGGCAGATGCACCGTTAGCCCGCTGTTTTCTTCCAGCCAGGCAGCAAGCTGTTTTAACGTAGGATGCTGAAACGAGCACGGCCACATTCGTTCGAATATGCCCGCCAGTTCACGCACAAACAGCCGCTGATAGCCGTTCTCTGCCGGTTGCGATCGCTCAACGTACCCCGTAAACCAGCGAAAAACACTGTCCGTGTAGCCCGCATCCAGCCGCACCACTTTACCAGTGTAATCCGTATCGGTTTCTGCCGTGATGAAACCGCGCCCGCAGGCGTTCAGTTCCAGCACCATATTAACGCTGACCAGATGAACATCATCACCGGACAGCATCAGCCGTTTAACGGGTTTCATCCTTCGCTACCCCCTAACGAATCATTAACCGGTTTCAGCACGGTGCGTTCAAACCAGCTTAATTGCTCGTCGCTTTCTGCCGCTGAACCGCTGCCACCTTTCGCGCCTGGCGTTTGTTTTTTGGCGTCGGTTTTACCACCGGCGCGAGCATCGCGCTTTTCCGCCACGCTGACATGCTCACGCAGGGTAAACGTGACCAGCCACGCCTGTTTGCCGTCCTGCTTTGGCGCATCAATCGAACCGGTAAACGTGGCCAGCCGGAAATTAATCGCCTGCGCCGTGTGGTTGGCCACACGATAGCGTTTCAGCTTGCCGCCCTCTTTTGCCTCGGCCAGCGCCCACAGCCGCGTTAATACTTTCGCCTCGGTAAACGGAATAATGCCGGACACGCGCAGTTCTTTGGGTTTAATCCCCTGTTCGGCGTTGGTTGTACTCGACGTTTGGCCAGACTGATCTTGATCCTGAAACTGCATAGACGGGGTAACGGTGAGGCTTTTTAGCGGAATAGCTTCGCCATCAAGGGCGAGTGTAATTATCTGGCTCATGGATCATGCCTTCCAGTGCATCCAGTGAATCCCCGACAAACATCATCGCCGCCGTGTACACGGCAGATGGCTGCGGGATATTTTTCACCAATTCAGCCGCGATCACGCTGCTGTGTCCTTTTCCTGTAAACACCCAGGCGCGGGCGCTCCCCTGCTGTAATTCACATAAACCCTGACTGATTGTCGCCAGCATCGTGCCTCTTTCTGCGGCAAAGCTGGCCAACTGGCTTTTGATGCCGTCAGCGCTGGCCGACACCGCCGCTTCTGTCTGTGCTTCAGCAATTCGCTGGGCGTTCAGCGCCTGACGGCTGGTTGACACTGACAGCGGCACCACTGCGGGCAGCGCCTGGCTTTTGGCGGGCAACTGCATTTTTACCCTGTCCAGCGCTGCCGCCGCGTTGGCCATGCGAGCAACCTGCGTAAATGCCGGTGCCGGAAATACGCGGGTCAGCCGCTCCAGTTGCTGCATAAAATCCGCCTGCGCGGTGCCGCTGACCATGAACACCGTAACGGCGGTTTCACCGGCTGCGGCCTGCAACCGGCTGGCCAGATACGCCACCGCGTTGGCGGGGCTAAGATAATTCCCCGCCCCCGCTTTCTGGCCGACGCCGTACACCCACGGATGCACCGGCACGATAGCGCAGTTGATGGCTGTCATGTCAGCAGGAAAGCGGATATCCGCGATGCGCCACATTACTGCGGTGCCTCCGGCCAATCGATTTTCGCCGCGTTCACATCGATACGACTCAACAATACAGCGTATTTCTGCCATTCAGTGAGTGCGGCCTTCTCTTCATCGGTAGCAATATCAAGGTTAACGGCATAAGTCAGTTCATTGATGCGCGACGTGGCAGCGGCTTTGCGCGTTGCCAACTCTTGTTGTGCGGATTTGAGCGCGGCAGCGGCTTGTGCGGCCTTGTCGATCAGCCACTTTTTCCCGTTCCATTTGTCGAATTCCGTTGCAGGTTTCAGCAACGTGACACCTTCCGGCAATTCGCCAAATTGGCTAACAGTCTGCGGCTGGCGTGTTTCCGTGCTGTAAACGGTTTGACCACGATAGTCTGGCACCTGCTCCCACGCCTTACCGTCAGCACTGCGGCGTAGTGCCTGACCAACGGGCGGCAATTGCGGTTCATCGGCGTAGCTGTCGGCTGGCAGGCCAACACCTTGCATAACATATTCATAGCTGGCGCTCTGATATTCCCGCGTAACCGGATTAACGTGATAAACCGTAATCCAGCCTGAATTGATTGCCAGCCCACGTTCGTTCAGTTCTGCGTTTTTGATTTGTGTTGAATAGTTGCTCATTATGCTGCTCTCACGATGTAGTTAAATGCGATGTTGCGCGGGCGATTTTCGGATGCTGTGGGAACTACTCGGGATGCATCTAATTGTGATGGGTACCATGCGTTAGCGTCTCCAGTCGTCACGCTCAAAAAGCTATCTCTGTCGTGCAATTTTTCACTTGTGTCGTAATACAGCGCACCAGATGATGAGTCTGCTTTCACTCTTACATCTGCGTCGTAGCCATAAAACAGGCTACCTGTGATGTTTCTAATTGCATCCCCCTGCGCTGACATTAGAGCGCGCCCCGCATCAACACCGCGTCCGTCATCCCATCCGCGTACAAATTCGCCGCGTAAATCAGGTAGGAAACCCGATGGATAGCGGGACGCTAAAACAGGGTATTGAATTGTATCGAATTGCTGACCGTTGCATTTCAGCCAACCTGCGGGCGCGACAGCACCGGGAAAGAGCTGCGGCATTCCAACCAACTCAGATGTGGGTAGCGCGCCGATTGTTGATGGAGTGAGGTTTCTTGTGTGATACAGCGTAGACCACACCCCGTCATCATTATTCCGAAAATAAATCTCATCACGCGAAACGATGCCAAACTTGCTCGTGCGATTACCTGCAACGATAGTATCGTCACCTGCTAGCGCAATCATTTGTCGATAGTTATCGTTATTCATCACACCGACAATCGCCATGTCAACTGGCAATCCAACACCTAGATTTCCGCCGAGCGTCATACCGTTACGCAATTCGCCGCCGTCTAGTGACAGCGCCCCAACATCTGCCGATGTTGGTTTGTGGTGAGTGTTATAGTCTCGTCTCCAGCGAGGGAAATAATCTATGCCGTTGAACGCATACGTAAATTGTGAATTGTCATAGTCGTCAATGCGGGGAACCGCGGAGGGTGTTGTTACTCTGATCGTATAATTTGTCTCTGTACCGAATACTTCAACCACAGCGCCGGTTAAGTTAATACGACCACACCCTGTATCTGTAATCGTTCGATTATTGGCGTATGTCCATGAGCCTCTGCATGTCCAGTATGTATGTGAAAATGCCCCGCGTTCGCGCAGAAAGCTGACAAAATCAGCGGTCGTCCAGTCCCCGGACGCGCTCCCAAAATCAACTGATGAACTGTAGGCGCGGCCGGAACCGATATTCCGTGTAAACGACTCCCTGTCTGGAATATCCGCGCCGTTTTGGTCTTTTGCTAACGCACCGATACTCGCGGCGTGCAGAGCAATGTCAGCTGTACCATCAAATTCCACGCCCGCGATTTTTCTGGCCGTTGCCAGCTTTTTAGCGGCTATTGCAGTCCCTTCGATAGGTAAAAACCGATTATCAAGCTCTGAAATGGGTGATAGCGGGCGACTGTCAGTTAACTTACCATCGGCGATCACAGCCAACCTCGTCACATAGTGTGCATAACCCGCTTGATCGACGTAGTCCGCTAAGTTCGTCGCCGCGGTGAACGTGATGCGGTTTTCCCATGCGCCCGTTACCGTTCCCTGCCTGCTAACGTCCAGCCAGACGGATGTGTTAGCCGAAACATTCAGCATTGCCGCTGCATCCAGACGAGCCCGTAGCCCGCCCACGTAGCCAATACCTGGTGCAATAGTGGCAACACCGTTAGCCAACGCCACGCGGAACCCGTCATTCAAAAACGCAGCAGCACCGTAGTAATCCCGCATTGAAAGCCGGTGCACCTCATCCATCCCAAACAACCGCGCAGAAAAATCAATCTGCCACGTTGCTGCCGATACGTTGATTTGTGTTGCGTCTGCCGCGCCATCGAACTGCATAGCCAGATTACGGGTTAAGCTATTACCCTGCCTGCCGTTCTGCGTTTTGATTTTTTGCTGGGTGCGAACGTGGACGATCATCAACACGGTATTGGTTTTGCTATCAACCAGACCTATCCAGTTGTAGTCCCAATCCCCTATAGCGGTGTCTAACACTACGGAATAGACCACGGCGTTAGTATTCAGCACGCCCGATTGCGTGATAGCAGCGCGGTGTTTGATTGCCGCAGCGGCGGGCATTCCTTCATCACGGCTGACCGGCGCGTTTTCGTCCTGATCGGGGATCAGCGCAAATACCACGCTATCCGGCACAGCCGGTAAACCATCGATCACCTTGTTTACGTTCCACGCTTCAAAGGCGCGGGTAACTGCACTCTGTGCCATACATCCTCACAAACTCGCTGTATAAAATTCCATTGACGCCGCAAAACTCGGCGCATTGACCGACTGACGTCCATTAATCAGACCGTGCATCACATCAGCGCTGGCTGAGTAATACTCGGCACAATGCGCAAACTCCCCTGTGCTGACAGCCACCGTTTCATTATTCAACACATCAAAATTGTAACGGCGGCACGTCCTGCCGTACTGCCTGACCAGATTCATCATCAGCATGTTATACGTGCTCAGTTGCTCATCGTTGATGCGCACCAGAATCACATCCCATTCATAACCGGCTTGGCGCTCTTTCAGCTCAACCTCGCCCACCTCCAGCCGCGCAAAGATGCGGATAAATCCGGCCACGCTGCCCGCATCCTGTGCGTTGATAAATGCCCATTTCACCCGCTTGCGGTACAGGCTCAACGGCTCACCGTTAAACCGTTCGATATCCCGCTGATAGGCCAGCGCGTTAAGCAGCGATACGGGGCAGGTTTCTGCGTCCAACTGCTGCAACGGCCAGCGCATCCAGTCATTCACCTGCTGCCAGTAACGCTTACTGGCACGCAGTAATTTGGCCGGTTCGTCTTTATCCATCCACGACGGCAGACGCAGGCTGTCCAGTTGCTGACGGTAATCAGGCATTTTCAATAACCACGGTTAAGCCACTCAGGCGCGGCACACTCAGATCGCTGACGATATCGCCCTGGGAGAACGTCAGCGAATCAATCAGCGCAAACTCGCGATGCAGCTCCCGCCCCAGATTGGAAAATGAAAAACGGTCATACGGCCATGTTCGCTTAACGTCATACTCGCTGTTTTCCCGAAACGCGCAGCGCACCAGGTTGTCACAGCCGTTGCGTAACGCGGTGAGATCGTCGGCGGTCACATTGGCCAGATTGTTCACGTACAGCGTAACCGTCAGATCATGTACGGTTTCCGGCATCGCCATGCACTGCATATCATCGCCGTGGCCGTGGTTGCCCTGTGCCGTGATGTAGTCATTCACGGCGGTGATAAACGGCGCGGAAATCACGCCCGAATCCAGCAATAAATAGGCATTCGCCGTTCCTGCCCCGCGTGGTGCGTCATGCAGAAAGAAAATACGGTCAATGCTCAGCCCTGCTACGGCGGCGATCATGCTGCGGTAAATGGCGTCGGTGTGGTAATTACCGACCAGGTTGTACTGGTTGCGGCAGCGATCGCGCAGGTCATCATCAGATTCCTGATCGGCACCTGGCCTGATTAACCAGCCGTCTTCATTTTCTGCCCGTTCAATACCATCAACCCCAACGGGCAAAATGCGGTAATAGCCAGGTGCCAGATTAAACGCGCCACCCTCACCCGTCGCCGTCACCGGCACCAGCCCGCTGGCGTTGCCTGCGGGGATCGTCGTATCAACCGTGACGCGCAGGCTGTACACCTGGCCATTAATGCGTTCGGTCTGGATAACCGTTCCGGCCGGAATTAATACCGCCTGCCCCAAACTCAACTTGAAAAAACGGATTGCCCCACCCGCTGCCGTCGCAGGTTTACGGGTGACATTGACGCCCCAGGCGAACACGTCCAGAAACGCGCCGGATGCCGTAGCCAAAAACATGTTGGCCATCACCACGTTAATCAACACGTCTTTCAGCCACAGCACTGGCGTGGTGACAATCGCGTTAATCAGTCGCCAGAACGGCGACATACGCGACGTATTGGTAATAAGCCCCTCGGCATTGACCTGCGCCTGAAACTGTTCCGTGATAGCCTCAGCAGTTACCGGCATTCCGGCATCGCTCAACACCTGTTCATAATCAATCTGCGGTTTAGTGGTCATAATCAGCAGTCACCTGAATGCGGCCAAAATCATAGGTTTCAGCCGTTAGCCATAATCGCGTTTGCGTTTCTTCGCTTAATTCAACCGTGCCTGGAATAATTCTCTCGTCATCCTCTACCAGAATAATGAGTTGCGTCATGATATCGGCGCGTAATGTCGGGCTACGTTCAGCAATGAGTTTTGTCGTCAACCCGCTTTCAATAATGGCGTGTACGCAGTCCTGCCCGATGCTGGCACGGTTATTACATAAAACAGGCTCATTACCGGCGTTCAGATTAAAATCACGTCCTGTGATTAATAAATCGATGTATTTCGCTTCATCCATTAGCGTAATTCTTCCCATTCCTGTAACTGTTCCGGCGTCATGCCTTTGCTGGCATTAATTGTGATATTGCCAAACGTTTTACTGTTATCCGTATACGATTTGTTGTTATTGCTGATTTCTTTATTTATCCCACCGCGCTCAATGCCTTTTATCTGCCCTCCGGTTAATAATGAGTTATTAACCGCATTTAAACTTTCTGGCGGCTTTATATTTACGGGCATTGATGTAACGGGTGATGTCGTCGTTACGGGCATATCAATATTTACGCCGGGGATATTATTCAGTTTTTCAACAATCCATCCCCATGCGCTGGAAAAAGAACTCAGAAGACCATCCCATAACCCGCTGAATAACTCACTGATGCCCGATACCATCTTCCCCATGGTTTCCATCAGAGAAAAATCGCTGATAGCGCCAACCACCTTTTCCCAACCGGCAACAATCAGCGTCCACGCCGCTTTAAAGATCAGCGCCACCATCTGGATAATTGTTGCCAGTGTTTTAAATGTCTCCGTCTGCGAGACAGCCGCCACAATCTGATCCCAATACTGGTACAGCAGATAGCAGCCTGCCGCGAGCGCTGCAACAGCAACAATGATCAGCAGAACCGGCCACAGCGCGAAATTAAATGCGATGCCCGTTAATATGCTGGCCATACGCACCGCCAACAGCACGCCACGTAATACCCGCATCGTTGCCGCCCACGCCAGCACAGCCTTGTTGTACAGCCAGATAACGCCGACATGGATTTTCATGACCGCCGTTAACCCAGCCCACAAGCCCCGCAACCCCATCATGACAAAAGCCGATACCCCCATCACGATATTGGCTACCGCGCCCGCTGCGGCAAAACTTAATACAGCCAGCATGGCATAACCGATCACACGGGTGATATTGGGGAATAACGTTTGCCATCTGACCAGCGTTTGCCCTGCATCGGCCAGCTTGTTAATAAGCGGGTACAATACCGGCAGCAGCGTAGCGCCCATCGCCGCCCGCATCGCATACCAGACCGCAACCAGGCGATCCCACGGATTCGCCATTTTTTCCGCCATGTCCGTGGCACGCTTCATCCCGTCGCTGCTGCCCAGTTCCGTAATATGCCGTTGCAATACGCCGACATTGCCGTAAAGCTGTTTGATGACCGCAGACCCACCGCCAAAGGCATCATCCAATTCTTTCTGCGCTTTCAGGTTGCCTTCGATACTGTCACCGTATTTACCCTGCAATTTTTCCAGCATGGCGGGCATCGACAGCAATTTACCGTTGGTGTCGGTAAACGTCAGTCCCAGCTTTTTAGCGCCGTCAGCCGCACCGGTGAGAAACGACTCATATGACCCGCTAGCCTCGCTGCCGATGGTGCGTTGCAGTTCCCCCAGTACAGCAAATTGCTCATCCATGCCCACGCCAAAGTTGGTGCCTGCGCCTTTTGAACCTTCCATCAAATCCTTGATAGTGGCCATTTCAGTACCAAACGCCTGGCGCATATACGCCGCCTTTCCCGCCACCTGTTCCGCAAAATTCACATTACCCATAGCGTTTGCATCGGTGCGGAAGTTTGCGAACATCTGCCCCATAAATTCAGAGGTTTCCTCTGCCGTTCCCTTCAGTGCTGCGGCAACAGTATTTGTGATCGTCGTCATGCGCGGCAGTTCACCGTCAGACAGCCCACTCACCGAGCGTTTGATTACCTCTGTGGACTGCGCAAACTCCAGCGCCGACTTACCATACTGAATGCTGAATTTAAGGCCGTTCTCCGCGACCTGTTTTAGCGTTGCATCGCTGACCCCCTGCGCAGACGCCGATAGCAACGCATCATTCATCTCGATAGCGGGGGCGAGTGCTTCCTTAACCGCCATCCCAACCGCAAACAACCCCGCCCCACCCACTGCGATTTTTCCAAATGCCGCCTGAGCACGATCGGCAAAACCCGTTAGCGACGCCTGAGCCTGGCGCAAGGGGCGCGTCAGGTTATTAATCAAATTCAGCGTAAAATCTAAACTGCTCATGCGTCACCGTTAAATGCCAGCGTAATACCGTTTGCCACAGCAATACGCATTTTTTCCCAATTGGAATTATCCAGCCAGACGGCGCGGGCTAAATTATCGATATCGTCTGGCTCATGCGGTAAATAATGCCGTCTGAGCGTTAGCGCCTGTTCGATAAAATTATTGTTTATTGCCCGCACCCGCTCGGTTAGTTTTTTACTTCGATTTCCAACTTCGGCGCATATTGCGTATTAATCACTTCGGTGATTTGCAAGGCCGCACCCGGCTGCGCCAGCAGGTCATCCAAATCCTTTTTACTGTCTGCGCTGACAATACGGCGTAAATAGGTTACGGCGGGCGCGATTTTATTATCCATCGCCATATCGTTAATCAGGCCGTTATACGCCACCGTTGTTGGCTCAAACGTTAATTCCTTGCCTGCAATCGTTAATACAATTTTGCTCATAATACTGTTTCCCGCTGATTAATTTCATCGACTAACTGATTATGCCGTGCGGCACAATCAGCATAAATTTCCGGCCATTCATTTAATGGGATAGCCGCATCCGTTCCGGTATTTCCGGCTAATATGGGTAAATTATTTACCGGACATTTCTTTTTCAGGTTTTCCTGATAACGCACGTTCGGTTCGTTCAACACTGGCGTTGTACAGGCTGACAAACTCGCCAGACAGGCACACGTTAGTAAAAACCGGCTTAACGATTTCCCGATAAATTTCCTTGTTCGGCGCATGGCGTATCGCCTCCAGTTGGCTTTCCAGCTTCTGCCCTGACTGGCTGGCGATAGCCTGCATTGCCTGGCGGGACTGCTCACCGGCAGCGTTAGCCGCATTGGCCACAGCCAGATCTACACTATCGCGCTGCCAGTTGGCCACCTGCCAGCCAGCGGCGAAAACCACAGCTAGCACCACGCCAATCAGCCAGGGCTTATCCATCAACGTACCCCGTTGTGCTCAAGGCTAAAGTGATTGCCGTCTGGACGAGACTTAAAGCGCCCGCCCCAACTGCCGCCCAGCGATTCCCAGTATTCACCCAGCGGTAAATAATCTTCCGTGCGTGTTTTGTATTCATCGTTGATGAACAGATTCAGATCGACGGCCAGCCGCTGGGTATGCAGGCTATTGGCAATACCCTTGCCACTTTGGGCATTCAGCTTTGCCTGTTCCGGCGTGCGATAGGCTTCACCGTATGTCAGCTCGTACCCCTGCGTATCTGCCCACAAAATCAGCTTTGCCAGCATCTGGGCAAAAAGTTGCTGTTTATCCAGTAACTTCATTTTTTCTCGCTCCCTGTTAACAAACTACTTCCCCTGCGACGTAACCAGATTTCAACCGCCTGGTGACCCGCCACACCTAACGCTGCCCCTAACCCCGTCACGGCCAGCGGTGATAGTCCTGGTATCCAGACCAGAACCGCACCCGCCGCTAATGCTGTGGCCGATCCCAAAATCATGCGACCAACAAACAGGCGCGGCGTGATTTTTTCATCGCTGGCCAGCACCTTGCCGATCGCGATCAACCCGCCCAGCACAACCAGCCAGAGCACATTTTTTTCATATTCCTGCATGGGGCTTCCTTACCCGATGAGTTTTTCTGTCAGTTCCGATTCCAGATACGGAATGCCGTTAATACGCACAAAATCAGGGCTGGTTACCATGTATTTGATTTTGTGCGTCACCACGCTGCCACCCTTCGGATCGTTGTCGAGAATGTCACTGACAATCAGTTTGCAGCCGAACGCCTCCACCTTGATTTCTTCGTTACCGGCTTTGGCGTACCACATCAGATCAACCGGCTCGATACCACGCCATGACCCCGCACTACGCGCTTTAGCGGTAATGATGGCCAGGCTTTTGGTACTGAACTCCATTTCACCTTCAGCCGACACATCCCCCGCCACCCAGCCATCAGGCACACCCTGCGTCTGTGCGGCGGCGGTATTGTCCGTAATACTCAGGCCAACCTTTTCAACGTGAACCAAATCGCCGTCCATGTTGAAGTCAAAGGACTGGCCGGAAATCCGTTTCGTCATGCGTCACCCCCTAGTGACTGATCCAGAATCAGGCTCACCGTAATGCCCTTCGGACACTCATAGGTGCGCACTGTGATGTAAATCTCCACTTTGGTTTTTGTGCGCCAGGTGATCACCACGTCGCCATCCTGCGGCGGCTTCACTTCGCCAGGGAACGTGATGCCGTTAATCTGGCTACTGCGGGACATCTCGCGCAGCGTTTTAGCGAAATACGCCTGGTGCGCCGCGATACTGCCTGGCGTGCTGTTCAGACTGCGATCGGCAATTTTGGCAATCGCCTGCAAACGCACACGCCGTGCGGCTTTATCGACAATGCGCAGGTTCTCAATCGCCTGATAATCGCCGCCTTCCACGTCCAGTGTGCGGCCATCCGACCAGTAATAGCCGTCGTAATCGGGATACCACATCGGCACGCTGTAGCGCTGCACCTCCAGCGCCTGCAACGTGGCCAAATCCAGCGGCGCACCTTTTGAATCCACGGGCAGCGCGGTAGCGCCCATGTCCAGCAATGCGCCGGTTTGTACCCGCGCCGGACTATCTGCGATCGTCACAGCACGGTTACACAGACGGCCAGCCAATACGCCAGGCTCATTGCCCCACAGACGCGGCACCAGTTGCACGGCAGGAACAGCGGCACCCGCCTGTAACGTACTTAACCGCGCCAGATAACCCGCCCACTCTTCACTGGCCTGCACACCGTCCACAGCCAGAATGAACCACACCCAGCGACCAAATTTGGCGATCAACTCTGCCCGCAGGCTGGCAGCCGCTGCGATGGTGTCCTTAGTTGCGCCCTGCGTCAGCACGACGCCTTCGACGCTGGCCACCTGCTGTGCGACTTTTACCGCATCCGTCCAGACCGTATCCATGCCCTCAGCGGGCACGTCCTTCGGCAGAATGCTGATAAAGCCGCTCCAGTTCTGGCCAGCATTTAACATCGCCGCGTTTACGGTGCGTTTCAGCACAGAATCCGCCTCACCCAGCAGCGCATCCAGATCGCTTTGGGTATTCACCGGCACGGTTTTGGCTACCTTGTCCTTCCCCGTTCCCAGCCCGACGAACAGCACGACCCGTTCAATCTCGTTGGTTTCGCCCTGTAGTTGATTAACCTGGTTAATCTGTACCGTTGGCCAACTCATCTTCCCTCATTAACGGGCTATGTCCCGTATCCTATGGCCTGGATCTGTTTCTCCATCGCCGTGTTTAAATCATCCTGACTGATACCCAAAAACTCACGGTTAGGCACATCAACAGACCAGGAGGCTTTCGGCGGACGCCCTTCCATGCTGCGAATAATTGCCCCCGCCTTCCGCGTGGTCAGCGTCGCCTGAATTTCTGCATAACCTGGCTTGCGCCAGCGCGTTCCGTTTCGCGTTTTATACCCCAGCTTACGCAGCCGTTTAGCCTGGCGTAACGTGGCAGGATCATCCTGACCCGCGTCATTTTGCTGTATAGCCTGCCGTCGATTGACAGTGACACGCATCCCGTTTTGCTGGCCATACCCCACCACGCCAGCCGGAACCGGCCTATTCCCGTTACGGTATCCACCGCCATGCAGATAAATCCGCACCGCGTCGATTTCAGGCATTTCGCGGATATGCAGCAATTTGGGCATATTGCGGAGCATCTTGCCGCGCCGCCGCGTTTTACGTGGCGTCCATGCCGTTCCGTCCGGCGATCGCTGCTGCCTCACATGACGCTTTGCCGCAGCGATCACGCCATATTTGGCGACTCGCCAGAGCAACCGTCGCCGCTTAGGTGGCGTCAAATCCAATCGTGCCAGCCGTTCACGTATCGCACGCGCCTGTGCGGCATTTAACTGTCCGGTAATCACGACGGTTGCCCGATCACTGCGCCAGTTTCATCAGCCCCAAAGATTTGCCCTTCCGTGGCAACCCAGATTTCTGGCTCAGCCAGACGCCAGCGCTTGCCGTCAAACGGGATAATGCCGTTATCGTCCTCAATGATTGCCAATGACGCAGCCAACTTGACGGATACCACTACCGTGGCGGTATCCTGATCGATAACGTCAACGTCCAGCGTGGGCAATTCCCTGTCCAGCCCCGCATCCATAAAGGGCTGTTCGTCTTGCTCGGTCTGCCAGACCAGCAACAGAGCGCACAAGTTTTTCGGATCACACTCCCGATACGGCCAGCGCTCCCAGCTCAGCACCGCATCAAACTGCATGACCGCTAACTGATACTGTCCCTCGCCCAAATCCCGCTGGGCGCTGATAAAGCTGATTTCATCCATGAAGCTGTCAAAGCCCTGCATCACACGCGATGGCAGGTTTTGAGTTACAAATGCGGTCAACGCATCTAACTGGCTCATACCATCTTCACCGCGGCGCGTTTCAGCCCCTTCATACTGCGGATAACGATCGCCGCTTCCGCCAGCAGTCCCTTGCGTGTTTCGTCTCCCTCCTGTCCCGGATGAGACTCGCGACGGCCAATCGTGGCGAATTCTCCGATAAGATCGGCTTTCGCCCTGGCAAACACCGCTTTTTGATACTGCGCACACAGCAGGTTATTTCCGTCCAGACTGACGCCTGGCACCACGCTGGCCATACCATAGCCGCTATTTTTATGCTGCTGCTCTACGCGTACTAGCGCCGCGTTAACTTCACCGGCTGCGGCTAACAACGCCTGCGCCACCGTTCCGGCGTCGATATCGGCGGGAATGGTGCGCTGTTTCTGAAAATCCCGCAGGTTCAGATCTGGCCAAAATCCATTATTGGCCAGCACCGCATCCTGATAATCAACCGGCGTTCCACTAAACATAAATCCCCCGAAAAAGCGGGCTGACCGGCTTCCACGGCACATAACACAAATGTGTATTGCCTCAGCCGCGCCCGCTCGGCTTGCGGTAGTCGTGTTAACTCTTCTGCAAAGACCGGATGCGGGCAGCGATGGTTTTACGCATCGTGCCTACACCGACCTTGCGGTGATAGCGTTCCGCCTGCCCTAGCAGGGCATCGGCCTTACGCAACAGATCGATGTCGTCCGTCGCCGTGGCTCGCGGCTGGCCACTGTCATCACGTAACAGCAGCAAACCGGCAAACTTGAACCATTTGGCGTTAATTTCTTCATGCAAGCGCCAGTTCTGCGCCACGTTGGTAAACGTGCGGGAGAAATACGGTTCAACACTCTGCCCGCTGTCTGCCGTCAGCTCTGCCCATTCCAGCACGGCATCGGCCACAAAGGCGGCAAAGCTGCGTTTAATGTTGTCGGGGGTGCGCTGTCCCTGCGCAATGGCGATATCCGCCCAGTCCAATGCCTGATCAAACTCATCAACATCAAACAGCCAGATGATGCAGTGCGAGAAAATGGGATGCTGGTACACCTCGCCACTGTCCAGATACGCCTGAACGGTGGGCAACCAGCGCGGCAGCAATTCCCGCCGCTTCATCTCCACGCGATCGGCGATCGTGGGCTGGTTCCTCACCCGCTCAATGTCGTTTTCCAGCGCCCGAATTTGCAAATGCAGGCTATGTCCGCCCGTAATAGGCTGGCAGCGTGATAGCTGCTGTTCAGCCTGCAATCGGGCGTTATGACGTTGAGCGGGTGAAAGCGCCATGATTATTCCCCGTTACCAGCAGACGGATTTGATGGCTCAGCTACAGTGCCAATCGTCACCGCCGCTTCATCGATCGCAGCGTACAACTCAGGGTATTCCACCGCGTAGCCTTCATTACGCAGATACTTGTTTTCGTACTGCTTGCGATCTTCCACAAACTCGGCTTTACGCTGACGCGTATTGCGCTGGGTGTAGATATGCAGGTTACTGAGCGTGGTAACAGCCATACGCTTGCCTGGCATAAACGGCGGCACCATTGCAGGACGGCCAGCAATCGTACTACCCAGCATCTGCGCGGCGATTTTTTCAGTAGGGCGATCAGCTTTCTGGAACAGGCGGTATTGCTCTGCGGCAACCAAGTCGGCACCGACCAATACAACAAGACGCGGATCATTACGGTACTGCGGCGGGATTTTGGAGTTAATCAGGTCAGACCCCATCGAATCCAGCGACTTGTAATCGCCGTTTTCATCCAGCGTCACCGCATCGGTGATAATCTGCTGGCCGTATTTGTATCGCTTGACCAACTCATGCCAGCCGATGTTGACGTCTTCCCCGCTCGGGTTTTCATCGGGATCGGTAGTTTTGGCCACCGACGTACCATTAAAGCCGATACGCAACATATCCAGCGCAAACGCCTGGTTAGAAAACGCCTGAACCTTCTGGAAAAATTCATTTTCGCCACCGGCATTCGCCCAAACAGACAGCAAATCCCACGGCAGGGCAGCACATGAATCCGTCTCAACTAACTTGTACTCATTCCCTTCAACACCCACACCGCGAATAAAGCGGCCACCTGCTTTGCGTCCGGTATGAAGCGCAGAGCTACCGACAGAGACAACCTGTCCAGAAAGCTGATCTACATCGGCAACAGTAATCATGGAAAGAAAATCCACTGATTCCAGCAGTGCATCACGCAGTTGCGTTTCTTTTGGGTCGGATAGCGCAAAATAACGAGAAACATCCGATACCCCGTGCGCCTCCGACAGTGCGGCGGCAAACGAGTGTAAATATTCTCGCGCCCGCTGATTTAAAAACATAGAAATCCCTCTCGCTTAATGGCGAAATAAAATAAATTGAACCGGAAATAACCGATTAATTATGGCGTAACGACTTACACCAGATGGCTAAAACGCTTGTCCTTTTCACCAATTTTACGCGTAGGCAATTTGGTAATTTTCTCGTCCAGCTTGCCAAAGTTTTTCAGGATTTGCGGCAGGTTGTTACGCAGCGTGGCAAATTCTTGCGTATCCACCACGTCCTTTACGACTTCAATATCTTCCAGTACTTCTTCCTGTCCCGTTTCCAACGCAACCACGCGCTCTTCCAGCGCGGTTAAGGCTTCGGCCAGCGCCTGCAATTTATCGCCGCCTTCGTCACCCGCGCCCTCTTCTTCAGCAAAATTTTTAGGCTTAATACCGAACAAGCTATGCCACGTTTTCTTTTCTTCCTTTGCCATTGTCTTTCCTTTGATTTCTTTCACTTCATCAATCACCAGCGGCTTTAATGCGCCAAACAGGCGATATCCTTTTTTACGCTTATTAAAACGCAAACGGGTAGTACCCACACTGGCGGGGGTATTGGTGACCCCCAAGCCCTCCAGATAGGATTTACCCGTTCCACGAAAATTCCCGTCTGGTGTTAACTCAACCGAGCAAAACAGTAACTGGCCATCCCGATTGGCCTGCAACAAGTGGTTATTAGGGCGCAACTGAGCGAACAGACGCACCAGGCCGTCTTCCCCCTCTTCTGCTTTTACCGCCAACACTTCGCCAACATTGCCATACCACTGCTCATGCTCCGGCCAAATCAAGGCGGTATACAACTCAGGGTTATAGGTTTCTGCGGCATCAATTAACCACTGGCGTTCCATTTGCCGTTTATCAACGGTTTCGCCTTCCGTAGCAATACAGATCCAGTTAGTCATTAACTGCGACATTATTATTTTCCGTTTCGTTGCGACAAATAGATTATTGACGAATAAAAATAACGCGGCGAGAGGTTTAATTCTTATCTGTTCGGTTATCCGCTTATTCCCGAACTAAACCGACTCAGCAGGAAATAAATAATAAAAATAACCCCGCATAATGGCCGCATGTCTAAATATTCCGATGAATTAATAGGTGTAGCGCGGGCGCTCTATTTAAAAAGAGCGACACCTAAAGAAATTGCCGCTGATTTAAATCTGCCAAATGCGCGGATTGTTTACTATTGGGCGGAGAAATTTAACTGGTCTGATTTACTCAGCCATGAAAGTACAGAAGAAGCGATCGAGCGCCGTTATCAATTGCTGGTCGGGCGTGACAATAAAACCGAACTGGAATTAAAAGAACTCGACACGCTGATCACACACGCCGTGAAGCTGCGGGCGCAAAGCAATAAGCACAAGGAAAAGCTGGCAGAAGCCAAAGGCGGCGGACAGCGTAGCAACGGGCATGACGATGACGACGAACGCCCCGCGAAAAAGCGTAAATACCGCAAAAATGATATTTCCGGCCTGAGCAAAGAGGATTTTGACGCCTGGGCGGAAGAATATCTATTTGGTTATCAAAAGCACCTCCGCGCCAATATCGGCGAAATGGTGCGCAACATTCTGAAAAGCCGCCAGATCGGGGCGACCTGGTATTTTGCCTTTGAAGCGTTTGAAAATGCTGTACTGACCGGTGACCCACAGATTTTCCTGTCAGCCAGCCGCGCCCAGGCGGAAGTGTTCCGCTCTTATATCGTCAACATTGCCCAGGAATATTTCGGCATCACGCTGACCGGCAACCCAATCCGATTATCTAACGGCGCAGAGCTGCGCTTTCTGTCTACCAACAAAAACACCGCGCAGTCATACAGCGGTCATTTGTACTGTGACGAATATTTCTGGGTGCCAAACTTTGCCCGCCTGAATGAAGTGGCCAGTGCAATGGCCACACACGACAAGTGGCGCACCACCTACTTTTCTACGCCCAGCGCCAAAACGCACCAGGCTTACCCGTTCTGGACGGGCGAAGAGTGGAAGCGCGGCAACAAGAAACGGGCATCGGTCAAATTCCCTGCGTTTGACGAACTGCGCGACGGCGGGCGGCTCTGCCCTGATGGCCAGTGGCGCTACGTTATCACGATGGAAGACGCGATCGCGGGCGGGTTCAATCTGGCCAGCCTCGACAAGCTGCGCAACCGCTACAACGTGGACACGTTCAACATGCTGTATATGTGCGTGTTCGTTGACAGCAAAGACGCCGTATTCAGCTTTGACGACCTGGAACGCTGCGGCATCGATCCTGATATATGGCAAGACCATGACCCGAAAGCCCCGCGTCCGTTTGGCAACCGTGAAGTATGGGGCGGCTACGATCCCGCCCGTTCCGGTGACCTGTCCACATTCGTGATTATCGCTCCGCCGATTTATGAGGGTGAAAAATTCCGCGTACTACGAGTGATCAACTGGCAGGGCATGAATTTTCGCTATCAGGCCAACCAGATCAAAAAATTGTTCCAGCAATACCACTTCACTTACATCGGCATCGATATCACCGGCCTCGGTATCGGTGTCTTTGAAAATATCCAGCATTTCGCCATGCGCCAGGCCAAAGCCATTCGTTACGGCGTGGAAACCAAAAACCGGCTGGTCATGAAAGCCGCCGACGTGGTGGAAAGTAAACGCATTGAATGGGATCAGGACGAGAAAGCGATCGCCGCGTCCTTTATGTCCATCAGAAAAACAACCACCGCCAGCGGCAACGCGATGACGTTTGTCGCTGACCGCAGCGCGGAAACTGGCCATGCAGAAGCTGCCTTTGCGATTATGCACGCGCTGGATAACGAACCGCTGAACTATGAGAACAAACCTCAGTCACGATGGAGACTAAAGAAAGCAGCATGAAACGGAAATCACAGCGACGCGGACAGGAAGCGAACAGCGCCCCGCAAAAGAAGAAAATGAGCATTATCACGTTTGGCAAGCCCGAACCGGTATTAACCACCGGTACGGATTACCGTGATATCTGGTATGACAACAATTTCGACCATTACACGCTGCCGATAGATCGCCTCGCCCTGGCGCAGTTGATCAACCTGAACGGCCAGCACGGTGGCATTGTCTATGCACGCCGCAATATGGTGATTTCAGACTACCAAAGCGGCGGGCTGACGCACGATGAGATCGGCGCGGCGGCGTTCGACTATCTCACCTTTGGGGATGTAGCCATCCTGAAAGTGCGTAATGGTTGGGGTGCCGTCGTTGACCTGGTGCCGCTGCCGTCACTCTATCTACGTCGCCGTAAAACCGGCGAATTCGTGGTATTGCAGGACGGCGAACCGCTGGTTTACCCGTCTGACGATATCATTTTTATCAAGATGTACGACCCGCAGCAGGAATATTACGGCCTGCCGGACTATATCGGCGGCATCCACTCCGCCCTGTTAAACAGTGAAGCGGTCATTTTCCGGCGTCGTTACTACCACAATGGGGCGCATACGGGCGGTATTCTCTATACCAGTGACCCGAACATGACGGATGAGATTGAAGAGGAAATCGAGCAACAGCTTGCTAACAGCAAAGGGATCGGCAACTTCTCCACCATTCTGGTGAACATCCCGAACGGGGATAAAGAAGGGGTGCAGTTTATTCAGATGGGCGATATCAGCGCCAAAGATGAGTTTGCAAACGTGAAAAACATCAGCGCACAGGATGTACTGAATGCCCACCGCTTCCCCGCTGGCCTGTGCGGCATTATCCCGCAAAACGCCGCTGGCCTCGGCGACCCAGAGAAAGCCCGCGACACGTACCGAAAAGATGAGGTGACACCGATACAGCGGCGCTTTCGTACCGCCATCAGCGCCGATCGGGAAATTCCGGCACACCTACATCTGATTTTTACCGATGATAAAGCGAAGTAGAATGCAGCATGAGACTGAAACCGTTAAAATCCCAGCAGTTTGATTCGCTGGGAGCCAGAAATATGCGTGTTTTAAAAGTAGAATGCCCTGAGTGCGGCGAAAAAGCAGTAATAAGGAAGACTAACCGCAAGCATCGTAAAATAGCGGATATTTACTGCGCCTGCTCAGACGTTGAGTGTGGCCACACATTTGTTATGAATCTAACGTTTTCACACTCACTCAGCCCCAGTGCCAAAACTGGCGATAAATTACTACAAACGGTGATCGAAAACCTATCCCCTCAACAAAGACAAATGGCACTGGACTTGTTAAAAGCTCCAGCCGCATAAATCAGCACCACCGTGAATCGGTGGTGTTTTTATTTCGTAGAACAACCCCCTCTTTTACCTGCTCAGACAATTCACCTATCCAAATCAATGCTATTTGGCGATCCTTCTCACTGCTTTCATCCACACATACAAACCGTGTCAAAAGCGCTATACGTTCTAACACCGTAACTACGTCTAAATCGTCCATTCCGCGCCCTCAAATCACTGTATATACAAACAGTATATCAAAATATTTCTTAATTAATACTGGATAAGGTCATTGTATTTTAAAGCATTTATGTGGACTACCAGTTATAACCATCCCACAACTCGCAATCGGTTGATTTTTCATACTCATTTAACTGGCCGTTAGCCATTCGTAACATACGCTCCCCACCTATCGACAGGTTCCCGCCCCTTAAAAGAATGCTGACCTGCTCATTTTCCCCGCTAAAACCACGTAGCTTTAATAACTCGGATAATCGTCGCCGGTTCCCCTGCGTACAGTTATTGACAGAACTCCAAGGGGCGGCAGAGCCGCCAGAAAAGCCCGCCTCCGCTGGCGCTACGGCCAACTTCGGAACAATGCCCCACTTAACCAAACGTGTAACGACCTCTGACGCAGTACCCAACAGCGGCGAATAGACCCCCTGTATGCGCTGCACATCTTCCGCGTACTGGTTGCCCTGCTCGGTAATTTCATACGCCAGACGCACGACCAGATTATCGCGTGATACCAATGCCCCGCCCTGAGCCTGAGTGTACGCCGCCCAATCACCCAGATCGGCGGCAACCAACACGGCATCCATGCGGGCATCATCCAACTGGATATCGCGCAGGCGGCGCAGTTCACGATAAACCGTTACCGGCGCACCACCTATTTGCTGAAACTGACGGATGCGCCAGCGCGACGCCCAGGCGGAAACAGCCTTTGACATGTCTTTCAGGTTTTCGCCGGTTTCATCGTCGTTTTCATCATCCAGCGCGAAACCGTCGATGTTTTTTGAAATGTATTTTGCGATATAGCCCGTCGCCGAACCTTTTGCGGGATCGATAGGCTCAACGTGAAAACGCGCCTTTAGCGCCTTTTCACTCTGTAGTTCTGTAGAATCAACGTAGCGGGCGTAGTAACACATAATGTCACGCACCTGATCGACATGCTCAGGACGCATAAACAGCAACATATGCCAGTGGGGAGTGCCATCGTGATGCGGCTCCACCACGCGAAAACCAAACACGCTAATTTCCTCTCGCGACAATGCCGCGCGGATTTTCGCCCATACGCTACACAGGTATTTCTGTGTATCCCTCGGGCTAGCGCCGTTCCACTGCTTAACAAATCCCCCACCGCTATGCGCAGAGTGATATTTTGACGGCGCGGTAATGGTGTAGAACTCACCGGCACAGCCCATTTCATGGGCTAAATCTTCGAAACCTCGCATACGAACCATAAGTTCACATCTCCTTATTGCTGGATTGGCATTGCTGCCATTTACCATGTCATTCATTGATACCCGTTCGCCCGTTTCGGGGTTTTCGAGATCGAATGATTTAAAAAACTCGCGATTCCGTTTCTTCTGAGCAATCCATTCACCCAGCGTGCTGCGGGAAACATAGGCCGACGCCGCTTTTTGCACCTGTCCCACCGCAATGGCCATATGCTCACGCTGCAGATCACGGCGGCGTTTGATGCGTACACGCCACCATTCCGGCGACATCATGCGCAGCAGGCCAGATTCGGCGCTGTGCGTCGGCAACTCGCGACGGCCTTTGGTGAATTGCGCCCAGTACGGCGGCTGCGTACCAGCCTGTAGCGTTAATCGCCCCAAATGCCGGAACGCCATTAATGTGATGCTGCGCATATCCAGATCGGCAGCATTCGGTATGCCGCGCTCGGTATAGTCCTTAAAGCTAGCTGCCATAAAATCCGCCAGTTGAGTAGACAGACGGCGAATATCATCACGTTCGTATGTGGGCAGTTTTTCCAGATCGTCAGAGAACGGAAACGGGATATCACCGGCAGACAGGAATTCCGTTTGATAGCGCGGCATGATTTTGCGCAGGCGTGGCAATACGCTCTCACCCAACGTGCGGCGTAAAAACGTATTGGCGCGGCGGCGTCCTTTGTGTTCATCGGATTTAAAGAGGGTTTCGTAACGCTGGCCAAAGTATTTAGCAAGGTAATCAGGCAGGTCGGCAAAATACGGATGCCGGAAGTCATGATCGGTTTTATCCAGATGCCAGAGGATGCGCTCAACATAGCTCACGCCATCCGGCACACCTGGCGCGAACTGCTCACGCTGCCAGTTAAGAGCAGCGTGATGATCTCCGTTGTGCTCTGCGGCTTGTTGCATTACTCGCAAACCCCAGCATAAACACTGCTGCAAACGGCCTTGTCATTCATGCCTGCAAATAGATCGAACTGATTGCCGCCGCGTGAGGTCAATGCCCAGTCTCTATAGGTTTCAATACCGTGAGATTCCACACTGATGAACTCAATACGGCGTTCGGATTTACGCGGGTCTTGAGTCGAAGGAAAGAACGTGCTGTTACCACGGCGAGAACAAGCAGCAACCAGCCGTTCCCATTCAGCCACACGCGCCACCTCTTCTGGCCAGCGGCTGAATATTTCCGCTAACTCAGATTTTATCGCATGGATGCATGGCATACAGCCTACGCGGCTGCATCCCTGCTGATAGAGTGGATTGGGTTTAATTCCGTGACGGCGTGCCAATGCAAACACATCGGCGTGAGTCCATGTCAGTATCGGGCGGTAGACATGTAACCCTGGTGTATTATCTACGTCTGTTTCCCATTCTGGCAGCAATGCGCGTGCTGGAGACTCTTCCGCCCGTACACCTTGCCAACTGATAACCTCGTCATATTCAGCCAGCAGCGGCATGACGATCTGGTCACGAATAGGCGCGTGTTTTAGATCAAAAGTACAAAAGCGGGCTTTAGTGGAGGGGAATCGGCCTTTCCACATACACAAATCCAGAAAAGGGATACCCGTTGGATGAAGAACATCAAGCGCACGGGCAACCGTTGCGGCGGCCTGTGCATCAGTCATACCGCATTCAGTTACCAGCGTGACAGGCCAGCGCTCAGCAATGAATTTACGTTTTCCTGCTATACGGTCATCAAACGAGGCTTTAACTCTGCGTATTTCCCCCAGCTTGGATTCCAGATAATCAAGATATTCCATTGTTTGCGGGTGTTCATGACCTGTGTCAGCAAATACGCGGATGGTTGGTACGCCTGACTCAATAGCCAACAGCCATTGCGCCAGCGAATCTTTACCGCCAGACACTGAGTTAATGTTGATTGCATCGACAGAAAAACAACGGGAATCGATAGTCATAACCCCATCCCCCGCAACTCACCGCTGAAGCCGGTATTCAAGCCACACAGCGTTGAACCATTTCGCAGCGGCAATGACTCCTGACAATTGGCAGTCAGCACGCCGATCACTTCTTTGGCCGCGCCGCGAGTAATAGCGTTAGCACTGATAGAGCGCTGAACGGCTATTTCGTGAAACTCAAAGGTATGATAAATCTCGCGAGTTACTGGCGTATCGCTGTTTGAAATCACACACTGAGCACCATCTCTGCGATTAGCACCAGCCAGCGCGACAGCTAATGTGATGTGGTGACCAATGGAGAATGGCGCTGTGTGATACTGCGTGAAATTGGCGGTATCACTGGCGGGCAGGTACGGCGGATCGCAGTAAATAACCGCGTCAGGGCTAGCATGTCCTTCTATGGTCTTGCAAAACGGTGCAACCCTGAAAACGGCGTTGGTATCACGCGCTTTTTCTGCAAACAGACGGATTTCACTAGCAGGGAAATATGGGGAACGGTAACGGCCAAATGGCACGTTAAATTCACCGCTCTGATTATAGCGACACAGGCCGTTAAATCCGTGTCGGTTCAGATACAAGAAAAGCACAGCACGCTGTAGCGCGAAGCCCGCGCCAGTTGCACGCAAGAAATTAAACTCTGCCCTGCGCCCCAGATACTCAATTTCCGTGTTACCCGTCATGAACATTGACTGTGCATCACGGATCAGCAGCTCGGTGTCAGCAACAGCAACGCGATACAGATTAATCAGATCTGGATTAATATCGGCCAATACATAACGGCGATAATCCGTATTCAGGAACACCGACGCGCCGCCGACAAATGGTTCGATGAGGCAATCACCTTTAGGCAGGAGCGGCAGCAAATCAGGCAGGACGCGGGTTTTACCCCCCGCCCATTTGATGAACGGGCGGATCATATCGCCAGCTCCTGCGCCGAATGCTCAAACCGTTCCGCTTCCTTACGCAGCAATTCGATAATTTCTACGGCTGAATACTCTTTTTGCTGAAAGTGAACAGTCAGCGCAGAAAGACGCAGAGCAAATGAAAAATGTTGGTCTTTTTTTTCGTCCAGCCGTGCATTTTTCATCAATTCCAGTAGTGCGCCATTGTCGGCAACCGTGCTTGTGGTACGGCGTGTTTCGATATTTCTCATCGTGGTTTTCCTGTTTTTAGGTAATACGAATCCCCAGCCGGTAGAGGCTGTAAAAAAGAAAGGCGTATTACGGGATTAGTTTATTTTTGGGTATATTTTCCGTTCCCCGCATAAATCAGGGATAGGATCAGTACAGACATGCAGCACACTACAGTTAAAATGATCTGGTCGGAATGCAGAGGTTTTCTCATGAAACCGCCGCATCTCAAATAAGCCATTCAACAGCGCCTGGCGCTTATTAAAATCAAACTCCTTCCAACTCCAATCAACGTGTGTATTCCCCAGCCGTGGGCGGCAGAAGAAAATCAGGTTTTCACGTTCCCGCTTTGTTGCAGAGTTCCAAAACGCCTGTACAGGGCTATCCGTTCCCGAAATCATGCGGCGTATGGCCTTTAGCGGTTCGGGCAACTCACGAGCATCATGGTGCATGATTACCCCCTAACCCCAATCAGGCGACGCCACAACGAACGGCGCGGCATTACAGGCACATACGGCTTTTTACTCCAGGGTGCAAAATAGGCTTGCTCCGGTGTCGGTTGTACGCGCTGGCCGCTTGGCAGTTCCAGCCAGCCTTTGCCGTTCTTCAATCGCGGTGAAGGAGATTGACTGATAAGTAAACGAGCAATAGAAATCATAGCTATCCCTCTTACGCTAATACCGGCATGGCTGAATTCAGCACGTCTACGGCTGCGGCCATCATCGGCGTGGATTGGAAACGGGCTTCGACAGAAAGCACAATCAGCGACAGATTACGGATTGCGCTGTTTGCGCGGTGAAGGATGGCGTTTTTACGCGCCTGAGACATCGGGGCATTTGATACCGCTTCCCCAGCGATCGCGCCCACGTCAGCCGTGGCACTTAACGCAAACATCGTCACATTGTGTGACTTTGCTTCATTACGTGGCACAGATGGCAAACAGTTAATCTGCGCCAACAGGCCATCCAGTAAACCAGCGTCTTCCGTGTGATCGGTAATGGCTAGCAGTTCATCACACGTTAAGCGGTGCGGCTGTTCGGGGTTCAGCTTGTTACGCAGCACTTGAGAACGAACGCCGATCGCGGCCGCAACGTCTTCAAGGTTATGCGCCAGTGCGAACGCTCGGCAAGCGGCATCAAGGTGCGGGTGTTTAGCGATCTGATAATCAAACATAGCTATCCCTGCCCCGATACTTAGGATGGATTCGCTTGAAGCGAAATACGACATTCGCTTAATGCTTGAACGGTTAGCGCGGCCATGTTGACTTCAACCGTTGCACGGGGCTTGTCACCTTTCGGCTTAATCGGCAAGCGACCATCACGGATCATGTCGCGTGCGGTAGTAATTGGGGTACCGGTTACCCGACAGTATTCATCTAATGGCATGTACGGGACAGGGATGGTGATTGTAATGTTAGGACGCATAAGGCAAACTCCTCGTTTAAGCTGAATTCGTCAACATTCAGCAATATTCGTCAATATTCGTTTTTTGAAAAGTAACGGAGCAAGCCTAATGCTCATTTTGAAAAGTGTCAATGATTGATTTTCATTTTGAACATATCAGGTATTGAAAAAGCACATGCTGAAAATTGATTTTCATGGAGAAAGCGCCCCTATTTTAGACAGGGTAATAGAAGCATATGGCTTCACTTCAAAGCTGACACTTGCGCAACATTTCAACATGGCGGCAAGCAGCCTATCAGGCCGTTACCGGCGCGGCGGCTTTCCTGCCGATATAGTTGTTCAATGTATGGCCGAAACAGGAGTGAGCCTTGCATGGTTAGCTACTGGGCAAGGCAAAAAATTTGACGATGAGTCACTTGATATACTCAAGTTTCCCCACAAAAAACTGATCGATGGGCAGCTTTACGATTCTGGCTATGTGATGTTTGATAAAGTGATGTTTCCTCCTGGCGTTCCGCTGCCAGAAAATCCTATCTGCGTAATTGACGAAAAGATGCAGTACATCATCGACCAGACGTTTGCCGATGTTTATGACGGCCAATGGCTTGTTGAGATTGAAGACAAAATCAGTATCAGAACGCTGACCCGCATCCCTGTGCGTAAGGTTCGCGTTAGCGGTGTTGGTATGGCGTTTGATTGCGGAATTGATGATATAAAAATCCTTGGAAGGGTAAAAACTGAAATAGGGATGTTTTAATTATGTTTGGCTTTTTAAAAAAAATATTTTCTAACCCCAGTAATCAAAGCTCTGATACAACATCAGCAGTCGATAGCATGGGTAACTACATCTATGAGGATAATTTAGACCTAGACTCATACCCTTTTAAAATGGTTAATCAAAAGGCTATCTTATGGAATGGAATACCAGTAAATGTTGAATTTTCATATCTAAACGATCTCGAAAAAAAAGAAAGGATTCAAGGGAAAGTACAAGAGATAGCGATATCTGAAAAAGGTGAGTTTATTCTACAAGTAAATGTAGAGGGCGATGATATAACTCATAGCATTGAAGAAAAGCACATCGAAACAAAGATTCTTGTTGGAACAGTACGATTTAATTTTAAAGACTTTTGCAAACAAAAGCTAAAAATTAACACGCAAGAAATGTTCTCCTACGCAAAAGCCGTAAGACATGCTGCCAGCACGCTGACTGTAACTAAGGAAATCCCCCCGATACTTACATCCTTCACTTATGTAAAAAACAAGGAACGCTATAAGACAGAAACGCTCATTGACCGCATGTTAGAAAATAAACATGGCTTTGCAAGCATATCAGGTAAAAACCCTAAAACAGGTGAGCGGGATGATTTTGATATACAGAAAATAGACACAATGATTAAAAGCGAAGGACATAATAAATATAATCGTGATGAGTGGATTAAAGTAATTTTCGGTATTTCTGATAAATGAGTATAAAGAAACAAACTGATGGTAAATGGCTTTTGGATTTCTACCCAGAAGGCAAACCAAAGGGCAAGCCCAGCAAAAGAATTCGTAAGACGTTCTCCACAAAAGGGGAAGCCCTAGCGTATCAGAATCATATACTCGAAAATCTGGATAACAAGACGTGGCTTGACGGTAAAGAAGATCGGCGAACGCTGCGGCAACTGGTTTATATGTGGTTCGATGAGCACGGTATAACGCTGGATGATGGAGAAAAGCGCAAGAGCGCGATGGAATTTGCCTGCGAAAGTATGGGGGAACCTCTGGCGCATGAATTTAACGCCGCAATATTTTCCCTCTACAGAAAAAAACGTATTTCCGGTGAGATCGTCCGAACCGCTCGCGTAAAGCAAGTATCCCCCCGAACAATGAACCTTGAATTAGCCTACTTCCGCGCCATATTCAATGAACTAAAGCGCCTCGGTCATTGGAAGCTTGATAACCCGCTCGCTGGGGTTCGCGCCTTCAAATCAGAAGAGGCGGAGCTAGCTTATCTGGAGCAAGACGAGATCAACAGCTTGCTTGAGCAATGTAAAGCCAGCCGGAACAACAGTACATTTTGGGTGGCCTGCGTCTGCTTGGCCACTGGCGCAAGATGGGATGAAGCAGAGTCACTAACGACGAAGCAGATCAAAAATCTGAAAGTGAGTTTCTTCAAGACCAAAGGGAACCGAAACCGCACAGTACCCATCAGCAAAGAGTTTTATGACGCACTACCGAAACCAGAAAAACCAGGGCGGCTCTTTCAGTCGTGTTACTCTGCGTTCCGTAAAGCTGTAGAGCGTTCTGATTTTGAGCTGCCGGACGGCCAGCTTTCGCACGTACTACGGCACACCTTCGCATCACACTTTATGATGAACGGCGGTAACATTCTGGTGCTGCAACGTATACTAGGACACACAGACATAAAAATGACAATGCGTTATGCCCACTTTGCGCCAAACCATTTTAATGAGGCTATAGAGCTAAACCCTCTAAATAAAAGCGCCCCCTTTCTGCCCCCTCAGAACCCAAACCCTCGGTAATATTCAATAACATTCGTTCATTAAGTTATTGATAGTTATGTTAACTCATTGTTTTTAAAGGATGGGTCATGGTTCTCATAATCGCTTGGTCGCTGGTTCAAGTCCAGCAGGGGCCACCAAATTCAAGGAGTTGCGTTAATAGCGCTGCTCCTTTATTTTTGGGCGTCGGTTTATGTTTATCAGGAAGAAGCGGGATGGGATGGAAAACCAAAACGGCTGGTTGCGTTATGACAGCGGCCATCGTCTTAGCGGGCTACAATTATTACCTCAAGCATAGCGGCCCATCCTGCCTGGAGGTGACGTATGAGCAAGCCGTCGACTATGTGCAGCACGATCTCCTGACACACCGTATTCCCCGCTGGGCTAAATTAAAACCCGAAAACCTCGGTACCGCGACACCCGCGATTACTTTTGATAAAACCGCTTCACCCACGTTATCCGATCCCGAGGTTTACCTCCTAGCATTCACCGTCTCCGGCCCACAGAAAACACACTCGCTGTTTGCCATGTACGAATGTAAAACAGGTTCAGTTGAGTATGCTTCGAAAGACTAAAGGATGAATTCATCCCACGCATTCACGTCTTAACAACCTGCGAACATACGTCGATAAACGCACGCAGTTTGGGTTGGTTCCTCGCGGCTTTTGAGAAATAAAGAAAGAGGCCATCGTTTCCCGGCGAGAGATCGAGTAACGCCGCTTCCAGCGTGCCGTCTGCCAGTTCGCGTGAGGTATGGAAAGTGGATGAGTAAATCAGTCCGACTCCCCTCACCGCAAGGCTGCGCATCAGTTCCCCATCGTTAACGGTGACCGAGCCCGTTGGTTCAAGCCTCACACTTTCTTTATTTTCGATAAACTCCCACCGATAAATATCTCCTTTTTCAGGGCGGCGAAAGCGAATGCATTCGTGATGTACCAGATCGTTTGTGACTTTCGGCTTTCCATGCGTTTTGAAATAGTCCGGCGAACCAAAAACTGCCCACTTAAAGGGCGGCGAAAGTCGTATCGCAATCATATCCTGTTCGATGTACGAACCGATCATGATGCCAGCATCATAGCCTTCAGAGACGAAATTATCGTGACGGTTGCTCACCGTGATATCGACATTCAAATTCGGCCACGCCTGACGAAATGCAGGGATGAGCGGTTCGATGACATGGGGTAATGCTAAGCGTTCAACAATCAGCTTCAACGTCCCCGATGGCTTTTTTGCCGATTGCGCGACATCTTCAAAACCTGCCGCGATGGCCTGTGCCGCGGGGCCAATTCTCAGTAACAGGTCTTCTCCTGCTTCTGTCAGTGCCATCTTGCGCGTCGTGCGGTGGAAAAGTAGCACGCCGAGGCGATGCTCCAGTCGCTGGAGCGACAAGCTCACCGAACCCGGCGTCTTGCCCAGATCGATCGCCGCTTTGCGAATGCTCAATCGCTTCGCTATCGCCAGAAATTCTGCAAGTCCATCAAAACTGTCGGATTGCCCCATCAGGGTTCCTTATCGTCATGCAATACAGGGATTATCAAACCCAATTTATGACAATTTATCACGCTAATACAACAGCATTACATCGATTTTTTAAACAACGCATTCCGTTTTTACCACCTATTTTCAATCAGTTATCCCAGATATAGTCGGCAAACACCACCTGCTGAAGGAATTTGCTATGTCAATAATAAAGCGTTGTACGGGTCTTATCGCCGCGATTGCTGTGTTTGCCGCAGCCTCCCCTGTTTTTGCCCAGGACAATCAGAAAGAAGAGAAAGTATTAATTGTCGTCTCCAGTCTGGATAAAAAGACGCCAGAACTTGTTGGCGGCTTCTGGTTTCCAGAACTCACCCATCCGGTCGAAGTCTTCGATAAAGCAGGGCTGGATTACGATATTGCCAGCCCCAAAGGAGGATTACCGCCCTTCGACGGGTTCGATCTCAAAGATCGGGCGAGTCTGGATTTTTGGACTAACCCAGAACACCGCAACAAACTGGCCAATTCAATCCCACTAGCCAAGGTTGATCCTGCTAAGTACACCGCGATCCTGCTCGTCGGCGGACACGGGCCAATGTGGGATTTCGCCAACAATCCTCAGTTGATCAACCTTGTACGTACGATGTATGAGAACAATAAGATCATCAGCGCAGTCTGCCACGGTCCAGCTGGTCTGTTGAATGTGAAACTCAGCAATGGCGAGTTGTTAATTAAAGGGCGTCACCTCACTGGATTTACCGCAGAAGAAGAGGCGTTTCGCCATTACGATAAGATTGTGCCTTTTGAACTTGAAGCCGCGCTGAAAAAGGATGGCGCAACGTTCGAAGAAGCGCCAATCTTTGAAAATAAAGTCGTCGTTGACGGACGACTGATCACCGGCCAAAACCCAGCATCCGCTAAAGCACTCGGTGAAGCTGTCGTCAGCGCGCTGAAAGCGAAAGCATAATCACCACATCATAAGTTGCGTTAGGTGGTAAAACACCTAACGCTGGCAACAACACATGACACCAGAAGAGATGTCGTGACCGAAGTCACATAACCAGACAGGGGCGTTGCCGCAGAGATTCAGGATTGTATAGTGAGCTAATAAGACGTTACCGCCAATGGCGGGCGAGACTTGGGCAGAAGTGAGTAGTGATACTCTCCTCTGCCCAAGTTTTTTTTTGCCTGTTATCCGGCGGTTCACAGCGTAGAGCCACAGGCCAGCGCAGCGTAATGATGTAGAAAACGATAAGGAGAAATACCATGAAAGCATTCCCCGAAGGATTTTTATGGGGTGGTTCAGTCGCAGCAAACCAGGTTGAAGGGGCATGGAATGAAGACGGTAAAGGTGTGTCAACCTCCGATCTTCAGCTAAAAGGCGTCCATGGCCCGGTGACGGAACGCGATGACAGCATTAGCTGTATCAAAGATCGGGCAATCGACTTTTATCATCAGTATCCGCAGGATATCCAGCTGTTTGCCGAAATGGGGTTCAAGGTCTTGCGTACCTCCATCGCCTGGACCCGCATTTACCCCGAAGGCGATGATGCGGAACCTTGTGAAGCCGGTCTGGCCTTCTACGATCGCCTATTTGACGAAATGGCGAAACATCAGATTCAGCCGCTGATTACGCTGTCGCATTATGAAATGCCGTACGGTCTGGTGAAAAAACTGGGAGGTTGGGGCAATCGCGCCGTCATCGATCATTTTGAGAAATATGCGCGTACCGTTTTCAGCCGCTATCAAGACAAGGTAAAGCACTGGCTGACCTTCAATGAAATCAACATGGCACTGCACTCGCCCTTTACGGGCATCGGGCTGAGCGGCGAACCCTCGAAGCAGGATATTTATCAGGCAATCCACCACCAACTGGTTGCCAGCGCGCGTGCGGTAAAAGCCTGCCACGAGATTATCCCGGATGCTAAAATCGGCAACATGCTGCTGGGCGCGGTACGCTACCCCATGACCTGCCACCCGAAAGATGTACTGGAAGCACAGAACAAGAACCGTGAATGGCTGTTCTTCGGTGATGTTCAGGTTCGCGGCACCTATCCAGCTTGGATTCAGCGCTATTTCCGGGAAAATGACGTCGAACTCACCATTACCGCACAGGACAAAGACGATCTGAGTCACACCGTAGACTTTGTTTCATTCAGCTATTACATGAGCGGCTGTGCAACCTTCGAGCCGGAAAAATACCAGTCTTCACGCGGCAACATCATCCGCCTGATTCCCAACCCGCACCTTGAGGCGTCCGAATGGGGCTGGCAGATCGACCCCGAAGGCCTGCGTTTCCTGCTGAACGAACTGTATGACCGCTATCAGAAGCCACTGTTCATCGTGGAAAACGGATTAGGCGCGCGTGACGTGGTGGAAGAGGATGGCAGCATTCACGACGGCTACCGCATTGATTATCTGCGTCGCCATCTGATTCAGGTACGTGAAGCCATTGATGATGGCGTCGAATTGCTGGGCTACACCAGTTGGGGGCCAATCGATCTGGTCAGCGCAGGCACGGCACAGATGTCAAAACGCTACGGTTTTATTCATGTCGATCGTGATGATGAAGGCAAAGGCACGCTGGAACGTCGGCGCAAAGACAGCTTCTACTGGTATCAAAGTGTAATTGGCAGCAACGGGGAATCGTTGTAGCTATCGAGAAAACCAGACGGCGCACAAACGCGTCGCCGTCTGGTTTATTGCAGTGGATTACTTATCCATCAGTTCTTTTAGCTGCGGCGCACTCTTCTTCACCGCTTCATTCGAGGCTTTTACCTTCGCTTCTTTGCCAACCTGATCGGGGATAAATCCGGCAAGAATATCCTCGTGGTTGTACCCTTTCAGCCATTCACGCGGGAACGGAGCGAGCTGCTCACCGGCACCTTCATGGCGATAAACCTGACCTTGCCCAGTACGTTGGTTATACGGGATCACGTTTTTCCCCTGCCGATCGCCCAGCTCTTCATACAGCTTTTTGCGCAGCGCGATTTTGGTATTGACGATCTTCTCATCGGTAGAATCGATCAGGTTGTGTTTCTCTTCCCGATCGTTCTGCATGTCGTAGAGCTCTTCTTTATCCCAGACGCCGTAGTATTGGATGTATTTGTATTCCGGCGTACGGATCGCAAACGTGGTTGGCGTCTGCGGAAAGCTGTATTCCCAGAAGTATTCATAGACGAAGTAATCTTTCCGCTTCGGCACGTTATAGCCGTCCAGCCCCAGTCGCCAGAAGCTCTGCCCATCGTAATGCTTCGGCGCATCGACACCTGCGGCTTCAAGGATAGTTGGCGCAACATCGATATTTCTGACAATGTCTTCCACTACCTTGTCTTTGGCGAAGCCCGGCCCGGAGGCGATCAATGGCACGCGAATCGATTCTTCATAAGCGTTACGCTTATCGATCAGCCCATGCTCGCCGAACATAAAGCCGTTATCCCCCATCACCATGATGATGGTGTTCTTATCCAGCCCCTGTTTTTGCAGCCAGTCACGCACGCGCCCTACACTGTCATCCACCGAGCGCAGCGTTTCATAGTAATCGCGTTGATACTGCTGAAGATCCATATCCGTGTTATAGGGATAATCCACGCCGTGCCAGCTGTTACGTTGGTTCTTCACCCACATCGGCTTGCCAACATAGTTCTCCGGCGTATCAGCATAGGTATCCGGTACGGGGAAGGTCACCTCTTTCATGCTGCCACGGTGGCGCTTGGCGGGCAGGAAGTCAGAGTGCACGCCTTTGTGCGACAGATACATCATGAACGGCTTTTTCTTATCGAGCGTGTTCAGCCAGTCTACGGCGTAGTCCGTCAGTTCATCGGTGATATATCCTTTTTGCGGCACCATCTTGCCATCGACATTGAGCATGGTCGGCTTGCCGTAGCTATCAATCGGATAATAGCTGCCTTGCCCCAGCAACCCGACCCAGCGATCGAAACCGGCGAAGCCTTTTGTGGCCGTTTTATCTGCGCCACCAAAGTGCCATTTGCCAAAGAAACCGGTTTGGTAGCCGTTGTCACGCAGCAGCTCAGGGAAGTAGTTCAAATGAGAGAGGTCGGACGGGTTATTATCCGAGACGCCATGATTATGCACGTACATCCCCGTCAGAATACTGGCACGGCTGGGCGAGCACAGCGAGGTCGTCACGAACGCATTCTTAAAATACGTCCCCTCTTTGGCGATGCTATCCATATTTGGCGTGTGAATAGCTGAATTCAGGAAGCCGAACGCATCGTAACGCTGATCGTCAAGAATGATGTAAACCACGTTAGGTTGCTTTCCATCAGCCGACTGCACCGTCGCTGAAGGGGAAGCCGCCGCTGCGGTATGCGCCCCCGCCGCTTGCATACAGGCCAGCGTAATCGCAGCCAGGAGTCTGTTTTTTTTCATATCCGTTCCTTTTTTTATGCCATCCCTCCCCAGAGCACATGGAGACTATTCGGCATCTGTTAATAGAACTCTGCTTTTATATTCCTTCTTATTTTTTTCATCGATTCCTGACGTCCCAGTTGAGAGAGCAGAGCATTCATACGAGGTAAAACATGGAATAGGTGGGTTTTAAATCCATCACAGAAATAGTTTTTATTCGGCCGCCCATCGCTGGAAATATCAAACCGATGCTTCGGGCAACCGCCGTGGCAAACCGCTTTGACTTCACAGTTAAGGCAATCTTTACTGATGTTTTTTTGTTTGCTTTCACCAAAGGCGAGGTTTTGTGGCGAATTTACCAGCGCGACCAGATCGTCCTGATTAATATTGCCGAGCTTATTTTCGGGATAAACAAAATGATCGCAGGAATACACGTCACCATTTGCTTCAACAATCAGGTTGCCGCCACAGGTTTCATTAATGACGCAGGCACTAAGCTGTCCGGTCATTTTGGTCAGCGTTTGCTCGAAGTTCATGACAAACACATTGCCCAGATCGTGTTGAACCCAATAGTCAAAAATCGTATTCAGAAAGCGACCATAGGCTTTTGCGGGTACTGACCACTCCGTCACGCTGCACTGACCCGAAAAGTCCGGCTGAATCAGCACCAGTCCGTTGTCATCCGGTTGGGCGGCACGGCGCTCCACCAGCGGAATAAACTGCATATAGCGACTGCCAATACGTTTGAGAAACTGGTAAACATCCAGCGGACGTCGCACGTTTTCCGCATTCACCACCGTCAGCGTATTAAACTCGACCTTGTGACGCTTCAGTGCCTCCAGCCCTTTCATCACGTCATCAAAGGTGCTTTTCCCCGCCCGCGTGAGGCGATGTGCATCATTGCTGATACGGTCACCGTCAATCGACAGCCCCACTAGAAACTGGTTCTCTTTTAAAAAACGCGCCCAGTCGTCATCAATGTTGGTGCCATTGGTCTGAAAGAAGTTATTGATCTGCTTTGTGCCACGGTATTGGTTCTGCAACCGCACCGCTTCGCGGAAGAAATCGATGCCCAGTAGCGTCGGTTCACCGCCTTGCCATGGGAAATCGACGACAGGTGCCTGCTGGCTGCTGATGTTCTTGCGCACATAGTTTTCCAGCGTATCGCCATCCATTTTCCAGCGACTTTTCCGTTCTGGGTAAAGGTGTTCCTTCTCAAGATAAAAACAATATGAGCAATCGATATTGCACACAGACCCTGAAGGCTTGGCCATCAACTGAAAATTAGCAATGGATT
The DNA here is from genome assembly GCF_021432585.1 of Pectobacterium sp. IFB5596. Lineage (NCBI taxonomy): Bacteria > Pseudomonadati > Pseudomonadota > Gammaproteobacteria > Enterobacterales > Pectobacteriaceae > Pectobacterium > Pectobacterium sp. IFB5596. Next base: position 61,375 of record NZ_LXFY01000034.1, read on the forward strand.
GACTCATTGGCACCTCGATTTAGCTTACCGACAACACACTATTTCCGTCCCAGAGAAAGCGAACGGATTCCCTCATTTTCACGGTTGAATGGGCAACGTACCGACCGGGCTTTCCTGCCAGCCATAGCGAATAGCCTTGAATTGCAGCTGCGATGCGCTCTTCAGCGGCGTAATACTCCCCGTGTACAGTTCCCACTCTTTGCCATCCCAGCTATAGCCGATGGACGCGTCCTGCGTGCGGTTAGCCAGATAAATTTTGTGGCTGAGCGCATCCCACTGCGCCACTGGCGTCAGCGTTGTACGCTGCTTGCCCTGCTCATCCAGCAAATCGGCAACCATCTGATCTTCCGCAATCAGATTCATATCGTTCGCACTATTTCGCCAGCGATCCATCTCCTCACGCATCCGCACCAGTACAGCGTGTTGGGCAGGATCGGCCGCCAAATTATGCAACTGCAAAGGATCGCGTTGCAGATCGTAAAGCTCTTCCGCCGGACGATCGGCAAACCAGCTTTGCTGATCCTCACTCAGTTGGTGCTGATCATGTGCCGCATTCAAATCTTTCATTGACCCGAGCGCGTTGCGGAAAGCGATACCGATGCCCCCCGGTGTAGTCGCCAAATTGCGGACATACTGATAGTCACGGTCCCGAACAAAATAGGCGCGCATATCATATTCATCCATCCGCCCGCGCACGCCGTAGACAAACTGTCGCGGCGGCGCAAAATCCTGTGCCAGGCTGATGCCGCGCATATAATCAGGCTGTTTGATGTCGGCAAACCCCAGAATGGTCGGTGCCAGATCCTCAAACGATACCAGCCGTTCATTCTGGCTCCCCTCCGTCGACCAGCCTGCCGGACGATATTTCTCTGGAATATGAACGATCAGCGGGACATGCGTACCGGAGTCATAGCCCTCACGCTTATGACGCGGAATCCCATCACCGTTATCCGCCGTAAAAATCACGATGGTGTTATCCCACAGCCCGTCCTTTTTCAGCCCATCCAACAGCTTACCAACCTGCATATCCATAATATGAATATTGTCATAATGCTGTGCCAGTTCCTGCCGCGTTTGCGGCGTATCCCGCAGATAAGGTTCCAGTTTCAGGCTTTGTGGGTCCGTTGGCGTATAGCGGTATTGCTGGCGGAAGGTATCCCACTGCTTAACAAAGCGCGACTGACCCGCTGGGTGGTTTTCCGCCGTAAAGAGCGCTGACTCGTGCGTAATCTGGGGATTGAAATTCATGAAAAATGGCTTGCCCTTCAGATCGTAATTACGCCAGGCCAGTTGAATATGCAGATCGTCCATGCTGCTGTATTCCCCATGGCGCGTCCACAGGGTAAAAGGACCGACATCGGCATGCCCTTTGGTAAACTGGTAATCCGTCTTGGTGTCGTTATAGGTAAAATAACCGCTGCGGCGTAGCAGTTCGGGATAGCCTTTCACATAGGAAGGCGGCACTCCCAGATAGCCGCCTGCGGGTCGGGTCGCCGTGCGCATGTGCTGCAACCCAGTGGTATGTTGAAATACGCCAGTAATCAGCCCTGCTCGTGACGGCGCGGATACCCCCGCCATGGTGAAAGCTTGCGTAAAGACAACGGACTCTTTTGCCAGCGCATCCAGATTCGGCGTTCGCGCTTGTGTATCGCCGTATGCGCCTAGACGCGGGTTCATGTCCTCCGCGACAATCAGCACCACGTTCGGACGCGGGCTGGCGATCTGGGCGGAAAAATCGCTACTCATTGCCTGACCGGACAGCGAGAATGCGGCCAACATGGCCGCCACCAGAGGGGTTTTCTTCATCATTTATGTTTCCTCAGACGTCTTGATCCGCATGCCGCCACGCGTTATGTGGCGGCAATGCTCTATCATTCACAGCGCTACCAGCCCTTTCATAACGCCATCAATGAAATAGTCGCGCCTAAAAACGCTCTCACTTTTCTGAAGGGACAACTGTCACAATTGCACGTCGGTAAGATGTTAATGCTGGCGATCCGCTATCTGTTCCTTCCAGAATAATGTGGAACGGTGTCGGAACCTTAACGGCTGGCGCGACAAAGCGGGTTTCTCCCCCCTCAGGCTGAGATAGCGTGATACCTGGGCCAAAGTGCACGCCCATCGCTGTAGCGGTCGGCTCTTTATATTGCCACCAGCGATAGGTCACCGCGTGACCATCGACATCACCTGAACCTTGCGCCGATAGCGTGACCGACTCACCCGCTTTCACCTGCCAGGAAACGATCTCCGTTCCCGGCTTACCATTCAGCACCAGATGCGGGTTATGATTTGTTTTCTTCACATCCCCCGTCAACGTCCAGTCCATACGCGCAGCGAAGTCGTTCTGATACGCATCACGCCACCGCCAGATAGTCGCAGGTGCGGTGCGGTATTTCTTACCATCGATGCCAACGACCTCATCTGAAGTGCTGACACGCAAACCAAGTTCACTCCCTGGAGAAATCTCGCCATAACGTCCACCCCAACTGCCATATTCTGGATGCTCAGGATCGCCAAGACCCGTACGGAGCAAATATAAGAATGATGGAGAATCGCCTTCCATGGAGTACTCCAAAGGAGGATAGACTGCGCCCAACGGACCTTTGCGCCGTATGTTTTCTGCCAGCCACTCGTTATTCACTTTACTCATGTCACCACCGGCCGCGCGTGATGAAGACATGCCAACCCACGTAGAGAGAAAATACTCATTCCAGGCATGAATACTGGTGATATAACGCAATTGTGGGAAATTGCCTCGAATCCAGGCCCCCGTATTATCTTGATCGGAAATAGCATAAACACGGATTTTACTAACGAACGCATCGACCTCTTTCGGCGTTCTCTCTGCTTTCACATCATGCAGAGCCTGAGCTAAATCCACCCCACCACCCCATAGGGTGATCCACAATGGGCGATCGTCACGTTTATCAACCGCCTGAATAATCAATTTCGATGCGTCGGTGGATTTCCCTTCGCCAACATACGCCATCCCGAAGCCTGCCCGCCCACTGCGAACAACATCACGTAACGCTTTAGCGGAAGGATAACCTTGTGCATGCTTTTGCAGATTAGGCAGAACACGCTCATAAGCATCAATACGCTCATGGATCATGGGAGTATTGACCTTGTCACGCAGCCAGGTTGAGGTTGTCGCCACAATCCCTTCAACATCAAACTCATTGCTATACAGTAAGAACCGGACCAGCGATTGTGAGTCATCCGGCTCATTACCTATGTCACTCAGAATCAAGATGCGTGTTTTCTCTGCACTGACGACGTTTTTCTGCTCAACGCGCTCTCCTGCCGTGGAAGAAGCCGCGGCAATCGCGAATACTGGAACACAAGTCGTTGCCAAACAAATGCTTAGCGAAATCGATTTAATACCTTTAGTCGATAAAAACATAGTTATTCCTCATCAGAAAACAACCTCAGCCTGGACACCAAAACTGATTTGATAATCTTTCTTATCATTAAAGCTGTGTTTATCTATTTCATTGTCCAGCGCTTTAAGATAACTGGTGTAGAAACGAATTTCTGGTCGAGATTTTAGAAGGCTGGTATCCACTTTGAGGATATGAGCCAGAGTTACCTTATAACCGGATTCATCATAGCTACTATTGTTATTGGTATTTTCCTGCACAAAATAACCAAGTTCTATCGCGGTCTGGTTCGTTCTGTCCCAAATATAGGAGGGACGGATCACCGCACGCATGGTCTCAAAATCCGTGTGCGCGCCATTATTGATCGAGTAAAGATCATTACCGCGGCCATAGACCAGAGAGTGCGCCATGATGACATTATCACGCAGGTATATCTCACCTTGGTTGATTAACCGCCAGCCAATGCCTTCACTGTGAATACCGTAATAAGCACTCTTATAGTCAAAATCGGGATTTGGGCCAGAAATATTCATAAACTGGCTAGCAAAAGAGTTATTAGCAACTTGCGCGGTTAATTCATTAAAACCGCCTAACACAGGGTGACGTAAAATGGCCTGACCTAACCAAGCGGATTTCACTTTATAGTCATTACCGGCAGATTGTGCCGCTTTTTGCTCATCAGTCTGGTTAGCAAAAGCATGTTTCGCCCCCAATTCAAGAGACAAATCTTTGCTCAATGGAATATCTTTATACCTAACTTCAGCAATATTCACATTAACTTGGGTGGTTTTATTACATGTTGCCGTTGTACAGGTCGTGCTGTAATTATCGATATCATTGCGCGTCAATGCCATGCTTAATGATCCAACAGGCATTTCCCAATTCTCAATTCCCAGACCTGCACCAGAAAGTGTCCGACTCCCTTTCCAATCCAGCATTTGGATTTCATATTGTGGCAGCGTGTGTTTACCGATCCAGAATGTCGCTTCTGGTGCAAATGGCAGGAAGCCCTTCGTTTCAACAAATAACTTGCTGAGTTTTCCCATTCCACCGCCAGCCATGCCTTTCTCAAAGGATTCATCACTCTGAGATAATCCTAAATCGCCTTCAAACTGTACGTTCGCCCAAATTGATTTATTGCCTTCCTGCCAGGCACGTTTTTTAAATGACAGGTTATACCAGCCGTCATATTCATTGCCTAAGCGCCCCAGCGAGCCTGCGGCCCAGGATTGAGGCCCACCATTAGTTGTTGATGCATAGCCAGTACGGAAATAACCCGAATATTTAAAGCCGTGTCTTCCTGAACATATTTGCTAATTTTTTTCAGTGCCGAGTCTGATAATACCGGATCGCTCTCCACTGCCGTGGATTTGGCTTGTAATGCTGCCGCTGGTTGCGCCGCGTTTTCATGCCCAGCAACCGGATTCACAGGGGAAGAACTAACTAATGAATTTTGTTTTTTTTCTTTATCTTCATAAGCCTGTAGCTTTTCCTGCGTCTGTTTTAATTGTGTTTCCAGCAACTCCATCCGTTGCTCAAGCGTTAATTTTTGTGCCATCGCATCCGGTGCCAGACCGTAACAAGATAACAACATCAACACAGCGGCTTTTTTTCTGAATGTCAGCCTTTTATTTCTCATTTTTTTATTATTCATCATATTACCCCTCATTTTTCTTGACTGTTATCACAGAGTAAACATCACCGTGATATATCCCTGGTGTGGCGAAGTAGTCACTTTCTAACTTGTTATCCTTCAAGTAGTCTGTAGGTTTTCCATTCCCCCATTTTTATTAGGCAAAAAAAAAAACCTATCCAGCCAGATGAAAAAATTCATCTAACAAGACAGGTTTCGCCTGAATTTAATCAGTTACGTCCTAATTAGAAATAAGTATAATTAGCTAAGATCATCATTTCAATTTTTACAATTTAGAAACGTGAGCAACATCACCTGAAAAATTCAGATCAATTTATTTAGGATGATGACTAAGACGATTAATGTGAATCGTTAAAAACATGATTTCATCTGTCGTTAATTTATATTCACAATGCTTCTCGACATAATAAAAAATGCGCATTGCACAAGCATAAGCCACTTGCATTAACTCTTTGATACCGTCATAAATGCTATCATCAGCATGGCTCACAGGTGTTCGATTGAATAAACGCAATGAAAAAAACTTTAAATGCGTGATAAAACGCTGATAATCAATCGCATTTTCATCATAGTTAATATTAAGGTCATATTTTACAATCGTCAAAATATCCTTAATAAGGGTAGCACTTTGCATCGTGCTTTCCATATTGCTATTGTTTGCTGCATTCGCCAAATGGAAAGCAATAAAACCTGCTTCATCTTCTGGCAAACGCACTTGCAATTTTTCTTCAATAATATCAAGCGCTCTTAATCCGACTGAAAACTCTCGCGGATAGAAAAGCTTAACTTCCCAGAGTAACTGGTTATTTATTTTGATCCCTTCATTATGACGTTTTACCGAAAAATTAATATGATCATTCAATGCCAAAAACAGCGTGTCCTGTAATTTGATATCTAGCACTTCCCGCGCAAGCATAATAATTTTCTCGGTAATACTCAGATAAACAGGCGGAATATCAGCCAGTATTTCAGCGAAGAACGCATTCAGCCCATTACTGGTTTTGAGAAATCGACTGTCTATTCGATCTTCATTTACGCTGTCACCATCCTTTTTGCCAAATCCAATACCCCGCCCCAGTGCGACGCATTCTTCCCCCTTATCAGTCACTGCCAATACCGCATTATTGCTTAATATTCTTATTATTTTCATCACTACGCCCGTATGGTTGTGCCGCCAAGGGGATGGCCAATCCGCCATTCCCTTGTTCGTTGACTGCCGCCCTCCCTGCGTATTGATACCCGATGACAGCCTCCACACTTGTCGCCTGTCATTCGTCATGCCATTCGCGTGTTACGCCAGCGCGATGATCGTGTCGCCAGCCTGCGGGTGACGAACAGAACTCAGGCCAAATACGCGATAGTCTTCAGGATTTGTTACCACCATCGGCGTCACGATGTCATAACCCGCTTTCTTGATCGCTTCCAGATCGAATTCCAGCAGCAGTTGGCCTTTCTTCACTTCATCACCTTCTTCAATACGCATTTGATAGTGCTGCCCTTCCAGTTGAACCGTATTGATACCCACATGGATCAGGATTTCCGCACCATTTTGCGAGCGAATGCCGACGGCGTGGCCACTGGCAAACGTGCTGGCAACCACGCCATCTACCGGTGAATAAATGCAACCTTCATTCGGCACAATGGCAACGCCTTGTCCAACCACACCAGAAGAGAACACCTTGTCATTTACCTCTTCCAATGGGATGAGTTCACCTTTTGCGGGCGAGCCCAGCTGTTCTGCCGTGGCAGGCGCCTCTGCCAACGGTATTGTCGATGGCATCACGTTCGCGCCAGCAGCCGGGGCTGTCGATGCACTGGATGTAGTGGATGCTGTCGTTGAAGTGGAAGGCGCTGCCGGCGCAGTGGCTGGTGCTGGCACTTTCCCGGCTGGCGGGATTGGATCATCAAACCCAACCACAATAGTCAGCACAAAACTTGCGACAAATGCGATAGCACAGCCAATGAGGAAGCCAACGAAGCCTTCACCATAGAAAATCGGCAGTGTCAGCAACCCGGGCATCCCCATGGAAATCGCCGAGCTTTTCGCATAGCCTGCGATAGCCCCGCCCATTGCCGCGGCGATCACTGCACAGATAAACGGTTTTTTCAGCTTCAGCGTTACACCGTAGACACCGGGTTCTGTGATACCAAACAGTGACGCAATGAACGAACTCCCCGCCAACGCTTTGAGTTTCTTATCTTTGGTTCGCACCATCACGCCCAATAACGCACCGGATTGAGCAAAGACAGACGGGCTAGATGCCGCTTTCAGGTAACTGTGCCCCATAACGGAAATATCATTGATAAAGACGGTCACGAAACCCCAGTGAATACCGAAAATCACTAAGATCTGCCATGAAGCCGCAATCAACGCACCAGCGATGATCGGGTTAAAGCTATAGATGCTAACAAACAGTGAAGCGACGAGTTTACTGGCCGTGATACCGATTGGGCCAATGGTCATCAGCGTTAACGGCACCATCAGCGTTAATAGGAAGAACGGCGTTAAAATGTTACGCACGCTTTCGTGAATATGACGATTCAGGAAACGTTCGAGATAGGACATCAACCATATGCTGAAAATAATCGGGAGTACCGAGGAGGTGTATTTCATCATCACGACCGGCAACCCTAAGAATGTTACAGGCTGGCCCGCCTCAAACAGCCCTTGTATTGAGGGATAAACCAGCGCGCCCGCAATCGATACTGCCACGAAAATATTGGTGTCAAACTTACGCGCGGATGTAATAGCCAACAGCATAGGCAGGAAGTAGAACAAGCTGTCAGAGGCCGCATGCAGTATCACATAAGTACTTTCTTTTGGACCTAACCACCCACAGGCAATAACAATTGCCAGCGCACCTTTCAGTACACCCGCTGCCGCCATTGCTCCTAGCAGCGGGGTGAAAATACCCGCGACCAGATCAATCAATCGTCCCATCATAGAAACCGATTTTTCATTTTCTATTGGCTTCTGTTTATTCGTGCCATCTTCCAGTAAACCAGAGATGGAACCAAAGGCACGGTACACTTCCGGCACTCGATTCCCAATAACGACCTGCAACTGCCCTGAAGCGTTCAGAACCGTAATGACACCGTCCTCTGCCTCCAGTGCTTCTATGTCCACTTTGCTGTGATCAACGATCTTAAAGCGCAAGCGTGTTGCACAATGAACCAGAGTGGAGACATTCGCCTCTCCCCCGACCAACCTCAAAATATTTTCAGCTAGCACTTTGCTATTCATAATGACTTCCCGTTTCGTCAATGGCTGCAACTGCCCAATACACGTCATCCCGCTTGTTATCCGCTGGCCAGCTGGAAAATAAGCAAAAAAAAACCTGGATAAAAACGCGTGCTATACGCGGCTTTATCCAGGTCTCGCCCAGAATATTCTGGTGACGTCCTTTGCCTGCTTTCTAACAAGTTAATGCTAAGAAAGCTATCTCTCCGTTTTATTCTGTGAAAACTGTCACTAAATTTCGTCTAATTAGCTAAAAACCTCTCAGGCTCTGCTCAAAAATTAGCAGATGGATAGCGCTACCGATCTGGCAACTCGACACATCGGTAGCGTGGTTCGGACACGAATGGATAGTGCCTGATTAAGGCTTGCCCTGCTTCTTCAGCCAGGCTTCCATTTGGTCGATCTCCGGCTGCTGGGCTTTGATAATCGCTTCCGCCAGCTTGCGCAATTCCGGGTCTTTACCGTATTGCAGCTCCGTTTTTGCCATATCAATCGCGCCGCGGTGGTGCGCAATCATCCCCTTAGCAAAGGCAATATCAGGATCGCTGGACTGCATGCCTTCCATCATCTCAGTATGCATCGCATCCATCCCTTTCGCATACGCCTGCTGGGAGGACGACACATTGTTCGTTGCACCATGGCCGCTATGGGCGCTGTCGGCCGCCAGCGAGAAAAACGGAACCAGCAAGGTCGCCGTTAATAAAAAATGGACACGCTTCATCACCACCTCTCAATCAGTCACAGTACTTTTTTGAGGGTAGACGTTCCTGTAAGGGGAAGGTCAAGAAAAGATTCAGACTCCCTCGGCCAGGCGTATGCAAACGCGGTTACGTCCCTGCGCCTTCGCCTTATACAACTGCTCGTCTGCCAGACCGATCAGATCGTAAATATTGCCGCCTTCATACTGGGAAAAAATGGCAACGCCAATGCTGGTCGTAAAATGGATTGCCCGGCCATCGGACAGCGTAAGCGGAGTTAATTCCGTAAGACGCCGTAGCACTTCGGCCATGGCCTCAGACTGCTCAACCGTGAGATCATAAGCCGCAATCACAAACTCTTCTCCGCCCCAGCGGCAAAGAATGTCGCTCGGGCGAATATTTGCGCTCAGCATACGGGCAAAGCTGGCGATCAATTCATCACCGCTGGCGTGCCCATAGGTATCGTTGACCTGCTTAAAATAATCGATATCCAGAAATAGCAGCGTTAATTGGCGCTTTTTCTTATTCATCAACATGCCCTGCCTTCCGTTCAGCATGCTGAGGAAAGCGCGGCGATTGAAGGTATTGGTCAGCGCATCCTTCAGGCTATTGCTTTCGATGATTTTAATCAGTCGCCGGTTCATCGAGACAAAATGAGAGACGCTTAACATCGCCATAATTAACATCGCAATATTCAGCCGCGCCGTGGTGAGAAACGAATTAATGTACGCTTCAGAGTTTGAATTAATGAGGATACCGACTTGATTAATATAGAGATAATTTAGTATTACCCCCGTTATCGCACAGAGTAACGACATCACCGGGAAAGAGTAGTTGAATGCACATAGCGTGAGCGGAATAACGGACAGCGTAATCAGGCTGGCATCCAGAAAAAATAGGCTAACTAATAAGAAAATAATAAAGACCAGAAAGGGAAAAACATTGTCTCTGACGTGCTTAGGACATAGCGGAATATTCCGCAGCACCCGCAGAATGTCTTTACCCCGCAGGAAAAAGAACGCGAGGATAATGCCGGTGCCCAGTTGCTCACTGAACCAGTCCATAAACTCGTCATAGCGGTTGCCCGTATCGTAGACATAGGCGTAAAAGCCATATGCAACACCGGATGAGAAGGCGCCTAAAAACGTCGAAGCGAAAATAATATAGACGTAATATTTGCTGAATTTTTCAAATGTGGACCACTTTCCGGTAAACCGACACATCAGGCAAAAGGCGCACCAGGCCGTCACGACAAAAACCATATTACACAAGCACAATAGCACCTTGGTTTTTAACGGTGAGTTATTGTCCATCAGTAACGCCGCTAGCAGCATCGCTGCATAACTCACTAAAAACCCCATGCAGATAGAGAGCGTTTTAGCTTTTATCGTCCCTTTTCTGACCCTGAAGCTAACCATGAGACAAAAAACTAAAATATTCGCGGGCCAAAACAGCGATAACTCATCCAGCACTCGAAATCGAAATCCCATACAGCTCACGATTAGGGTGGTCAGAAATAAAAACGGCATGAACTTTTTAGTTTTCAACATCAAATCGTTATTCATCTGCCCTTTGCCGCCCGCTACCCAATAAATCCACCCGCTTCATCTACGGGAGAATAGCATTAATCATTTCCCTACTCAGCACGATGCTTAAGGGAAAAAATAAAAAAACCACCGGGCTGATGTACTGCTTGTTGGCAGCCCATCAGTCCGGTGGTCTTGGCTCATTTATTTCAGGTCTAGCGCGGACTCATGAATAATGAGGTTGCTGACAAAGTCCGCAGAGCGGGGGTAACGGATAGATCGTAAAGACGCTGTAAACACGTCCTTGTGCGCTCGGCTTGCGCCATCCATGGCGCAAACGCTTTACTCTTCTATTCCGTTACGCCCGTTTTCATTCGGCAAATAGCTTTGTCAACGGTCTGATAAATAATGCGTTATTCCGCAGGCGTTGGCTTGCCATCAGGTTTTTGCGGTTGAGTCAGTCGCTTTTCAAAGCTGTCGTTGTACTGTTTCTTCTGCTCTGGCGTCAGAACGTTGTAAATTTTGTTTTTGGTTTCCAGTCCATTAAGCATTCTGGCCTTGTGTGCGGCGTCAGCTTTATCCAATTGCGCCTGCGCTTTTGCGGCATCAAAAGTCTCTGATGCGACCAGGCTATGCATCTCACGACGATCGTCCTGCATCGCTTTATGCATTTTCTCGCGTGAATCTTTCATGATGTCTTTAATTTGCTGCTTCTGCGCTTCCGTTAAATTCAGCTCCTTAAACATCGCATCCGGCCCCATCATGCCACGGTGCTCACGACCCTCTTTCATCATCATCTTGTGTTCTGATGCCGGGCCTTTCGGTGCGTCATTAGCATGCGCGAGGCCTGCCGCGCCCAATGCCAAAGAAGAAGCAACCAGCATTGCAGTGAGTTTACGCATATTCTATTCCTCTCTCTGAATTAACTTATCGACGGCGAGTGCCGTGCTACGAGAGAAAGTATAGGCTCGACACCTTCAGTTAATTAGAACAAGGGTAAATCTCTGCAAGTGTCAGCTCCACATTTGCGGCAATTGTGGAGAATGAGGAGGAATTGTGTAAGAAAGCGGAAGCATTGCGTTAATCAAACTTTGTGTTAATCAAACCCGTGTTAATAAAACCTGTGTTAACACCGCGACACGGCTTTGCTACTCTACCCTTGATGCTTTTTTACAGCACCACGGGTAATCGCTGAAAAATACCAGCCGTGAAATTATCGCAGCGAGCGCCTAAAGGCAGTGGCCTCTTGTGCCAACACATCAAGATGGGCATGAATGACTTTCATTTTCTGAATCAGCGGATTTCGCTCCGGTGAGCTATCCATCGAGCTCAACTGCGCAGAGAGCCTTTCAATCTGCGTGCAAAGGTAAGCGTCACGCTCTCTCGCCTGAAGCAGTTGCTGATGAAGGGAGTGATGTTCCTGTCGCCACGTCTGCTGCTGACGCTGAACGCTTTGCTCTAACGCCCGAAGCGCGCTATCCAGCCGATATTCCAACTCTTCCACCCGCATAACGATACCTTTGCCCAATAAACCCGCGGATTATAATGTCACACGCCCCTGACAACAAACACTCCGGCACGCGATCCCTTGCTGACTCGCGCTTCTCCCTACGATTAGCAATGACTTCACTCACAATAAACAAACATAAATTTCACAACTCACTCAATTACCGCTAGATTGAACATCATGACTCATCAGACCAGTTAACTTCACCGGAGAGTGCAATGACTGCCTACCCCATGCTGCTTACTCCACTCGATCTTGGCTTCACCACGTTAAAGAACCGCGTAGTCATGGGTTCGATGCATACGGGTTTGGAAGAACACCCGGACGGCGCAGAAAGGCTGGCAGCATTTTATCGTGAGCGGGCGCTGGGCGGCGTAGGTTTGATTGTTACAGGCGGTATTGCGCCAAACGCAAAAGGAGCCGTCGCCAAAGGAGGCGCGACCCTACATGACGAGACACAGGTGGCGCATCATCAGGTACTCACGCAGGCGGTACACGAGGCAGGCGGAAAAATTGCGCTGCAAATTCTCCACGCGGGGCGCTACAGCTATCAGCCCGATCCGGTCGCGCCCTCCGCCATTCAGGCTCCGATTAACCGCTTTGCGCCACGGGCAATGAGCACGCAGGATATTATGCAAACCATCAACGACTTTGCTCATTGCGCCGTGCTGGCGCAGCAGGCAGGTTACGATGGCGTGGAAATCATGGGCTCGGAAGGCTATCTGATTAATCAGTTTCTGGTGGCACACACGAATCATCGTGACGATGAATGGGGTGGTGATTTTCAACGCCGCTGCCGTTTTGCACTTGAGATTGTCCGCGCCGTGCGGGAGCGTACAGGGGCTGACTTCATCCTGATTTACCGTTTATCCATGCTCGACCTGATAGAAGAAGGCTCAAGCTGGCAGGAAATTGTGCAACTGGCGCAGGCTATTGAGCAGGCGGGCGCCACTCTCATCAATACCGGCATTGGCTGGCATGAAGCGCGTATTCCCACTATTGCTACACTGGTGCCGCGCGGTGCCTTCGGCTGGGTGACAAAGAAGTTGATGGGGAAAGTTCGTATCCCACTGATTACCACCAATCGTATCAACGATCCCGGCGTGGCGGAACAACTGCTGGCCGAGGGCTGTGCCGATATGGTATCGATGGCTCGCCCTTTTCTCGCCGATGCTGAACTGGTGGCAAAAGCGCAGTCGGGGCGTGCTGATGAAATCAATACCTGCATCGGCTGCAATCAGGCCTGCCTCGATCAGATTTTCGCTGGTAAGGTCACTTCTTGTCTGGTCAACCCACGCGCCTGTCACGAAACTGAACTACCTATCCAGCTTGCGCGGGTCAGTAAACGCTTTGCAGTGGTCGGCGCAGGGCCTGCTGGCATGGCCTTTGCCGTCAACGCCGCCGCACGCGGCCATCAGGTCACACTGTTTGAAGCGTCTTCCTATATTGGCGGACAGTTCAATATTGCCAAACAGATCCCTGGTAAAGCGGAATTTTATGAAACGCTGCGCTACTACCGTCGCCAGTTAGAACTGCACGGCGTCACGCTGCGCCTGAGCACGCAGGCAACGGCGACGGATTTGCTCGGTTTTGATGATGTGATACTGGCATCTGGCATTGTGCCACGTATCCCCGCGATTGCAGGCATCGATCACCCCAGTGTGCTGAGTTATCTGGACGTACTGCGCGATAAAAAACCCGTCGGTAAGCGAGTGGCCATTATCGGTGCAGGCGGCATCGGTTTTGATACTGCACACTACCTTTTAACTGAAAAGCGCATTCCCAGCAGCCATCATCACCTTAATTCCCCTTCTTCTCAGCCTGAACACAATGATTTTTATGCGGAATGGGGCATCGATAAACAGCTACAGCACCGGGGCGGCCTGCTGCCCCATCAATCTGGCGAGCTTCCCCACCTGCGGGACATTACCTTATTACAGCGGAAGGCAGGCAAACCCGGCGAAAATCTGGGCAAAACGACAGGTTGGATACACCGCACTACCCTGCTGCGCCACGGCGTGACGATGCTGGGCGGCGTGGAATATCACCGTATTGATGATGAAGGGCTGCATATTATCCATGACCAGCAAATGCGCTGCCTGCCAGTGGATAACATCATTATTTGCGCAGGTCAGGGGCCCAACCGAAAACTGTATGACCCCTTGCAGGCTGCCGGGTGCCATGTTCATCTGATTGGCGGTGCTGATGTGGCACAGGAATTAGACGCTCGCCGGGCAATCGATCAGGCTACCCGGCTGGCGTTAACGCTATAATTTAGGCAAGGTGGCTTAGCGGGACGAGCCCGTTTTAACCGCACGCAGCACGGCAAACTTGGTGTTGCTGGCAATGGTTTCACAGTTACCGAACAGGCGCTTCAGCTTGTGGAAGTAATCCAGATGGCGATTGCCCACAATACGTAGTTCACCACCAACCTGAAGGCAACGACGGGCATCCATAAACATCTGCCAGGCGATTTCGTCCGTCACCGCCTGCTGCTGGTGGAACGGCGGGTTACACAGCACCGCCTGCAACGTATCGCGCCTAACGCGGGACAATCCGTTGTTCACCGTGAAGCTACAGCGCTCGATATCCTGCGGACAGTTAACCTCAACGTTCATCTGGCTTGAGGCCACCGCCATGTAGGATTCGTCAAAGAATCCGACGGTAGCCTCCGGGTTGGCTTTCAGCGCGGCCAGCCCAATGACACCGTTGCCACAGCCGAGATCGACGATCTTGCCATCTATCTGTTCCGGCAAATGCTGCATAAAGAAACGTGCGCCGATATCCAACCCATTACGCGAATACACGTTAGCGTGGTTTTGAATACGATAGCCGTAACCATCCAGCTCCCACTCAGTAGTAAGTGACTGCTCACTGACTTTTAATTCTGCCCACTCACAGTGAACCAGACGCGCTTTTTTCCAGGCCAGCGAGGTTTTCGTCGGCCCCATCACACGCTCAAACAATTGCAGCGTAGAGGTATGAATATCCCGCGCCTTCGCCCCGGCAATAATACGCGTTTGCGGCGTGACGACCTTACGCAACATTCTCAACTGGTGTTCCAGCAGCGCGATCGTTTTGGGTATCTTCATCACCACCAGCGCAGGCGCATCGGGTAGCTCCGCCATGCTATCCAACAGCGTTACCGCATCGGCATCATAGCCGTTCAGTTCCAGATTATGTCGCGTCGCCAGTTGGCTGAGATAAGAGTCACTGATACTGACAGGTGATTGCGCCTGCAAGCCGCAGGCCAGCGCACCAAACGTATCATTGAAAATCAGGCGCGGCCCCGGCGCGATCTCCATGCTAGCCAGCTCACGCAGCAGATATTCATCTGCGGCATCCCACGCCTGTAGCGCCGAGTTTTCAGCGACCTGAGGGTAACGCACCAACGTCAGGTTGCACGTTTCCAATTCGAGTTGGCTCATTAGCCTCTCCTACATCATAAAATTTGCGCTGTTTATCCCTTAAAATAGCCCATCAGTAAATGCTTTTCTCTGCCAGAAAAGTAAATGATTGACGTTGCCTTGTCATTTCACCGTGATAATCTGCCTATTCATCACCGATGCCTCAGGATACCAAACATTTATGATTCGCTTCGCTATTGTAGGAACCAGTTGGATCACCCGTCAGTTTGTTGATGCCGCCCATGAAACCGGCAAACTGAAGCTTACCGCCATCTATTCACGCACGGCAGAAAAAGCGCAGCCGTTTCAAGCTGATTATATGGTGGATACGCGCTTTGATTCACTGGACGCCATGGCGAAATCCGATCTTATCGACGCCGTGTATCTGGCAAGCCCTAACTCACTGCATTGCGAGCAGGCTCTGCTCTTCCTGAGCCACGGCAAGCATGTCATCTGTGAAAAACCGCTGGCTTCCAACCGCTATGAAGTCGAACAGATGATCGCCTGTGCCAGAGAAAATCAGGTCGTGCTCTTTGAAGCGTTCAAAACCGCCAGCCTGCCCAATTTTAGCGTGATCCAGCAGGCGCTGCCAAAAGTCGGCCGGCTGCGTAAAGTGGTGCTGAATTACTGCCAGTATTCCTCACGCTACCCGCGCTATCTGGCAGGCGAGAACCCAAATACGTTCAATCCGGCGTTTTCCAACGGTTCCATTATGGATATCGGCTACTACTGTCTGGCCTTCGCCGTGGCACTGTGGGGAGAACCGTGTACCACGCAGGCCAGCGCAACATTGTTGGAAAGCGGCGTGGATGCACATGGCAGCATTACCCTGAATTACGGCGACTTCGATGTAACCATCATTCATTCCAAAGTCAGCCACTCCGCCATCCCCAGTGAAATTCAGGGGGAAGACGGCTCGCTGGTGATTGAAAAAGTTTCCGAATGCCATAACGTGAAATTCATCCCGCGTGAAGGCAAGCAGTTGGATCTCAGCCAGCCGCAGCATATCAACAGCATGCTGTACGAAGCCGACATCTTTGCCGCGTTGGTGAACGACGGCGATATTAACCATGCGGAATTGGCGCGCTCACGTACCGTCGCTGGGCTGCTGACAGAAATTCGCCGCCAAACAGGTGTCGTATTTCCAGCCGATGCCGCAGCGCCGGGAAGTGCAGAGTAAGATGGTGATAATTATTTGACCAAGATCATCTTTTCACCTATCTTCTGTCAGGCAAAGGGGAGTAACTTTTCCGCCAGCTAATCGTCATTACGATGCGTTCCGCATCCGGTTACTGGGCAACCTTGATGAAACAGCTTCATTAATGTTGTAAGTGAGACCTTGCCGGAAGGCGAGGTGCATTTGCAGCTTTAATTATGAGCGGCCAGCGTCCTTCCGATGTTGGCCGTTTTTGTTTCTATACCCCAAATAATTCGAGTTGCAGGAAGGCGGCGACACAGTGAATCCCCAGGAGCTTACATCAGTAAGTGACTGGGGTGAGCGAGGACAAATCGGCTTAGCCGATTTGAACGCCGCTTGCGGTGGCCCTTCAGGGCGAGGCTCAGTGATGAGCCGAGTATTGCCAACGTACATGCAGCTTGAAGTATGACGGGGATATTTAAGGATCTTGCTATGCACACCATTGGCACTCCGTGGTTATGGGGCAGCTTCGCTGCCATTGTTATTGTGATGCTGGCCATCGACCTGCTCTACCAAGGGCGCAAAGGGTCAACGGTCATGACGTTTAAACAGGCTGCCGTCTGGTCTATCATCTGGGTCACACTTTCTCTACTGTTCAATGCCGGTTTCTGGTGGTATCTGGACGGCACGTTGGGTCGCGACGTTGCCAACGCCCAGTCGTTGGCATTCTTGACCGGTTATTTGATTGAGAAAGCTCTCGCCGTTGATAACGTCTTCGTCTGGTTGATGCTCTTCGGCTACTTCGCTGTTCCGCCACAATATCAACGTCGCGTGCTGATTTATGGCGTGCTGGGTGCCATCGTTCTCAGAACGCTGATGGTGTTTGGCGGTAGTTGGCTGGTCACACAGTTCCAGTGGCTGCTCTATGTGTTTGGCGCATTTCTGCTGTTCACCGGCATTAAAATGGCGCTGGCTAAAGACGGGGATGGCGCGATCGGTGACAAGCCGCTGGTGCGCTGGCTGCGTAGCCATCTGCGTATGACGGACAGCATCGAGAATGAACGATTCTTCGTACGCCGTAACGGCCTGCTGTACGCCACACCGCTGTTTCTGGTGCTGATTATGGTTGAAATCAGCGACGTGATTTTCGCCGTCGACAGCATCCCAGCGATTTTCGCCGTCACGACCGATCCCTTCATTGTCCTAACGTCTAACCTGTTCGCTATTCTGGGCCTGCGTGCCATGTACTTCCTGCTGGCAGGCGTGGCTGAACGCTTCTCGCTGCTGAAATACGGTCTGGCCGTCATCCTGATTTTCATCGGTATCAAGATGCTGCTCATCGATATCTTCCATATTCCGGTGGCCGTTTCTCTGGGCGTCGTCGCCAGCATTCTGGTCATCACCATGCTGATCAACGTCTGGGTGAACAAACGCGCCGAGCGTTAATCCTTATCCCTCCAAAGGGTGACGGACACGGATGTCCGTCATAAAAAAACGTCAGGAACGTTTTTCAACGTTGCACAGCAACGGCCCGAAGGGTGACGGACACGGATGTCCGTCATAAAAAACGTCGGGAACGTTTTTCAACGTTGCACAGCAACGGCCCGCAGGGTGATGGACAAGGACGTCCGTCATAAAAAAGCGTCGGGAGCGTTTTTTAACGTTGCGCAGCAACGGCCCGCAGGGTGATGGGCAAGGATGTCCATCATAAAAAATCACATCACCGCTTTTCTCAAAAGTAAATTTTCATATACTGATACACGTAAACACATATCGTTACGGAAAGAAAAAGTCACCCGACACACGTCAGAGGTGCCAGATCCGTACAGACAACCACTTAGCGGAACGGTTATCCCGTCAAAATTATGGCAACTCAACACTCTCGTTTTTTGCAGTACGTTACCCACGGCAGCCTGGTTAAACAGATTCTTCTGGGGCTTGCGGCTGGTATTATTCTGGCTTCGCTGTCTACGCAGGCTGCACTGGCGGCTGGCTTATTGGGAACGCTGTTCGTCGGCGCATTGAAAGCCGTCGCCCCCATTCTGGTTTTGATGCTGGTAATGGCATCGGTTGCCAATCATCAGCAAGGGCAGAAAACCAATATTCGCCCGATCCTGTTTCTGTACCTCATCGGTACCTTCTCTGCGGCGCTGATTGCCGTTGTACTCAGTGTCCTCTTCCCTTCCACGCTGGCGCTCAACGCGCAGGCCGCCGACATCACGCCACCATCGGGTATTGTCGAAGTATTAAAAGGCCTGTTGATGAGTATTGTCGCTAACCCGATTCACGCTCTGCTCAATGCCAACTACATCGGTATTCTGGTGTGGGCTGTAGGTCTGGGATTAGCTTTCCGTCATGGATCAGCTTCCACAAAGAACCTGATCAGCGATGCATCTCACGCAGTAACGGCTATCGTGCGTGTCGTGATTCGTTTCGCACCGCTGGGGATTTTCGGTCTGGTCGCCTCAACGCTGGCAGAAACCGGCTTCGGCGCACTGTGGGGCTACGCTCATCTGCTAATGGTACTGCTCGGCGGCATGCTGCTGGTGGCATTCGTCGTTAACCCGCTGATCGTCTACTGGAAGATTCGCCGCAACCCTTATCCGCTGGTGCTACGCTGCCTGCGTGAGAGCGGCGTGACAGCCTTCTTTACCCGTAGCTCTGCCGCCAACATTCCGGTGAATATGGAACTGTGCCGCAAGCTGAATCTTAATGAAGATAGCTATTCAGTGGCTATACCGTTGGGCGCTACCATCAATATGGCGGGCGCAGCAATTACCATTACGGTACTGGCGCTGGCGGCCGTTCATACACTAGGGATTGAAGTTGATATCGCTACCGCATTATTACTGAGCGTGGTGGCAGCTATCTGTGCCTGTGGTGCATCAGGTGTGGCGGGTGGTTCACTGTTACTGATTCCACTGGCGTGCAGCATGTTCGGTATTTCCAACGATATCGCCATGCAGGTGGTCGCGGTTGGCTTCATCATCGGCGTATTGCAGGACTCCGCAGAAACGGCACTAAACTCATCAACGGACGTGATTTTTACCGCCGCCGTGTGTCAGGCAGAAGATGCCAAACTAGCGGAAAAAGAGCGTTTGAATCTGCTGTAACGGATTAGGGATTGATTATCCTCTTTCCTATAACGCCGTTCGCGTCAAAACGAACGGCGTTAGATTACGAGAAATACCTGAAGTTACGCTTTATTCTCTACGCTGAAAGGATCGATGCCGCGCTGCTGCATACGCCAGAAGCGGATGATGTTAAAGCCGTTCATCAGCAGAAAGCAGCCTTCGATCAGTGAGCCGCCAATCGACCCCAACCAGATATTGTGTACAACCCAGCAGGCGGTTGAGCACCACATCACGCAGCGCGTCGTTAACCCAGAGGTGCGGAACAGCGCCCAGGTACTGGCGACCGTCCCTGCTATCGGCAGCAGTTCCATCGCATGGTGCATACCCGACAAACCAAATCCGAGCGTTAATGCAATAAAGACAAACATCACAATGATGTTATGTGTTTTGAGTGAGATTAGCGTACGTGCCGAGTTCAACAAGGCGCTGGCACCTGCCGCATTTGCCCCCATCAAGAAGAAATGTAGGCCAATCACCGCGCTGTATGCCGAGAGCTGTATTTTAAATTTTTTATCGTTACGGTTGAAAAACATGGTGATACCGACCAGAAAAGCCAATACACCAACAGACTGGGCAACCCAATAGTGTGTCATGATCCCTGCCTCTAAAAAGTTGTGGCGAAAAAAAACGGCGCCATTATAAAAATGAAACGCCGTTTTATTTTAATTGGAATGCATGAGATTTACAACGTCACACCGCTCTTAAATATGGCTAATTCGCGGAAGTCGTTCACTTCATTCTTCGTACGCTTACCGTCAGCAATCTCGACAATCAGCTCGACGAACTGGCTCAGCAGTTCATCCATCGGCATGTCGTGGATCAGACGACCCGCATCGAAATCAATCCAGTGCGGTTTCTTCTTCGCCAGCTCACTATTGGTTGCCAGTTTTACGGTAGGAACAAATCCGCCGTAAGGGGTGCCACGTCCGGTACTGAACAGCACCATATGACAACCCGCTCCCGCCAGTGCGCTGGTTGCTACCGCATCATTTCCCGGTGCGCTGAGCAGGTTGAGCCCCGGAGTATGTAAGCGCTCACCATATTTCAGCACGTCCACCACTTTGCTCTGCCCGGCTTTTTGCGTACAGCCCAGTGATTTCTCTTCCAGCGTCGTGATCCCACCCGCTTTGTTCCCCGGCGATGGGTTCTCGTAAATCGGCTGGTTGTGCGCAATGAAGTACTGTTTGAAGTCATTCACCATGTGCACCGTTTTCTCAAACGTGGCTTCATCACGGCAACGGCTCATCAGAATACGTTCCGCACCGAACATCTCCGGCACTTCGGTCAGCACGGTGGTGCCGCCGTTGGCAATCAGATAGTCGGAGAAACGGCCTAGCAGTGGGTTGGCCGTAATACCAGACAATCCATCGGAGCCACCACATTCCAGACCAAACTTCAGTTCACTCAGCTTGCCTGGCTCACGCTTGTCATGGCGCATTGCTTCATACAGCGTGTGCAGACGCTCCAGACCCGCTTCAACTTCATCGTCCTGCTGCTGGCAGACCATGAACGTGACACGATCAGAATCAAAGCCGCCCAGCGTGCTGCGGAATGCGTCAACCTGGTTGTTCTCACAGCCCAGACCGATCACCAACACCGCGCCCGCATTCGGGTGACGCACCATGTTTTGCAGCATCGTGCGGGTGTTCTCATGATCCTGACCCAGCTGTGAACAGCCGAAGGTATGGCTGAACAGGTAAACGCCGTCGATACCTTCCGCATCGTTGGTTTCTTTCAGGAAACGCTGCTGAATCTGACGAGCAATACCATTTACACAGCCGACGGTTGGCAGAATCCATAACTCATTACGGATACCGACATCGCCATTTTTGCGGCGGTAAAGCTGCACCTCTCGGTCGCCCATCTGTGCAGGCAGTTCGAGAAACTCAGGTTGGTACTGGTATTCATCCAAATCGCTCAGATTAGTCTTCGCATTCTGGGAGTGAATATGTTCTCCGGGAGCAATGGAAACCAGCGCATGGCCGATCGGCAGGCCATACTTGGTAATCATTTCTCCCGGTGCGATGGTTTCCAGCGCGAACTTATGCCCGCGCACGACAGGTTGCTGAAGTGTCACCGTATAGCTATCCACCGACACCGTTTCACCTTGCTCCACATCACGCAAGGCGACAGCCACATTGTCCAGAGAATGAATTTTTATAATACTTTGCATGGATAACCCTTCTTGCTGATTAGCAATAACCTTCCACGGCTGCGCGCATACCGCGCTCAACGATGGTTTGTAACTGTTCTGTCACCTGCGCAGCAAGCCCAGGAACCTGCGTTAAATCCTGTTCCCAATGGTCCGCATCGCGCAGCACTACATTCACCAACTCAGCCAGGCTGACGGTGTTTTCTTTTACGCCCGCCCACAGCGAGGAATAACGCTCCAGCCAGTGTGCGTCGTCCTGCAACGGATAAGTTTGCAACGCATCGCCTTCACCGCTGCGCTCACCGCGATAGAAGGCAATCAAGGCCGCCAACGCAAACGTCAAGCGCGCAGGCAGTTCACCGTGACGTTCACGGTAAGTCAGCAACTGCGGCAGAATGCGGGTACGGAATTTGGTCATGCCATTCAGCGAGATAGACAGCAGTTGATGCTGAATGAACGGGTTACGGAAGCGGCTTAACACGGCCTGAGCAAATGAGGTCAGTTCGTCATGCGGTAAATCCAATACCGGTACAATCTCTTCGGCAATGGTCTTTTCCACGAATTTGCCAATCAGGGCATCATCCATCGATTCGCCAACGGTATCCAGACCCGCCAGAAATGCGACTGGCACCAGCGCAGTATGCGCGCCGTTGAGGATCGCCACTTTACGTTCTTTATATGGCTTGATGTCATCAACGATACGAACGTTCAGATCCAGCTTGTTCAGACGTAACTCTTCCGCCAGCCACTGTGGTCCCTGAATCACGAACAGATAGAAGTGCTCCGCCGTATCCCAGAAGGTATCCTGATAGCCCATTTCCTGCTGGAGCGCCTCAACTTCGGCACGCGGATAGCCCGTAACAATGCGGTCAACCAGCGTTGAGCAGAACGTGTTGTGATCGTTCAACCACGCGGTAAATGTTGGTGTCAGTTCCCACTGTGCAGCATAGCGCAGCACCAGTTCTTTCAACGCCACGCCGTTGTAATCAATCAATTCACACGGTAGCAACACCCAGCCTTTATCTGCCGCACCGTCAAAATGACAGAAACGCTCATACAGCAGACGCGTTAATTTCGCCGGGAAGCTGACTGGCGGCGCGTCGCTCAGGCGATCTTCCGCGTGATAGCTGATACCGGCTTCGGTGGTATTGGAGAAGACGAAACGGATGTTCGGATCGTGCGCTAACGCCAGATAGTCATCGAACTGACGGTATACGTTGATTTCACGGTTTACCGAACGGATCAGACGGGGCTCGCGAACGGCCTCACCTTGCTCATTCAGGCCACGAATAATGGTGGTGTACAACCCATCCTGAGTGTCCAGTGCGGGCGGGAAATCGGAATCGATCGGGCGAACAATGACAATACCCGCATCCAAATCGGTGTGCTCATTCAGCAAATCCAACTGCCAGTCAACAAAGGCACGCAGGAAGTTACCTTCACCAAACTGGATAACACGATCCGGGTGTTGACGACCGGGGAAATTACGACGATTTAACGTTTGCATTAACAGGCTACCTCAGGACGAATCTCACATTCAGGGCATGACCGATAAACCGTCATCCTTGCCCTATATTCATATTCACCAGCACCCAATCACCACGCGCGCTGATGACAAAAGACCGAGACGCTGAGAGCCGCGGCGTAAGCCCCTTTGGGAATCTTACTGCCGCGCCTCTCGTGCAATTCACGCGCTACGACGCGGTGGAATTACAGCTCGATGGCAAAATAGTTTTTAGCGTTATCGAAACTGATGTTTTTCACCATTTCGCCCAGCAGCGGCAGATCGGCTGGCGCTTCGCCATCTTCCACCCAGCGGCCAATCATCTGGCACAGAATGCGGCGGAAATATTCATGACGGGTATAAGACAGGAAGCTACGGCTATCGGTCAGCATACCGACAAAGCGGCTCAGCAAACCAAGCTGCGCGAGCTGTGTCATCTGGCGTTGCATACCGTCTTTCTGATCGTTGAACCACCAGCCAGAACCGAACTGCATCTTGCCCGGCATCCCTTCCCCCTGGAAGTTGCCGATCATGGTGCCGAGCACTTCGTTATCGCGCGGGTTCAGGCAATAAAGGATGGTTTTCGGCAGCAGGTTTTCTTCATTCTGCTTGCTGAGCAGGCGAGACAATTCCTGAGCCAGCGGACGGTCATTGATGGAGTCGAAACCGACATCTGGCCCCAGCAGCTTGAACTGACGCAGGTTATTGTTGCGCAGCGCACCAATGTGATACTGCTGAACCCAGCCACGACGGGCATATTCTGCACCCAGCCAAACCAGAACGCCGGTTTTGAACTGTGCCACTTCATGCTCGCTTAGCGTTTCGCCAGCCAAGCGACGCGCCAGAATGTTGTCCAGCGTTGCGTCATCCGCTTCAGCGAATAGCACCACATCCAGCGCATGGTCAGAAACTTTGCAACCGTGCGCCGCGAAGTGATCCAGACGCTTGGTCAGTGCCGTTTGCAGATCGCTGAAACGACGAATGTCGGTGTCAGAAACTTCACCCAATTTCGCCATATAGTCGTTGAAGGTCGCCAACTCGATGTTGAACGCTTTATCTGGACGCCAGCTCGGCAGCACCTTGATGGAGAAGCTTGAATCCTGAGCAACGGTTTTGTGGTGGCGCAGATCGTCAATCGGATCGTCTGTCGTACCCACCATTTTCACGTTCATCTGCTGCATGATGCCGCGCGCGGTAAAGTCATCGCGTTCCAACATCGCATTACAACGATCCCAAATATCTTTTGCCGTGTCTGGCGACAGCAGCGTACCGGTTACGCCAAACGGACGACGCAGTTCCAGATGTGTCCAGTGATAAAGCGGGTTGCCGATGGTGTGCGGCACGGTAGCGGCCCAGGCTTCAAATTTTTCCCAATCGCTGGCATCACCCGTACACAAACGCTCAGGCACACCGTTGGTGCGCATCGCACGCCACTTGTAGTGATCGCCCTTCAACCAGATGTCATACAAATTTTTAAAGCGATAGTTTTCCGCAATCTGCTCAGGCGGTAAATGGCAGTGGTAGTCAAATATCGGTTGGTCGACGGCATACTCATGATAAAGGCGGCGGGCAAATTCAGTGTCTAACAGAAAATCTTCACTCAGAAACTGGGGCATGTTTTCTTCCTTACCGTGCTTCTTGTGCACCAAATGGGTTGGTCGTTAAAAGATATCACACCAATTATGCGCAATATCTCACAGCATTTGTGAGGTCATGATCGCAAAAATGTAACAAAGCAGTACAATAACTCAGCATTCATGGCCCTGTACGACTGGCTCTTCTCTATTTAAACAAATAATTCGTTATTCCGCATAAAAATAATGGTTTTGTGATATCACTCAACTTTTAAAGTTGTATGACAAATTATTGTAGCGCTGCCTTAAGCAGGGATTCAATCGCTATCTCACAAAGAGAAGGGTTTTCCTGTTCAGCACAACAAAAAAACGTGTCGCATTACATCACAAGACACCTCACACCGTGACGCTACTCAAGAGCCACCACTGTGTTTTTTATTGACTCGGAGAGAAAGTTAAATGCGTAAAATCAAAGGATATACGCTGGTATATGATCGGCTTGGTGACCATTGGCACCGTGCTGGGATATCTGACGCGTAATGCAATTTCTGTCGCTGCCCCGACGCTACAGGATCAATTGCATATCACCACACAGCAGTATTCTTACATCGTTGCTGCCTATTCAGCTTGTTATACCATTATGCAGCCCATCGCCGGCTACGTACTGGATTTGCTCGGCACAAAAATAGGCTATGCCATGTTTGCCATTCTGTGGGCGATCTTCTGTATGGGAACGGCGCTGGCAAACAGTTGGGGTGGCCTGGCTATCGCCCGCGGCGCGGTCGGTATGGCCGAAGCGGCCATGATCCCTGCGGGTCTGAAAGCCAGTAGCGAGTGGTTCCCGGCAAAAGAGCGTTCAGTCGCGGTCGGTTACTTCAATGTGGGATCATCTATCGGCGCGATGATTGCTCCACCGCTGGTGGTGTGGGCCATTGTGGCGCACAGCTGGGAAATGGCCTTTATCATTACTGGCGCCCTGAGCATGATCTGGGCCATTTGCTGGCTCGTTTTCTATAAGCACCCGAAAGATCAGAAAAAACTTAGCGACGAAGAGCGCGACTATATTCTTAGCGGGCAGGAAGCACAGCACCAAACCAATAACGCGAAAAAAATGTCTGCCTGGCAGATCCTGCGTAACCGCCAATTCTGGGGTATCGCCCTGCCGCGTTTTCTGGCTGAACCCGCGTGGGGCACGTTCAACGCATGGATACCGCTATTCATGTTTAAGGCCTACGGCTTTAACCTGAAAGAAATTGCCATGTTCGCCTGGATGCCAATGCTGTTCGCCGATATCGGCTGCATCCTGGGTGGCTACTTGCCAATGCTGTTCCAAAAGCATTTCAAAGTGAACCTGATCGTTTCGCGTAAGCTGGTCGTTACCATGGGTGCGGTACTGATGATTGGCCCCGGTATGATCGGGCTGTTCTCCAGTCCTTATGTTGCCATCGCACTGCTGTGCGTCGGTGGCTTCGCACACCAGTCGCTGTCTGGCGCGCTGATTACCCTGTCATCCGACGTATTTGGCCGTAATGAAGTCGCAACGGCAAATGGTTTGACCGGTATGGCGGCCTGGATGGCAAGCACCATGTTTGCATTAGTGGTCGGTGCATTGGCCGATACTATGGGCTTCAGCCCGCTGTTTGCTGCACTGGCAGTCTTTGATCTGTTGGGCGCTGTCGTCATCTGGACAGTGTTGAAAAACCAACCTGCGTCAGAAGTCGCCGCCGCCGCTGAAACATTGAAAGAAGCTAACCAGCACTGATAATCCCTGCATTATCCTGACTCATCCGGTATGATCGGATACCGGGTGAGCCACCTCCCCAGTCACACATTGTAATAACTGTGACCACAATATTGGTTACTGCCATTATTAAGTGGTATAACAAATCATCCCTCAAAGATTAACGAGATAGACACTCAGGCCCTGACGTGGCACATGGACCGTCATCTATCGAGAGTAGACATCATCATGGCACTCACTGAACCCAGACGGCTATACCAGCAGTTAGCCGCAGAATTAAAACAGCGTATCGAAAGCGGTATGTATCAGGTCGGCGAAAAATTACCGGCAGAACGTTATATTTCTGAAGAAATGAACGTCAGTCGCACCGTAGTGCGTGAAGCTATCATCATGCTGGAAGTCGAAGGGTACGTTGAAGTACGCAAGGGTTCAGGTATTCACGTTATTTCCAACCAGCAGAAGAATCCATTCATTAATAGTGGCGATATTGAATTCGTTGCGGCTGGTCCATTTGAGCTACTTCAGGCTCGTCAGCTCATTGAAAGTAACATTGCTGAATTTGCGGCCACGCAGGTGACCCGTCAGGACATCATTCAACTGATGGAGATTCAGGAATATGCGCGTCAGGAAGATCGCTTCCGTGATTCTCAGTGGGATCTCAAATTCCACGTTCAGGTTGCGCTGGCGACGCAAAACTCCGCGATGGCAACCATCGTCGAGAAAATGTGGAGCCAGCGGATTCACAATCCCTACTGGCGTAAGCTGCATGAGCACATCGACGACAAATCCATTGAAAGCTGGTGCGAAGAGCACGATCGCATCCTTAAAGCGCTGATTCGCAAAGATCCATACGCGGCAAAACTGGCAATGTGGCAACATCTGGAAAATACCAAACAGATGCTATTTCGCGCCACAACGGATGATTTCGAGTTTAATGTCGATCGCTACATGTTCGCCGAAAATCCTGTCGTTCACCTCGACCAGATACACACAGGTAAACCCTAAAACGCTTTCCGCCCCTTGTTTTAAACGAGGGGTCATATTTTTGAACCCGCGAGAAAAGGTCAGAAAACGTTGATTTCTGTCAGCGAGTGTAAAATATCGTAGAAACCCCAACTCTTCCTCGAAAAATCCCCCTAAATCGCCTCGGTTGTCGTAATATTTCCCTGTCTCAGTAACACCTATTTTGTTACAGTTAACGCGTCTTTCTTACGCTTAATCCATCGCTTCGGGCGTAAAGTCTGCCAAGGCCAAACAATCCCTAAGCCACCTGTTTATCAGGTTCGCAGCGAGAAGCGAGCATCAAGTCAGACACCAGCGTCACTATCGGCGGAAGCAAACAGAGATCATCAAAAAAACTATAATCCTGTGCCCCGATATACCCTAAATAACGTGAAATATGACGGGTATAAAACTGTATTCACTCTTGTCATGTCCAGAAGCGTGATTGTCGCCAAGGCTAAAATGAAACAGCAGTATTAGGAATACCGGATGGAATTAATCAAAGAACTGTTAAACGCGCTCTGGCATCAGGATTTCGATATTTTAGCCGACCCGAAGCTGGTGTGGACCATCTACATCTTGTTGTTTTTAATTATATTTCTGGAAAATGGTCTGCTTCCCGCCGCGTTCTTGCCCGGTGATAGCTTACTCATTTTGGTCGGCGTCCTCGTCGCCAAAGGTACGATGAATTACCCTTTTACGATATTTCTACTGACGACGGCCGCCAGCCTCGGCTGCTGGGCTAGCTATGTACAAGGGAAATGGCTTGGTAACACAGGAGTTGTGCAAGGCTGGCTATCACACTTACCCGCACACTATCACCAACGTGCCCATCAACTCTTCCACCGTCATGGCCTGTCCGCACTTTTAGTTGGCCGTTTTCTGGCTTTTGTGAGAACGCTGCTACCGACCATTGCAGGTTTGTCTGGCTTGAACAACGCGCGCTTTCAGTTCTTCAACTGGATGAGCGGGTTCCTGTGGGTGTTTATTCTGGTTACGCTGGGCTTTGCCTTGGGGAAAACGACGATCTTCCAAAAGTACGAAGACGAACTGATGTTTTTCCTTATGATGCTGCCCCTCGCACTACTGTTTATCGGCCTATTTGGATCGCTCTTTGTACTTTGGCGTAAAAAACGTGATGCTAACGCCAATAATGCAGAAAAAGGAAGCTAACTGTGTCAATTCATTGGCTATTCCCTAAGCTTTCCCCCAAGAAAGTAGGACGCATACTGCTCTTACTTGCCCTGCCACTTATTGCCTTAACGCAGTCCCAATCGCTACGTCTTTCCCAAGACGATGCTATGCTACACATCAAGCCTTATGAAGGTGCCGCATTGCCAGATGGCTTTTACGTGTATCAGCGTCTTAATGAAAAAGGGATTGCGATCAAAAGTATTACGCCAGAACAAGATAGCCTGATCGTCCGTCTTGCTTCACCAGAGCAAAGTATCGCTGCCAGAGATGTTCTGCGTTTGTCCCTGCCTAAGGTCACCATTACTGCACAGCAAGCGACAACCCCAACACCATTCTGGCAGCAGAAACTGACACAGAAACAATCCAAACTGGGGTGACGAATATGAAATTGTCTCCATCCATAATTGCATTATCTGTCCTGTTTTCCGGCCATACGCTGGCCAACACCGCCAATCAAGTAGAAACTTGTCAACAGAAAGCGCAGGATATTCAGCGCCAAATCGATGAAGCGCACAAGCACGGTAACCAGAACCGCATCAATGGGTTAGAGAAGGCGCTGGACGGCGTAAGAACCCATTGTACGGACGCCGGGCTAGCAGAGAAACGTCAAGAAGCTATTGAGGAAAAACGCAAAGACGTCGCTGAACGGCAGCAGGAACTGAATGAAAGCCGTCAGAAACGGGATGACGCAGAAAAGATCCTTAAACGTGAAAGAAAACTAGCTGAAGCCGAGCAGGAGTTGCGCGCGGCGGAAAGCGGCTCATCGCACTAACACCTCACCACACGGCTCCGATAAAATAGTGCCCATACAAAACGCCGACAATTGTTCATTTTGTATTCAAAAACCAAATCACTAAAATTTACAGCGAGTTATCAGAATTGTCCGTACCCGTTTGGGGCGGCATAAATCTCAGCTTCAGCTATAGTTAACGTTCAGGTTTATAACATGAAGGGTTATTAATATGGCTAAAGATCAAAATTCTGAGTACCTACGCGCCGAATTGAAATCACTGGCGGACACGCTGGAAGAAGTATTAAGCACCTCTAGCGATAAGTCTAAAGCGGAACTGGACAAGCTGCGCAATAAGGCAGAGAGCGCGCTGAAAGAAACCCGCAGCCGCCTGAGCGATACCGGTGAGCGCATCGCATCCCAAACCAAAGAAGCGGTTGAATCAGCGGATGACTATGTGCGTCAGAATCCGTGGACGGGTGTCGGCATTGGTGCCGCAGTCGGCGTCGTGCTTGGCGTCCTGCTGTCTCGCCGCTAATTAGCAGATTGTTATGACAGATAAACTACAACAAGGCCCCGCAAGCGGGGTCATGGCTTCTGCTCAGCGCATCATCTCCATTATTGTCAGCATGGTGGAAAGCCGTGTCCGATTGGCTGTGATTGAATTAGAGGAAGAGAAAGCCAATCTCATTCAGTTGCTGATTATGGTCGGTTTGACGCTGCTTTTTGCCGCTTTTGGCATTATGAGCCTGATTGCGCTGATCATCTGGGGCATTGACCCACAATATCGTCTCTTTGCGCTGGGGTGTATTACTGCCACATTACTTGGGCTGGCGCTGATAGGCGGCATATGGACACTTCTGAAAGTACGTCGTTCTACCTTGCTCAAAGCGACACGCAAGGAGCTGGCGACCGACAGATCGCTGTTGGAGGAGGAAACTAAGTGAACCAGCGCCAACAGCGAGACAGAGAAAAAGCCCAGCTACTGCGCCGGATACAGCAACAGCGGCTGGATTTATCGGCCGGTAAGAAACACTGGCTGGATACCACAGCCCGTTACGATCGCGGCTGGCAAAGCCTGATGCAGTGGCGTAAATACTGGATCGTGGGCTCCAGCCTCGTGGCACTCTATGGCGTGCGCCATCCCAGCCGCATGATTCGTTGGGGACGCCGCCTCGTCGGGCTTTGGGGGACATTCCGACTCGTGCGCAAGACATTTGACCAACGTCCATGATTCTCTCTGTTTTATCGATTATTTGCCTTCCCCACATTAGACACTTTTCATCTCACTTTTTGCCTAACGCGCTCACGTTATTACAGCGCGTTCTTGACAATTTAACCGAACATCAATTTTTCTGAAATAAAACAACAATTATACTCGCTGGTAGCGTAAATCATCTCCCTATACTATCTGCCCATAACCTGATGGCGGGCCAAATTTTCAGACAACACCTGCTGCAACAAACACAACAGGGCCATATAGCCCACAACAAAATTAATTGGAGAGATGATGAAAAATTTAGAAAGCACTGCACTGCTGGTTGCACGTATCTTAATGCCAATTCTGTTTATCGTTGCAGGTTACGGTAAGCTGGGTGATGCCTATGCAGGCACACAGCAATATATGCAGGCAATGGGTGTACCGACCTTCCTGCTGCCGCTGACGATTCTGCTGGAACTGGGTGGTGGTCTGGCAGTTCTGTTCGGGCTGCTGACACGTACTGTCGCGCTGTTCACTGCTGGCTTTACGCTGCTGACCGCACTGATTTTCCACTCTAACTTTGCAGAAGGCATGAACCAACTGATGTTCATGAAAAACCTGACCATCGCGGGTGGTTACCTCCTGCTGGCTGTAACTGGCCCAGGCGCATTCAGCATCGACCGTCTGCTGGGCAAAAAGTGGTAAGACGAGCCTTTTCCGGCCTGTACTACACTTAATCATCGAATAATGAATTAGACGGCAAGCTCACAAAGCTTGCCGTCGTCTTATCATCACTCACTAACGGGAGGATTTATGGGACAACTGGTTGATGGCGTATGGCACGATACCTGGTATGAAACCAAATCTACCGGCGGTCACTTTAAACGTTCAGAATCCGTATTCCGCAATTGGGTAACGCCTGATGGTTCCCCTGGCCTCACCGGTAAAGGTGGTTTTCCCGCTCAATCTGGCCGTTATCATCTGTATGTTTCACTCGCCTGTCCGTGGGCACATCGCACTCTGCTAATGCGACAGTTGAAAGGATTGGAAAATCACATCGCGGTTTCGGTAGTTCATCCACTCATGCTCGATCACGGTTGGACGTTCGGTACAGATTTTGAGGCCGCGACGGGCGACTTGCTCTATCAGCACGAATTTCTCTACCAACTCTACCTTCACGCCAAACCGGGCTACAGCGGTCGTGTAACGGTTCCTGTCCTGTGGGACACCGAGCAGCACACTATCGTCAGTAATGAATCTGCAGATATCATCCGTATGCTGAACAGCGCTTTTGATGGTGTGGGCGCAACAGCCGGAGACTACTACCCGGAAGCGCTACGAACTCAGATTGACGAATTGAACGGCTGGATTTACGACAAGGTCAACAACGGTGTTTACAAAGCGGGTTTTGCGACGAGCCAATCAGCCTACGATGAGTCTGCCACCACCGTTTTCGCCGCGCTATCCGATCTGGAAACCATTCTGGCAAAACAGCGTTATCTGACTGGTGAGCAGTTAACCGAGGCCGATTTGCGGCTGTGGACGACATTGATCCGTTTCGATCCTGTCTATCATACGCATTTTAAATGCGATAAATATCGCCTGAGCGATTATCCCAATCTGTTCGGTTTTTTACGTGATATTTATCAGATGCCTGGCATCGCTGATACCGTCGATATGGCGCATATTCGCCACCATTACTATCGTAGCCACGGCACGATTAATCCACATGGTGTGATTTCTCTGGGCCCAGAGCAAGATCTGAACCAGCCTCACCAGCGTGATAAGACGTTTGTCAGTTTATACTGAAGTAATAAATGTAGCGGCAAGGTGTGATACCACACCTTGCCGCAGAAAAGCGTAAAATTTAAGGCTGGTTCAGCAGTTTGGGAATTTCCCGCAGGAACCAGGATTTCGCTTCGCCCATGCTGTCTCGCCGCCACGCCATAATAATCTGGCTTTCCATCTGATGTTCCGGCCCAATCACCAGTAAGCGCCCTTCGGCAATATCCTGCGCTACCATTGGATAAGGCATGGTTGCGACACCTAATCCAGCCAGCAGTGCACGCCGTTTATCATCTAGCGAACTCACCGTCAGACGCTGCTGCTTATCCAATAGTTGCACCGTCAGCACCGGGCGTTCACGCGCGGTATCCGCGACTGCAATCCCGCGATATTTCACACGGGTCGCATCTGACAGCGGCTCAGGCTCCTGATGGATGGGGTGCTCTGGGCTAGCGACGTAAACGTTATTCATCGTATACAGTTTGCGGGTATTCATTTCGGACGACGCACGAAAATGCATGTCCGGCGCAATCACGATATCGGCACGCCCTTGTTCAAGACGCTCCCACGCCCCTGCCAGCACTTCAGTCAGAATCGATACCTGCGTATTCGCTTTGAGCGCCAGTTTATCGATTAGGGGAAAAATCCGCTGAGTTGGAATCAGGGCTTCCGTCACAATCGTCAGGTGCGTTTCCCAACCGCGAGCCAGCGCCTCCGCATCCGTGGTGAGTTTATCTGCGGCTTCCAGCAGAATACGCCCGCGTTCCAACAACATTCGTCCAACATTCGTGAATTTAGTACGATGCCCGGAACGATCGAACAGCACCACATCTAACTCTTCTTCCAGTTTCTGCATGGTATAGCTCAGTGCCGAAGGCACCCTACCCAATTCGTCTGCCGCAGCGGCAAAGCTGCCACGACGATCGATCGCATCCATCACCCTCAGGGCTTCCAGCGTCAATGCTCGTTCTCTCGCCATCTTCGTACTCATTCAGGAATTTTGAATATACCGACCAGATTAACTAGCTAACAATCCAACGTCCACACAATTACTATCGGTTTAAGAAATAATTATCTGGGGGATAAAAATTATGATCACACGAAGAGCAGCCGGGCAATGCGGCCAGGCCGATTATGGCTGGTTGCAGGCACGCTATACTTTCTCTTTCGGTCACTATTTTGACCCACAGTTACTGGGCTATGCTTCTCTTCGCGTGCTCAATCAGGAAGTACTGGCACCGGGGGCATCATTCCAGCCGCGAACTTACCCACGGGTTGATATCCTGAACATTATTCTTCAGGGCGAAGCAGAATACCGTGACAGCAACGGCGGCCATATTCAGGCTAAAGCTGGCGATGTTTTGTTGCTTGCCACTCAACCAAACGTCAGCTATAGCGAACATAATACCAACCCCAGCAG
The DNA here is from genome assembly GCF_021432585.1 of Pectobacterium sp. IFB5596. Lineage (NCBI taxonomy): Bacteria > Pseudomonadati > Pseudomonadota > Gammaproteobacteria > Enterobacterales > Pectobacteriaceae > Pectobacterium > Pectobacterium sp. IFB5596. Next base: position 95,363 of record NZ_LXFY01000034.1, read on the forward strand.
CCCGTTGACGCGCCTACAATTATGGTTGAATGCCTGCCAAACCAGAGAGAACAGCCCGCTGCAACGCATGGGGCTCAATTCATCAAGTCATACTCTGCTCGCGTCACCGGAAGGCGAGCAGGATAGTCTACAACTGCGCCAACAGGTCTGGATTCACCATGTCGATCTCCAGCCGAATGAACAAAGCACGATAGTGCTACAAGGGAATCAGGCATATCTCCAACTGATTCACGGTTCAATGACGGTGAAAAGCGATCGGCACAGTGAAACATTACACTGCGGCGATGGTGCTTTCATCAAGGAAGAAACAGCGTTGACGCTACAGGCAGAATCTCCTTTGCGAGCGCTGCTCATCGATCTGGTCGTGTAGTTCCTCTTCCCATCGTCTTCGCAGGAAAGCGCCACTCGCTCGGCGTTTTTATTCAGCCGTGGTAAGATATCTGTCTTGTTCCTCAATGTGTCAGGGTGATATGACAATGGATTCAACCAAACAGGACAAACTTCTTGCCCAGGCTGAACAGATTTGTCAGCAGCGCGCTGTGCGTCTAACGCCACAGCGGTTGGAGGTTCTACGCCTTATGGCACAGCAAACGGGAGCTATCAGCGCTTATGACCTGCTGGATCTTCTACGACTCACAGAACCTCAGGCTAAACCGCCCACTGTATATCGCGCACTGGACTTCCTGCTGGAACAGGGCTTTATCCACCGCGTTGAATCAAACAACAGCTATGTGCTGTGTCACCATATCGAAGATCACAGTCATACGTCTGCCCTTTTCATCTGCGACCGCTGCGGGCAAGTCACTGAACGTCAAACCGAAGGTGTAGAAGAAACGCTACGCAGTCTGGCGCAGCAGTCAGGGTTTACGCTGCGTCACAGCGTTGTGGAAGCACATGGGTTGTGTGGAGACTGTCAGGAAGTGGCATCATGCAAACAGCCGGATCATTGCGATCACGACCATACTATTCCTATTAAAAAACGATAGCCCTTGGGCTATCGTTTTTTACGAACGGCTAGCTCCAGTCGCTGTTACGAATAACGCCAACCGCTAAACCTTCTATCGAAAAACTTTGCTGACGCAGGTCGACAACGATAGGGGCGAACTCTTCATTTTCAGCGAGAAGATGCACTGTATTACCCTGCTTCTTCAGACGTTTCACCGTTACTTCATCGTCAATACGCGCCACCACAATCTGACCGTTGCGCACATCTTCTGTTTTATGTACGGCCAGCAAATCGCCATCCATAATACCAATATTTTTCATCGACATACCGCTAACACGCAACAAAAAGTCGGCGCTAGGTTTAAACATAGCGGGGTCAACCTGATAGCGGCATTCGATATGTTCCTGTGCCAACAGAGGTTCACCTGCGGCGACACGACCAACCAGAGGAATTCCCGTCTCTTCTTCCATGAGCAGACGAATACCACGAGACGCGCCCGAAACAATTTCAATCACGCCTTTACGCGCCAGCGCTTTCAAATGTTCTTCAGCCGCATTTGGAGAGCGGAACCCCAGCTGTTGGGCAATTTCCGCCCGCGTTGGCGGCATTCCGGTTTGCGCAATATGATCGCGGATCAGGTCATAAACCTGCTGCTGCCTTGCTGTTAATACTTTCATTCCGCCCCCTGGTTGTTTATACAGTCTTGCTGTGAGTATATACAGGTAAGGCACAATTGGGAATCGAGATATAGGCAAAGCCCCTGACTTTTATTCATTTATGCGGAGCGTCAGGCAAAATGTTGCCAGAGGATACTGCCCCATACGACAGCAGCTAACAAGATGGCAACAAAGACGGCCGCTGACCCAATATCTTTCGCCCGACCGGACAATTCGTGGTGCTCTAAACCAATGCGATCGACGACGGCTTCAATGGCGCTGTTAGCCAGTTCAAACAGCATAATCAACACAACAGATCCGATAAGCAGCAGTTTTTCAACCAGCGTCACCGGTAGTAAACACGCAATAATAATACCGACAACCGTCAGTATCGTTTCCTGACGAAACGCCGCCTCGTGCTGCCAGGCCTGCTTCAGCCCCTTAAAGGAATAACCGGTAGCCTTAATAATCCGGGTCATCCCCGTTGCTTTATTCATTTATCCTCCATTTTTAGACTCTAAATAATTCGAGTTTCAGGCAGGCGGCAAGAGAGGGAGTCCCGATGAGCTTACTCAAGTAAGTGATTCGGGTGACTGAACGCTGCCAACGCACATGCAACTTGAAGTATGACGAGTATATGCAAAATAGTTCGCATTTTAACGCGCTTACGTTGTCTCATCACCACAGATCTCTGGCGCAGTTTCTGGTATCCTTGCGGCGCGTTGCTAACAAGAGGCTCCATGTTGTTATGTCAGGTTGGCGTAAAATTTACTATAAACTATTGAATCTCCCACTGAAACTGTTGGTGAAAAGCAAAGTTATTCCCGCAGATCCGGTGGTCGAGTTGGGGTTAGATCCCTCACGTCCTATACTCTATGTTCTGCCTTATAACTCTCAGGCGGACCTATTGACGCTACGTGCGAAATGTCTGGCATTGGGGTTACCCGATCCCTCGCAGCCGTTCGAATTCAATGGCGTCGAACTCCCCAGCCATGTCTTTATTAATGACGGGCCGCGCGTTTTCCGCTACTACGTTCCCAAGCAGAAATCCGTCAAACTGTTCCACGACTATCTGGACTTGCACCGTGCCAATCCAGATTTAGATGTGCAGATGGTGCCGGTTTCCGTGATGTTTGGGCGTTCTCCAGGTCGGGAAGGCCATTCTCAGGCCACACCACACCTGCGATTGCTCAACGGCATCGAGAAATTCTTCGCCGTACTGTGGCTAGGCCGTGACAGCTTTGTCCGCTTCTCCAGCCCGGTGTCGCTGCGCTATATGGCGACCGAGCATGGTACTGACAAAACCATAGCCCACAAACTGGCGCGTGTCGCGCGTATGCATTTCTCCCGTCAGCGTTTGGCGGCAGTTGGCCCACGCTTACCCGTACGTCAGGAGCTATTTAACAAGCTGCTGGACTCCAAAGCGATCAAGAAAGCCGTAGACGATGAGGCGCGCAGTAAGAAGATTTCCCACGAGAAAGCGCAGCAAAATGCAATCGCGCTGATGGAGGAAATCGCTGCCGACTTCTCTTACGAAGCGGTGCGTCTGTCAGATCGCGTATTGAGCTGGACGTGGAACCGTCTTTATCAGGGGATTAACGTCCATAACGCCGAACGCGTGCGACAACTGGCGCAGGATGGTCATGGTATTGTCTATGTGCCCTGCCACCGCAGCCATATGGATTACCTGCTGCTGTCCTACGTTCTGTATCATCAAGGCTTAGTTCCGCCGCACATCGCCGCAGGTATCAATCTTAATTTCTGGCCGGCGGGTCCCATCTTCCGCCGTCTTGGTGCGTTCTTTATTCGCCGGACCTTCAAAGGTAACAAGCTCTATTCCACAATTTTCCGCGAGTACTTGGGCGAGCTATTTGCCCGTGGTTATTCCGTTGAATACTTCATGGAAGGCGGGCGTTCGCGCACGGGACGTCTGTTAGAGCCCAAAACCGGTACGCTGGCGATGACCATTCAGGCTATGCTAAGAGGCGGCACGCGCCCTATCACACTGGTGCCGATTTATGTCGGCTACGAGCACGTGATGGAAGTCGGCACCTATGCGAAAGAGCTGCGCGGCGCGGTGAAGGAAAAAGAAGGCTTTATGCAGATGGTGCGCGGTTTGCGCAAGCTGCGTAATCTGGGTCAGGGCTATGTGAACTTCGGCGAACCTCTGCCGCTGACCACCTATCTGAACCAGCATGTGCCGCAATGGCGTGACGCGATTGACCCGATTGAGGCACAGCGCCCAAGCTGGCTAACGCCGACAGTGCAGGATATCTCCATGGATATCATGGTGCGCATCAATAACTCTGCGGCAGCGAACGCAATGAACCTGTGCTCTACCGCCCTGTTAGCATCGCGCCAGCGTTCTCTGACCCGTGAGCAAATGCATGAACAGCTAGACTGCTACCTGCAACTACTGCGCCAAGTGCCTTACCACAAAGATATTACAGCGCCTAAGAAGACAGCGGATGAACTGTTGGAACACGCGCTGGGCATGAACAAGTTTGAAGTAGAGAAGGACAGTATTGGTGACATCATCATTCTGCCGCGCGAGCAAGCGGTTCTGATGACGTATTATCGCAATAATATCCAGCACCTGTTGGTCTTGCCGTCGCTGATCGCCAGTATCGTCATTCATCATCGTCGGATTACTCTCGCCGACGTCGTGCAACAAATCACGCTAATCTATCCGCTGCTGCAAGCCGAGTTGTTCCTGCATTATTCCAAAGAGCAATTACCGGGCGTGCTGGAAACACTAGCTAATGAACTGGTTCGACAACAGTTGCTGTGTAGCCGTGGCGGCGAACTCGCCATTAATCCACCACGCATCCGTACGCTGCAACTGTTATCAGCCGGTGTGCGTGAGACGCTGCAACGTTATGCGATTACGCTGTCTTTGCTGTGCGCGAACCCAGAAATCAACCGTGGCACGCTGGAGAAAGAAAGCCGAAATATGGCACAGCGTCTGTCTGTTCTGCACGGTATTAATGCGCCGGAGTTTTTCGATAAAGCGGTGTTCTCAACGCTGGTCGCGACGTTACGCACAGCCGGATATATCACCGACAGTGCGGAAGCAGCGCAAGGTGATATCGTGGCAATCTACAACATCCTTGGCGATTTGATCACCCCGGAAGTTAGGTTGACTATCGAAAGTGCCAGTTCGTCTGCCGAAATGGAAACAGCCGGTCAGACGGTGGAAGAGGTAAAGCAGGAATAGTCAGGCAGGAACCACGGTAAAATGGTGGATAACACGCCGCCATCAAGCCGTGGACGCATTTAGCGTGACGAGCCGTCAATAAAAAAAGCAGCGAGAAATCGCTGCTTTTTTGTCTCTACTTCTACCTTACAGCCCAAACAGTACGCCAATAAATATCGCCATACCCGCATATTTATTATTGTGGAATGCCTTAAAACAGGCATCGCGCTCGCGCCCGGCAGTCAGTATTTGCTGATAGATAAACATCCCGCCAGCGACCAACAGCGAGATATAGTAGGGGGTTCCCAGCCCGGTGATCTTTCCTAAAATCAGCAGCAAGGCCAGCATACTCAACTGCAATAGCCCGATAATGAGATTATCAAAACGACCAAATAAGATCGCAGTAGACTTCACACCGATCTTCAGATCGTCATCACGATCCACCATCGCATATTGCGTATCGTAAGCCACCGTCCAGCAAATATACGCCAAAAACATCATCCAGCAGGTCACGGGCAAGCTTTCACTGACCGCGGCGTAGGCCATCGGAATCGACCAGCCAAACGCCGCCCCCAGCACGAACTGAGGCAGATGGCTAATTCGTTTCATAAACGGATAAACCCATGCCAGCGCCAGCCCGGCGACAGACAATAGAATAGTCATCTTATTCAGCGTCAACACCAGACCAAACGCCAACAAGACCAGAACCACGAACAGAATTTTGGCTGATTGCTCGCTCACCTCGCCGCTGGGCAAGGGGCGAGAAGCCGTACGTTTTACATGGCCGTCAAAATGCCTGTCGGCATAATCATTGATAACGCAACCCGCCGCACGCATAAGGAAAACGCCAGCGACAAAAACAAAGAGCGTCCACGGTGCAGGTGTTCCCCCTCCCGCCAGCCACAGCGCCCATAGCGTTGGCCACAGCAGTAACAGAGAACCTATCGGTTTATCAATTCGCATCAAGCGACAATAAGCCAGCCATTTCCCTGCTGTAACACTTCTTTCCAAGGATTTATCTCCTCAAATTACCTGCCAACCTTCATCACCAGGTGTGTAATAAACGGGTGATTCCGGTAAGAAAAGCTCAGTCAACAGTAACGGATACCCCGAAAGACACAGGCGGGAACGCCGCGCCCATAAACCTTCGCAACATCCGGTATGAATATAATCACGCGTCAGCGATTTTTGCTCAAACAGATAACGGCCTAACGGCTGATTGCCTATTTTGGTCAACGCTGAGCCTGAACCATCGAGCGTCTGTTGTGGGACAATCGTTCTGCCGAAAAGCCAAGGGCGATCGTCACCATACAGCACGACTTCACGCAGCCAGTAACGTTCATCAAGAGGGAGTTGATCGCGCTCTTCGCCCAATACCTGTGGCGTAATGAAACCCTCACGACAAAGCGTGACCCTCAGTTGGGCACAGTATTTTTCAAGCCGCTGCGTCATGGAACTGGTTTCCATCAACCAGTCACCAATGTGTTCAGGCAATACCGAAGGGGGTTCAGTAAACCAGGATATGGTGCGCAAAAGCGTTGACGCATCGTCAGACATTGTCCCTACTCCAGACAGGGTTGCTTATCGATAAAGCATTCGTAAATAAAGTAAGCGCCCCTATTGTAGCGCAGAATGCTTCCCCCGATAACACGCTATAAACCAATTCATCCCCGATGTGGCAACATTTTGGCAATGTGGCTGGTTACGCGCCAGCCATCGCGATACCTCTTTAGTCATTCACACAGCAGTTTGGTGGGAAATCAACAAGCACAAGTATGCTTATCTCAATAATGCATTGAATTGATTGATAGAAAAGAGGCGCATAAAAAAAGCACCACCCGGTATCGCGACCGGATAGTGCTCTTTAAAGGACAGAAAGACGAGCTTCTGTAACCTGACCGCCAGTCACCGGAAAATGGCTTCCGGTGGCAGGAGTGTCACATGTCGGGTAGCAGCGGCGCATTACTGCGCCGCCGCCCCCTAAGAACCGTACGTGCGAGTTTCCCCGCATACGGCTCAAGCCTTTATAAGCCCGCACTAATGTTTGGGCCGACAACGTTTTGTTTGCTGTTAAATAGAGTATAAATCAGCACAACGAGCGGTTTACCTTAACTACCGGTATAACCGTTACGTTGTGCATTTGCTACGCAGTCAACACGATTTACATAACCCTGACTTGATGCTCCAACGATACGACCGTTGGAAGCAGTGCGACGCCAGCGCCATTCATTTGAGCTATCTTTGTAGATTTCCCATGTATCATTCATATTATTTCTCCAGAGTAACTCCCACTTATTAACGCACTATCCCCGGGAGTCGCAGGAGACTTAGCTGTCTAGTGTATCTCCCATTGAGCTGGAGACATTCATAACATGGTGACACATGGTTATATTTCAACCCCATTCATAAGAAATTTTACTGTGAATTTTTCGATGGCAATTAGGATGTAACATCATTAAATTTTCGATTTCGTCACCACCGCCGTCTACCCGTCTGATTATGTGATGGAGATCCCAATCATCATTATCTCTGAATATCTGGTGGCAGATCGGACACCGATGGCCTTGCCGCTCCCAAATCAATCTCAGTTTTCCACGCTGCATTTTACCTTCTTTCCAGCGCTTAACTTGCCGCTGTTCGAAGTACAACTCGTCAACCGGATCGTATGGATTAGCCTCAGACCTGATTTTAATGTGACGTTTAATCGGGATATCTTTGCAAGACACCAACCTTTGCAGGCCGTTATCCGCATCGATACTCTGGAATACCCAGTTCTCGCTCCCAACCGAGTGAAAATACTTCTGCTTCACCCAGTACTTGTTGCGATTACCGTGTCGACGGCATGACCAGCGCCAGAGCAACTTCCAGACGCGATAGTCGATATAGCTAAACGTTTCTTTGGCAACAATATGACGATGATAATTTGCCCAACCCCGTAGTACCGGATTAAGTTGCCTTATCAGGTCACCCTGTTTTGACGCCGCATTACGCTTCACTATTTGCCGGACTTTCTGGAGGTGATTGCGCAATCCCTTAGCCGCAGGCTTTATCAGCATTTTGCCGTGGTACTTGCGCACGTTCTGCCCCAGAAAATCAAACCCTTCGGAAATATGCGTCAACACCGTTTTTTCTGGTGATAATTGCAGTCCTCGTTCCGCCATAAAGGCCTCGACAAGGGGTTTGACTTCATTTTCCAGCAACTCCTGAGAAATGCCAGTGATGATGAAATCATCTGCATAACGCACATAATTGACCTTGGTTTTGTAACTGGCTTTGGTGTTTTTCTTCCCAAAATGGGTTTCTAACACCGCTTCCAGCCCATCCAGTGCCATATTCGCCAGTACGGGGGAAATAATGCCTCCCTGTGGTGTACCAGCCTCCGTCGGGTGTAACCGACCGGATTCCATAAATCCCGCTTTCAGCCATTTTCCGAGTACCTGTTTATCCAACGGAATGTTGGCAAGTAACCAGTCATGGCTGATATTGTCAAAACACCCTTTTATATCGCCTTCCAGTACCCATTCAGCAGAGCTTTTACGACTGAGATTAACAAAACATTGCTCAATCGCATCTGCCGCCGAACGTGCCGGACGGAATCCATAGCTGTTGCGGTCTGCCGTTGTTTCCGAGACGGGGTCAAGTGCCAGCAGATATAATGCCTGCATCGCTCTGTCTTTCATCGTCGGTATACCCAGAGGACGGAGTTTGCCGTTGCTCTTGGGAATGTAAACACGCCTTAACGGATAGGGTTTGTAACCTGTCCGTTTTAGCTGGTCGATCGCCTGCCACTTACTTCCGGGAGTGTCCCACAACTGGCGATCCACTCCGGCTGTTTTTTTGCCTCGATTTTCGGTAACTCGCCTGACAGCCAATGCTTTAGCTGCAAACGAGCGCGTCAGCATCCTTTGCAGGGCTTTCACCCTACGCCAGCGCTTCTGCTCCGTTGCCTTTGCGATTCGTATCTGTAGCCCTCTGACCTGACGGTGTATCTGATGCCAGTTAATCTGGTGCCAGTCTTCCGCCCTGCCGGAAAGCGCAGATACTTTTATTAACGTACTCATCTTGCTACTCTCCTCAGTGCTTTTGGTTAGAAAGCCCCGAGCGAAAGCAGACGGACAGCCCCCTTGCAGGAGTTATCTTTTGCTCCCGCAAGGGTCTGGTTAAGGTGGGTATGAACCACCTTAACCAACTTTCTGTCACGTTAGATTTGCTTTACAGTACTGCACACAATTAAAGACCAGCCAGAAGTCTGCCCCGTTTCCGGTAGGGGAACATTTAACCCCTTATCCACTCGATTAAAGAATGGCATTCGCTTCTTCCAACCTCCTCTACCCGCACTCTCAACAGTTTGTCTTACGACTCCCCTGCCACAAGGGCAAAAATACGGGCTTACCGAGTTCCGTACTCATGACACGAATCACTTAGGTTCTGCCTATACACCGAAGGTCTGATGGCAACGTATTCCCAGATGTAAAAGGAATAACCGACCCTGTACCTTTTGGTCACAGCATATCAGTAGCTTTTGCTGCTTGCGGCTGACGGTGCTTACAACAGTTCACTTAACGTTAACCCTATGATCCAGCCTAGCCTCTCATCCGCCTGCTACTGGCAAAATCCATTGCTTACCTCACGGTAACGCAATGCCCACACATCGAGGAGTACATTGTCAGAACGCTCTCACACCTCACCATTACTGGTAACGCGCTGCTCCTAGGCTACTGTTAGTTACATAACAGGTCTGGCTCTGCATCAAACAGCGATACAGTCAGACAATCATCAGTACAGCTTCACACCGGTAGGCGCTAGTACACATAGTGTTGATAAAGACGATAGTTACCCCGCTACATCACAAGTCAAACCTCAACTTACTTCAGCGTGAATCTTTTGGACGTTACAATAGTTATAATCGTTACTATATTTGATAAATTTCAAATAGTTATAACAGTTAATACATTTGTAAGTTTTAGGGGATTCTGACTTTAAAGCCATATCCAGAAGTTAGTTCTTCGCTTAGCGAAGAGCCGATGTTCCGGAGGCACTTAAAGTCCGGAACATCGGACATTTATCATATTTGTGCTAATTTAGCGGGAAATAGTGAGCATAACATCCGTTAATACTCACTATGGAAGTAGTCCGCCAGGCTAGCTACCTACACGACTCTCGTCGCACTACATCATGCCGCCCATACCACCCATACCGCCCATGCCACCAGCAGCACCTAAATCAGGCGCATCGCCTTTCGGCAGGTCGGTGACCATACATTCGGTGGTGATCATCAGACCAGCAACGGAAGCGGCAAATTGCAGCGCAGAACGGGTAACTTTGGTCGGGTCCAGGATACCGAAATCGATCATGTTGCCGTATTCTTCAGTTGCTGCGTTGTAACCGTAGTTACCTTCGCCCGCTTTAACAGAATTCGCAACCACAGACGGCTCTTCACCGGCATTGGAAACGATCTGACGCAGTGGAGCTTCCATCGCGCGCAGCGCAACTTTGATACCCACGTTCTGATCTTCGTTCTGAGCAGTCAGAGAAGCCAGTTTAGCGGCAACGCGAACCAGCGCCACGCCACCACCCGCAACCACGCCTTCTTCTACCGCGGCGCGAGTCGCAGCCAGGGCATCTTCAACACGTGCTTTCTTCTCTTTCATTTCAACTTCAGTTGCTGCGCCAACTTTGATAACGGCTACGCCGCCAGCCAGTTTAGCCACACGCTCTTGCAGTTTTTCTTTGTCGTAATCTGAGGTCGCTTCTTCAACCTGCTGACGGATCTGAGCAACACGGCCCTGGATCGCAGCTTCTTCACCCGTACCATCGATGATAGTAGTCGTGTCTTTGTTGATAACAACGCGTTTTGCCTGACCCAGATCTTCCAACGTCGCTTTTTCCAGCTCTAGACCGATCTCTTCAGAGATAACGGTACCGCCAGTCAGCGTAGCGATGTCTTGCAGCATTGCTTTACGACGGTCGCCGAAGCCAGGTGCTTTCACCGCAGCCACTTTCACGATGCCGCGCATGGTGTTAACTACCAGCGTTGCCAGCGCTTCACCTTCAACGTCTTCAGCAACGATAACCAGTGGTTTGCCCGCTTTCGCTACGGCTTCCAGAACTGGCAGCATTTCGCGGATGTTGGAGATTTTTTTGTCAGCCAGCAGGATGAACGGGCTTTCCAGTTCTACCGCACCGGTTTCTGGCTTGTTGATGAAGTACGGAGACAGGTAGCCACGGTCGAACTGCATACCTTCAACCACGTCCAGCTCGTCTTGCAGACCAGTACCTTCTTCAACGGTGATAACACCTTCTTTACCGACTTTGTCCATTGCTTCGGCAATCATTTTGCCTACGGTTTCGTCGGAGTTAGCAGAGATGGTACCCACCTGAGCAATAGCTTTAGAGTCAGAGCACGGTACAGACAGTGCTTTCAGCTCTTCAACAGCAGCGATAACAGCTTTATCGATACCGCGCTTCAGATCCATCGGGTTCATGCCCGCTGCAACAGCTTTCAGGCCTTCAGTGATGATAGCCTGCGCCAATACGGTTGCGGTCGTGGTGCCGTCGCCTGCTGCGTCATTCGCTTTAGAGGCAACTTCTTTCACCATCTGTGCGCCCATGTTTTCGAACTTGTCTTCCAGCTCGATTTCGCGCGCAACAGATACGCCGTCTTTAGTAATGGTCGGTGCACCGAAGGATTTATCCAAAACTACGTTACGGCCTTTCGGGCCCAGGGTAACCTTCACTGCATCAGCCAGTACATTCACGCCGCGCAGCATTTTTACGCGAGCGTCATTACCGAATTTTACGTCTTTAGCTGCCATGGTGTATTTCCCTTAAATTCGTTCAGTTCAGATGATTACGCGCAATTACGCTTCAACAATTGCCAGAATGTCGCTTTCAGACATGATCAACACTTCTTCGTTATCGATCTTCTCTGCTTTCACGCCATAGCCATCATTGAAAATAACGATGTCGCCCACTTTCACATCCAGCGGCTTCACTTCGCCATTTTCCAGGATACGTCCGTGACCTACGGCCAGAACTTCACCACGGGTAGATTTACCAGCAGCGGAACCAGTCAGTACGATACCGCCAGCAGATTTTGACTCAACTTCTTTGCGCTTGACGATCACGCGGTCATGCAATGGACGAATATTCATTGATAGCTCTCCTTTGAGAAAGTCCATATCGGTTTAGGATAAACGCCGACGATGTCTTCATAACAACTATGTTTTCATAACGATTATGCTTTTCATAATCGGCCTTGTGGTTTTCTAAGTGGGGGCGTTTAATCGCCCTTCAAGGGAGACAATTCATTTTTTTTGCGTTAGGCGGCTATGTATTACCGATAGCAGATAAAAAATAAGGATTATCAACATGATAATCCTTAGCGATTTTTCAAACTGTCGCAACGTTAGCGGTCATCTCGATCGTCGCGATGTTCAATATTTCCGCGCCCACCGTCCTTACGCTGGTATTCACCTTCAAAGGTGTTCCCGCCAGAAGACGACGCACCGGGGCCTGCTCCAGGACCAGAACGCCAGATGTGTAAGTGAGGCATCAGCTTGAGCGTCAGGCTTTTCTGTACTGGCGGCAGTAACAGCAACAGCCCCAGAAAGTCGGTCAGGAAGCCCGGAATCAGCAGCAGGAAGCCAGCCAGCACCAGTGAAACGCTTTTTACCATTTCAGCCGCAGGGCTTTCACCTGCCGCCATTTTCTGCTGCATCTGCACCAGCGTTTTCATCCCCTGATTGCGCACCAGTGAGACGCCCACGCAGGACGTGAAGACCACCAGCAGCAGGGTCATGGCGACGCCCAGCACTTCAGCCACTTGAATAAACAGCGATATCTCGATGTAAGCTAAAAGAAAAATCAGTAATAACGGTAACCAGCGCACCCGGTTCTCCTGTGTTTTTTAACGCGTACTGTCGTTAATAAGAACGTGTGTTAATGAAAACGTGTTAAGCCATCGCGATTGAAAATCCAGATACGCTTTACTCCTAATGGATTAGGTAAGGCACACGCTCTGCTCTGCGATCTGGCACATCATGATTTAGTTAAATGGGTACGCCTTTGCACGTTTTCAAGCCGCCACTCCACGATTATTGTTCTAAAATAATGACTCGTGACTACAATCACAGTTCATTTACCGTAACGGTAGAGAACGCCAGTATAGTGATCTAAACACCTATTTTTCACTGTCACAACGACATATCCTCACGGCAATGGATATATGGTTGGTCAAACATCCCAATACTATTGCCGAGAGAAGACGGTTTATCCGTAGTCGCGCTATTTTCCGAAGTAAGGCCATCTGAAAAACCAGCCCACAACGTCTAGCCACCTCACTAGTCGTACAACAGGATAGGAATTTTCATGTCAGAAAACATCCGTATTGAAGAAGACCTGTTAGGCACCCGAGAAGTTCCCGCAGACGCGTATTATGGCGTTCATACTCTGCGCGCCGTCGAAAACTTCTATATCAGTAACAATAAAGTCAGCGACATTCCTGAGTTCGTGCGCGGCATGGTCATGGTGAAAAAAGCCGCCGCGCTGGCGAACAGAGAGCTGCAAACTATCCCGAAAAAAATTGCCGATGTCATCATCCGCGCCTGTGATGAAGTACTGAATAACGGCAAATGCATGGATCAGTTTCCGGTGGATGTGTATCAGGGGGGCGCTGGCACGTCGGTCAACATGAATACCAACGAAGTATTAGCCAATATTGGTCTGGAACTGATGGGCCACCAGAAAGGCGAATACCAGTATCTGAACCCCAACGATCACCTGAATAAATGCCAATCCACCAATGACGCCTACCCTACCGGATTCCGTATCGCAGTCTACGCAGCCATACTCAAATTGACGGATGCGATAGCGAAGTTGAGCGCTGGCTTCGAGCGTAAAGCCAGCGAGTTCGAAGACGTTCTGAAGATGGGGCGGACCCAGTTGCAGGACGCCGTACCAATGACGCTCGGCCAGGAATTTCATGCATTTCACGTACTGCTGCAAGAGGAAATCAAAAACCTACTGCGCACGGCGGAACTGCTGCTTGAGGTCAATCTAGGGGCTACCGCAATCGGTACGCGTCTGAACACGCCGGACGGCTACCAACAGCTGGCGGTGCAGCGTCTGGCAGAAGTCAGTGGCCTGCCGTGCGTACCAGCAGAAGACTTGATCGAAGCCACGTCAGACTGCGGTGCCTATGTCATGGTCCACAGTTCTCTGAAGCGTCTGGCGGTGAAACTATCGAAGATCTGCAATGACTTACGTCTGCTCTCTTCAGGTCCTCGCGCTGGCCTGAATGAAATCAACCTGCCGGAATTACAGGCGGGCTCTTCGATCATGCCCGCAAAAGTGAATCCCGTGGTGCCGGAGGTCGTCAATCAGGTGTGCTTCAAGGTCATCGGTAACGACACCTGCGTCACCATGGCATCAGAAGCCGGGCAATTACAGTTGAACGTGATGGAGCCGGTTATCGGTCAGGCGATGTTTGAATCGACTCATATCCTGACCAACGCCTGCTACAACCTGCTGGAGAAATGCGTCAACGGCATCACCGCCAATAAGGACGTTTGCGAAGCCTATGTTTTCAACTCTATCGGAATCGTGACGTATCTGAACCCGTTCATCGGCCACCACAACGGCGATATCGTCGGCAGAATCTGTGCGGAAACGGGCAAGAGCGTGCGTGAAGTCGTACTGGAGCGAGGTCTGCTAACAGAAGCGGAGCTGGATGACATTTTCTCCATCCAGAACCTGATGCATCCGGCTTACAAAGCCAAACGCTATACCGATGAAAACGAGCTTCCTTAACACCAACGTTTAATTTTTATCAGGCACGTCCGTTCACGAAGAACCGCGTGCCTTTATTTTTTGCTGCATACAGCCATAAGAATAAGTTATGAAATTTTTGTTATTAATTAAGGAGCATAGTCATGCTTGGTCTTGAGTTACTGATCGTTCTGCTCGCCATCTATTTGGGGGCACGACTGGGAGGTATCGGCATTGGTTTCGCCGGTGGCCTGGGAGTGCTTGTTCTTACGCTGGGGTTTCAGATAAAACCTGGCGTAATCCCTTTTGATGTCATTGAAATTATCATGGCCGTTATCGCCGCCATCGCCGCAATGCAGGTGGCGGGCGGAATGGATTATCTGGTCAGTCTGGCGGAGAAACTGCTGCGTAAGCACCCGAAATACGTCACCTTTCTCGCGCCGCTGGTCACCTACTTTATGACGATTCTGGCTGGAACCGGGCACACCGCGTTTTCCACCCTGCCGGTTATCGCCGAAGTCGCCAAAGAGCAGGGAATTCGCCCTTCTCGCCCGCTTTCGATTGCCGTTGTCGCCTCGCAAATCGCGATTACCGCGTCGCCAATCTCAGCGGCGGTGGTGTTTGTCGCCGGTATTCTTGAACCACACGGGGTTAGCTACCTGCTGCTGCTGGGGATCTGTATTCCTACCACGCTGGCTGCGATCATGCTGACGGCGATAGTGACTAACTTCTTGGGTAAAGAGCTGAAAGACGACCCAATTTATCAGGAACGTCTGAAAAAAGGTGAAACCACGCTACGCGGTAATAGCCAGCATGAGATCAAACCGGGCGCCAAACTTTCCGTGGTGCTATTTCTGATCGGCATCGTTGCGGTCGTTCTGTATGCGACAGCGATCAGCGGCACGGTTGGGCTGATTCAAAACCCCGTTCTGCCACGTAATGAAGCGATCGTGGTCTTCATGCTGACCATCGCTACGCTGATTTGCATCACCTGCAAAATCGACACCGCGCGTATCCTCTCTGCCAGCACATTTAAATCCGGCATGAGCGCCTGTATCTGCGTAATGGGTGTTGCCTGGCTAGGCGATACCTTTGTTAAAGCGCATATTTCCGATATTCAGGACACCGCAGGCGCACTGCTGCAAAGCTACCCGTGGATGCTGGCCGTTGTACTGTTCTTCGCTGCCACGCTGCTTTATTCGCAGGCGGCAACAGCGAAAGCGCTGATGCCTGCGGCGTTGCTGCTGGGCGTATCACCAGTCACGGCGGTGGCGTCTTTTGCTGCTGTTTCCGCCCTATTCGTTCTGCCAACCTATCCAACCCTGCTGGCAGCGGTGGAGATGGACGATACCGGCTCAACGCGCATCGGCAAGTTTGTGTTTAACCACTCCTTCCTGATTCCCGGCGTAATGGCGATTACACTGTCGGTGATATTTGGCTTTATCCTCGGCAGCATCCTGATCTAAAAATTATCCTTCGAATAGCCCCTCGCGGATCGGCCTGACAGGTCGATCCGTATCATTTCCTCGCGCAAATAAAGCAAGGTATAGTGTGGCTCTGGTTGTCTGGAATTTGTTCATCTGACACGGAGGATATGATGTCTGACCGCCCGCTTTGCGATGCCGTCGTCATATTATGTACCGCACCTGACGAGGCCTGTGCACAACAGCTTGCCCATTCGCTGCTGGAAACGCGGCTTGCCGCCTGCGTCACCTTGCTGCCCGGTGCTCGTTCGCTCTACTATTGGGACGGCAAGCTTGAGCAGCAATCAGAAGTACAAATACTGATAAAAAGCGATATCTCACATCAGCAAGCCCTGCTGACTCATCTGAAACAACAACACCCTTATGATACGCCAGAGCTATTAGCCCTGCCGGTATCTGGGGGCGATGGCGATTATCTGACATGGCTCAACGCATCTTTACGCTGATTTTCCTGTTATGGACAGCTGTCGGCACATCCAATGTGGCCGCCTCTTCTTTCGGTCAGAAACTGTTTGGCAACAGCGCGACGTCGCGCTTTCTGCCGGTCGATGGGGCTTTCGCCTTTGAGTTTCAGCAGCAGGGGAACCAGCTTAATCTGCGCTGGGATATCCATCCCGATTACTACCTGTACCGTGCACAAATCAAGATCGAAGGAAACGGTGCCGCACTCGGCAAGATAGCGTTGCCACAAGGCGAAAGCCATAACGACGAGTTTTTCGGTCAGGTCTTTATTCTGCGGGATCGCTTGGCGCTAGCGGTTCCCATTGAACAGGCAGAGAGCGGTGCAACCGTCAAAGTGACCTATCAAGGTTGCGCCGATGCAGGTTTCTGCTATCCGCCAGAAACGCGAACCGTACCGCTCAATCAGGTGCTGGCTAACGCAGGCGCGGATACATCGAATACCGCATCAGCCCAGACGCCGCAGGCCACGCCGATGCCGTTCTCGCCGTGGTGGGCGCTGCTGATTGGCATCGGCGTCGCCTTTACCCCCTGCGTCCTGCCAATGTACCCGCTAATTGCCAGTCTGGTACTGGGCAGAAAAGAACAGCTAACACCGCGCCGCACGCTGCTACTATCGATGACTTATGTTCAGGGTATGGCGCTAACCTACACGCTACTTGGGCTGGTTGTTGCCGCGGCCGGATTGCGTTTTCAGGCTGCGCTCCAGCATCCGTACATTCTGATTGGCCTGTCGGTGATGTTTGCCGCGTTGGCGCTCTCTATGTTTGGCCTGTATACGCTCCAACTCCCATCATCGGTACAAACCCGGCTGACAGAGTGGAGTAACCGTCAGCAAGGCGGCTCCGTTACGAGCGTATTCTGCATGGGCGCGCTGGCAGGTCTGATTTGTTCCCCCTGCACCACCGCGCCGCTCAGCGCCATCCTGCTTTATATCGCCCAGAGCGGCAACATGCTGGCAGGCGGTGGCACGCTTTATCTCTACGCGCTCGGGATGGGCTTACCGCTCATTCTGGTCACGCTGTTCGGCAATAAACTGCTGCCACGCAGCGGCCCGTGGATGCAGTACGTTAAGGAAGCGTTTGGTTTCATTATTTTGGCACTGCCCGTCTTCCTGCTGGAACGCATTCTCGGTGAGACGTGGGGAGTGCGACTGTGGGGCGCACTGGGTATCGCCTTCTTCGGCTGGGCACTTATGCTGACGCTGCGCAGCAACAAAGGCTGGATGCGTGGCGCACAGCTACTGCTGCTGGCAGGCGTGGTGATCAGCGCCAAGCCGCTGCAAGACTGGGTATTTCCTCCGGCTGGCGTGGCACAAGCCCACACATCAGCACTGAACTTCGCCCCTGTCGCCAATATTGCCGATCTCAACAGCGCGCTGGCAAAGAGCGCTCAGCCTGTTATGCTCGATCTTTACGCTGACTGGTGCGTTGCCTGCAAAGAGTTCGAGAAATACACGTTCAGCGACCCGGCTGTGCAAAACCATCTGTCGCGCATCACGCTGCTACAGGCGGACGTCACCGCTAACCGCGAAGAACAAAATGCGCTGCTGAAAAAGCTACAGGTTTTAGGGCTGCCGACCATCGTATTCTTTGACGCTCAGGGGAAAGAAATCCCCGGCTCGCGCGTCACCGGTTTTATGAATGCTGAACAATTTCAGGCACATTTACAGAAGTTCAGCCCATAAACGACTATATACTCTAAATAATTCGAGTTTCAGGCAGGCGGCAAGCGAAGGCATCCCGATGAGCTTACATCGGTAAGTGATTCGGGTGACAAATCTGCCGGGAGCAGATTTGAACGCTGCTTGCAGCGGCCCTTCAGGGCGAGGCCCACGACGGGCCGAGTATTTGAGCGAAGCCAACGCACATGCAACTTGAAGTATGACGGGTATACCTATATGTGCTTCTGGAGGAGACCTAATGCAACGGGAAGATGTTCTTGAACATGCGCTTACTCTGCTGGAGCAGCACGGCTTTGCCATGACGACGCTGGATATGCTGGCGGAGAGACTAGGCGTTCCGGTAGAGGAACTGACGCCATTCTGGCCAGATCGTGAAGCACTGCTGTACGACGGCCTGCGTCACCACAGCCAGCAAGTCGATACCTGGCGGCGTCAGCTACTATTGGATGACGAGAAAAGCATTGAGCAAAAGCTACTGGCACGCTATCAGGTGTTACACGAATCGGTGAACAAACAGCGTTATCCGGGCTGCTTGTTTATTGCGGCGTGCAGCTTTTTCCCTGATATCAATCACCCTATCCACCAGATTGCGGAACAGCAGAAGCTAGCGTCTTACCAGTACACTCGCGATTTGCTGGAAGAACTGGAAACCGACGATCCCGAAATGGTGGCACAGCAGATGGAACTGATTCTGGAAGGCTGCCTGAGCAACCTGCTGGTCAAGCATCAGGCCGCCAGCATCGCCACCGCTCAACGCTTAGCAGAGGATGTACTACGCTTTGCACTGTGCCGCAAAAACGGTGCACTCACCTGATTTCAGGCACAAAATGCGGTAAAGCCCGCATTTTGGCTGAAAAGTCGGCAGTCAGTAGGGTTTTCCATGCTTTCATTGATAAACCCGTTGACGACACGCGGCCAATACGGTTTAATGCGCCCCGTTGCCCGGATAGCTCAGTCGGTAGAGCAGAGGATTGAAAATCCTCGTGTCCTTGGTTCGATTCCGAGTCCGGGCACCACCTTTCCTTTTTTATGCTTCCTTATAAATCCCTATATTGTTGTGATTCAATAAGTTGGCGTGAAAATCTTTTCCGATGCGCTTTGATTTATCCCTTCGTATCGGGGAATTTGTGGGTCAGATTGTGGGTCATTCAGTTCGATGAACGGGAGTGACCCTCACATGTTAACTGACAGCAAAGTCCGATCCGCGAAACCTCTCGCAAAATCTTACAAACTCACTGACTCGCAAGGCCTGTACCTCACGGTATCCACCAGCGGCGCTAAGCTATGGTATTTCCGCTATCGCTTCGGCGGTAAAGAAAGCCGTCTGGCCTTTGGCCCCTACCCTCAAATCACACTGGCAGAAGCTCGCGAAAAGCGCGATGCAGCACGTAAGTTGCTGGCGTCTGGACTCAGCCCTTCTCAGCTTCGTAAATCGAACAACCCCGCCGTTGATGAATCCCACACTTTTCAGTATGTCGCGACAGCATGGCACACCAGCAACCTCAAGCTCTGGTCAGACGCGCACGCCGATAAAATCCTCATCTGCATGAAACGCTACGTTTTCCCCGCGATTGGCACGATGGATATCACGCAGGTTGAAACCCGCCATCTTGCGCAGTTGGTTAAGGCGATTGACGATAAAGGCGTGCATGACGTCGCCGGACGGGTGCGCCAGCATCTGACTAAAATCATGCGCCACGCCGTGCAGCAGGGCGTCATCAAATACAATCCGGCTTACGATTTAGATGGCGTCGTGACCCCGGTCGTGACCCAACATCACCCCGCCCTGCCGCTAAAACGCCTGCCTGAACTGCTGGAGAAGATGGAGAACTACAAAGGCCGGATGCTGACCCGTCTTGCGCTGGAGCTGAATCTGCATGTTTTTCTGCGCTCCAGTGAACTCCGCTTTGCCCGCTGGGATGAATTCAATCTGAAAGCGCATATCTGGAGCGTACCCGCCCAGCGTGAAGCGGTAGACGGCGTGCGATTCTCAGGGCGTGGCGCAAAAATGAAGGATGAACATCTGGTGCCACTGTCACGGCAGGCGGTCGCCCTGCTGAAACAGATTCAGGCGCATTCCGGCGAATCGGTCTTCGTTTTTCCCGGCGCACATACGCTAAACAAGCCGATGAGTGAAAACACCATCAACAAAGCGCTGCGCGTGATTGGCTATGACACAAAAACTGAGGTGTGCGGCCACGGTTTCAGAACCATGGCTTGTAGCGCCCTGAACGAGTCCGGACGCTGGTCAAAGGATGCGATTGAGCGACAGATGAGCCACAAAGAGCGCAACGGCGTGCGGGCGGCTTATGTGCATAAAGCCGAACATCTGGAAGCCAGAATCGAAATGATGCAATGGTGGTCGGATTATCTGGACGTAAACCGCGAGGGCTACGTCGCGCCGTATATTTATGCGCGAAGTTATACGGTTGGCTAACGCGCTGCGCTTGTTGGCTCCTGACGGGCTTTCTATGTGATAGAAAACCCGTCAGGAGCGTTGTCATAAAACCATTCGAGCATTCTGCTAAACGTATCTTACACGTTAGGATTTGCTACATCGACTGGCTCAAACCACCGTTCAGCCTTTTGGTTCAATACCGCGAGTCTGGAGTTCCTTACGCAGAACACGCTTGATCCACGTAGCCAATGTCTTATCGCCATCCTTACGGGCTTGTTCTTCTAACTGCGCACGAAACTCGTGGGACAGCCGAATTTGATACTGGTCTGTTTTTGATTTTTCACTTGACATTGTAATTACAAATTCCATAGCATGGTATAGTTGTAATTACACCGCAATTACATGGCGTTTTGCAACAGTAAAGAACGAAGCCCGGCAGTGCTAGGAACACTAACCGGGCCTCTGACCACAACATTATGAGGACTAATGCTATGGCTGACACCAATAGTAACACGGGCTCGTCTTATCAATCACTGCCGGATTATGAGAACCGTTACTCCGCCATGAGTGCCGCTCTGGCGCGTCTGGACTTTTCAAACATGGACAATGACGAACTCTCGCAGGTGACAGAGTATTGCGCCGAAACACAGGCCGGGCTTTGCCATTGCCTGAATTTCATTGGCGATGCGCTGATTACCTTTGCCGATAATGACGTGTGCGAATCGACGCCGGAAAGCTTGTGCCAGTTGGGTCATGGGTTAACCGCAATCAGTTTACTCATCCCTGCCCTTACCACGATGCACAAACGCGCACACTCACTCACCGCCAGATAACCATCTGAATATGTTCTGCCTGATTAAAGCTCTGCCGTGGGTGACTCACGGTCAGGGCTTTTTTACTGCCATAACTGAGCACCCATAATTCTTGATATTAAATATTGAGTTGTTTGCAGGCAACACCGCCCTTTCCCGATAGCCTTCCCTACTGGCTGGTTCCAGCGGGGGGAAGACATGCCAGCACGTTTTATTTTCACAACGCTGACAGCGCTCAACAGGCCATTCAGCCACGACGCAGAACGCGACTGGGCTAGGCGGTTGAATGCCTGCGCCTCGCAGGCATTCAACCGTGGCGTGAGGCGAGTAAATTCAATTTCGCAGAAATTGCTAATTTGCGTCGCCCGAGCCCACCAGCGAGCGTTTCCCCCAAGGGAAACCGAGCAGGCCGGGGGGAGCCGAATAAATTTTGTCGCCCCAGCGAGCAAAAAGACGCGCCCACGCGTCGGTTTATTTGGGGGGCTTCAGCCCCGCACACCGTCGTGGCTAAGTCTCCGGCCACAAGCCGGTAGCGAGGCGCGACTACCCACTTTGAAGGCGTTTTCCCATTTTTTCGCTGACCGGAACGGGCAAAAGAAAAAGTGGGCTAAAAACGGCGTCTCAAAGGGGGTAGTCGCGCGTAGCGTGCGACGGTGTGCCGCCGTTGACTGATGCTAGGCGCGATAAATGAAGACAAAAAAGCGCGATAAATTCACCGCGCTTTTTTTTCAATATGTGAAAAGGAATTACACATATGAGATGTTACCCAATACTGAAACCAGCTTTCTTCGCCTCAGTTAGTAATTCATCTGCACGCTGATTCAATTCTTCCAGTTCAGTATTAATCACTGAGATACGCGCCACTGCTTCTTCAGCAGAGATGCTACTTTTAGGCTTCCACTCATCATCGGGCAGGCCATTAATGATTTCTGTTGCTACTTCCTTCAACTTTTCATGAGCAAAAAGAAAAGCAAATTGAAAAGCGTTATCAAATCCAAAACTACCCAGTGCTCTTGTAACCCACGATATGTTGGAGTCGTTACTGGATAATGAGTAGTAAAAATTATCAATTTTCGCACCATTTCTATCTTTTCTAACCGTCTCATATCCTAGATAGGAAAAGCATTCTTTTGAGCGTTCAATCGCCTCACAATGAGCCCGATCAATATTTAACAAAACGATCTTAAGCACATCGTCCTTACTCAAATGGTAGGAAAATAGTTTATCCCTTTCGTTTTCCAACTGTTCGGTTTTCTTGCGTATATCAGCAAGCTCTTTCTTCATGCTTGTTTTGATATCACCCAATTGTGACATCACTTTACTCAGGTTAAATATTCCCGGCATTTTCATGTTAATCACCTTTATAAAAAATAAACCATTACACTTCGGGGAGGTAAAGCAATTTGCCGCGCCACATAAACGCCTGCTTTGTTGAACCATCTGGCTGAGGAACAGCAAAAGAAGCGGATGTGTCACAGTCGTTGATACCAGCGAAACAAACCGGTGTGGATGTGCTGGCAAAATCAGCGCATCCAGAACCCTGTACAGACGCTGCGAAATTGAGTGGGGATAACCCTGTCACTGCTGGCGGTACAGAACCCAAAAAGCCGATATGCCTTAAATAGAGTCTGCCCGGCGTTGGGTTGCCCGGACTATCTGGCATGTAAAAGGATGCTGACCTGTTCTTATAGCTGCCAGATTTTATCCCCTCCAGCAGAGGCTCTGCGAACTCGGCTTCAACATGGAGGCTACGATTACGCATGTAGACAACCTTAGTATCGCCAAGATGGGGCTGATTATCGCGGGGATGTCCGATTGTCAGCGGTGCAGACCATAGCGCGGGGTTATACGTTTGAGCCACTTCATTAAGCATTGACTCTGTGAACGTGATTGCACGTCCATCCATTGCGGTAAACGTTCCCGGCCTAAATATTTCAAAATTACGCACTTGCGCCATGATTGATTACTCCATTCTGTTTTTTGGATTTCAGGTCTTCACACCTAGCATCTGTTTAAGCGTCGGTGCGTTCGCCTGAACAAAGGTGAAGAATTCGCGCTTGCCGCGCAGAGATTTAAAGCCGGAACTGATTAGCTCACCGCTATCCAGTACCAGTGTTTGCTGGAACGGAACTCCCGCACCGTCACTGTCTACTGCTGACTGTCTCTGCGCAGGTTCGGGAATAGTTGCAGGCATGTTGAAAGCAGGTGCAGGGATGCCCGCTACACCACCCGTTGCATGACGAACGCGGGGCGCCCAGTCATCCAGTGCGGCAATACCGCGTTGGTTAAAGTCATGGAGGAATGGCAACGCGCCAGGCTGCTGAACCACCGCCGCACGGGTAACGAATTCGTAATCGGATAGCATTGCATGGATGGAGTCGCTGGTTGTCGTTCCGGGGCCTCGGACGTGACCACCATCGGCAGCGAAAACGCTGGCAAACATGCCTGAAAGACCACCGCCAGCGCCGCCGCCTGTACCCATCAGGCTGGACATGGCCATCATCGCCAGTTGCTGTGCCGCTATCTGCGCCATGCTGTTCACAATCGATAACGCCAGATTCCCGACCGCGTCACCCAGTGACATGGTGCCTTTCGCCAATCCCATTATCGAGCTTTGCAGCCCGGACTGGAGACCGTCTTTAAACGCCACCGTCAGCTCGTTGCCACTTTCCTTCAGCTTGCCCAGCTCACCTTCCAGCGTGCTGATTAACCCGCGAATGTTCTCGCCCGCTTCGCCTGGCTGCGTCGCCAATTCGCGCATTTTCGGCAGGTACGCTTCAATCTTCGCGCCGACCTGCGTGTGCAGCTCAATCAGTCGCTGACGACCGTCCAGTTCGGTCAACAATCCGCCCTGCACCTGTGCCTGAATACTGGTTTCCTGCTGGCTGCGCCATGTCAACAGGTCTTCGATTTCCTTTTTCAGTGCATCGGTGCGGATTTTGGCTTCCTGCATCGGCAGCAGTTTATCCAGCCAGTTCAGCCCTTCGGTATTGCCGCTGGACGTAAATTCTGCACGCATCTGTTGGTACTGATTGCGAACGTCTAACAGACTGGCTCCAGCACTGTTTCCTGACGCCCGCATATATTCCATCTGAAGTTGTAGGTTCTTATCGCCGAATTCACGGGCATTCAGTGCTGCATGTGCGACTTCAGCCAGCTTGCGTTGTTCGGCGGTCAGATTACGGGTGGCGATTTCCTGTGCGCGAGTAGCAGCGGTTCCCTGCGTTTGTTTCGCGGCTTGTTGAACCAGCGAGTCAACAAAACGCTGATTCTCGGCGGCACTGCGTTTAGTCTCTGCGGCGGCATCTCGTGCGGCTTTAATCTGCGCATCCTGCGCATCGGCTTGACGAGCCAGGGCGCGGGCTTCGTTCTGCCGCGCTATCGTGGCGTCTTTCAGTGTGCCGGAGCGGATCTCTGCTTCGACTCTATCCAGTTGCGTCAGTGCGCTTTTCTGCGCAATCGTCTGGCGCAATGTATCGTTGTACTGCTGGGCTTTCTTGTTTGAGGTATCCAGTGCCGCAACATCAACATCCCACTGACCACCAGAGAAATTCTGCCCATCAGTTGATTCTACGCCACGGCTGCGTAACGTATCTCGGCCACCTTCTGAGGCCCACATTGCTTTGTATTGTTTTTTCAGATCATCAATAGCATCGGCTTTTTTCTGAAGCTCAGTACGGTTATTCGCCCAAGCCTTACCCAATGATTTTGATGCAGCGATAGACTCATCTTCTACCTTTTGATTCTCGCTCTCCATTTTTGCATTCTGTTGTCTTACTGCTAGCTCTGCTTTCAGGATAGCCAGACGTTCTTTTTCCTCTGAACTGACAGGGATGAAAACATTGCCTGCGAGAACTCCTCCTCGTGAAATGCGTTTTTCTAGCGTAGCAACCTGCTGTTCAAGATCAGCAATACCCAAACTCTCAGCAATTGCATTCTTAGTACCATCCAGAGCTTCTTGCGTTGCCTGCTTGACGTTACGCCACGCTTTAGCAACCCAGTTCAGCTCTCCTTCCAATGTCTGCAATCGCTCACTGGCTGCTTTTTTATATTCAGACGATGCTAATTCAATAGATTCTTCTGTTTTTCCTTGCTCCTCCAACGCCTTAATGCGTTCGTATGTCGCAGCATCCAGCCAGTGATATTTTTCGTTACTGCCAACCGCCCAGTCGCTGACGCTGTCAGACATTTTTACAAACTCACTGACAACCTGATCGGCAGACTGACCTGTTAACTCCGCCATCATTGACGCCGCAGTTGATACACTATCAATAGTGTCAGCTGTGAACTTACCGCTGCTTACCAAACCCGTGAGTATGTCGCGAACCTGAGAATAGTTATGATTGAGTGCACCGCCGCTCTGCGCCATCTGTTCGAGTTGGCCAGCAGTTACCCCCGCATAGTTTCCGGTTTGAGCGATTGCGCGGTTAAATTCATCCTGATCGTTCATCACGCTGACGACAGCGACGCCAGCCGCAATCACCGCAGCGGCCAGCCCGATATATCCCATTCGAGATAATGTCAGCCCGCCCGACATGGAATGCAGTTTCTCTCCAGCCTCTGCTGCGTCATTGGCCGTTTCCGCCAGGGAATCACCGGTGTCGTCCGACGAGCCAGTCAGTTCTGACATCTTGTTCGCAATCAGCTCGAAAATATTGCCGAGACCACCAAACGAATCTTTGATTTGCCCGCCCTGCTGGATGGCAACCATCCAAAACGGCATCCCGCTGGCCAGTGACGTCACGGCATCCGTGAGTTGCATCGGCAGATAACGCATCGCCTGCGCGTACTGGCCTGCGCTGATACTGCCTTTATTCATCGCTGACGTTTGTTCTGTCAGTTTTTGAATAAACGGGGCCGCTTCTTTCTCCACACCCAACTGCGCCGCTTTGTACTTCAGCAGTTCGGCGGTGGACATATTCATGGTGTCGGCTTGCTCACGCAGCCGACTGACAAATGCCGCTTTCGTCGTCGCTGCTTGCGCTTCTTCCTGTGCGGCCAGGCGTGATGCTTGCGCTTCCCGACGTCCCGCTTCGCTGGCCGCATACGCATTTTTCTCGACCTGCTCACGCATCGCGTTCAGCCGCGCCGTGTACTCATCCAGATCGTCGCCGCCGATTAACCCTGCGCTGTTGAATTCGCTGAGTTGCCGCTCCATTTCATCGAGCCGCTCATACGCGCCGACGACGGGATCAATACGCCCCAGCAGTCCCGCCAACGCGGCCTGTTGCGCGACCAAATCCGTATTCACATCACTAGTGGCGTTTTTGAGGGCTTCAGCGGCGGCATACGCCTGGGACACCGCATTCTGATAATTGGTGGTACTGGAGGTGGTTTGCTGGGTGGTTGCTCCCGCGCTGGCCATGTCGGTGGCCAGTGCCGATTGCGCCTGCCCATGTTGTTTGGCGGCAGCGGCAGCGGCATTTTGCGCTGCGACGGTCTCTGACCACTGCGCATTACTGGCGTTCGCCGCCGCACCGGCATTGCGGACATCACTGGTTAGCGACTCAACGGCACTTTTGGCGTCGTTGAGATCGGCAGTGATGCGTAACGCTAAATTCAAATCATTACCCACAGCCATAACGCCCCCAATCCCTATTTTTTGCCCGCGAGATCTTTTCTAACCCGGGATATGATTTTGTAGATCGAGCGTTCGCTCATGCCGTATTTTTTAGCCAGTTCCCAACAATTCATGCTTCCGCAGAATTCTTGGTAAATAAGGCGATCTCTTTTTTTCAGGTCGTAATTGATATCGAGAGGAAAGGTGATGTTCTGACCACCGAAAAGGCTGGCAAGTGTTTTGATAAGGTCACTGCTGAGTTCGCCAGCATCTTCATCTGAGAACCCTTTTCCCTTGGCAAAGGTAATAATATGGGAACCCAGTTCCTCATAGAGTTTATGCCGTTTAACTGCCATCGGAGATTTATACATGAGGTCACCGCGATGTTGAGTGAGAAAATTAATCCGTCCTAGGACAGATTATGCTTCAACACGCAACAAAGGGTCGTTTGCCCTCGGACACATAAAAAAATGAGGCTGGATAGTTTTATAGAGGTGGGCTGAGGAGCGAAAGTGCCCCGATAGGCTTATTAAAAACTATTATAATACTGTCTTAGCTACTCAGGTGATGGGTTGCCGCCATAATACGGGTAAAGGCCGCTCCGGGCGTTTTAAAGAAAAAGGGCATATCACGATGGATATACCCTTTATTGAATCGATGTTCGTGCCAGTATCAATTTTCTTTTTTCACGCAGTCGTACATTGATTGTATTATCGATATTACGTCAGACACCAATATAAGGGCAGAGTCATTGACGTTATAGGGTTTACTCCCGCTTACCTTACTGGTCGCGTCAAGACCATACTCCAGTAAACCTTGGACAGCCATAAGGCGGGAAACCGACGCTTCATATAGTCCCTCAAATCCGACAGATGGTTTCACATACAATACATCTTCGGAATAGCCCTGTGAAAACGTGCCTAACGGTTTGAACTCAACCTTACCGTCAGAGATAGTGTTGGATTTACTCATGGTCATGACCTCCGGTACGGGGTTCATAACGAGTCGCGTTAGGTTTTGACATCTGGTCTATCTGGCCTGCAACAATATCGTTAATTGCCTTTTCGCGCAGAACGTACTCATTGTAGACCTCATAGGCAACTGAGTTCAGACCGGTGCGGTAGTTGTTGGCCAGCATCTTAGCAACAAAAACTTCGATGACAATCCGTAGCTTGATCAGTTCGTTTGGTGTGGCATGCCGAGTGACAACCTTACAACCGTGGATGCAATACTCCCGCCGTTTCTCTGGTGTCAGCATAGGAGCGATGCCAAAGTTACGGTTAACCATCAACGAGCCGATTTCTTCAAATCCGCTAGCCAGTTCCAACACTTCGGCATCATCGGCATAACACAGCACTACCTTGCATAACTGACGGCAGTACAGTTTCAGGTTCTCAGGGGTCATAACAAAACGGCAAGCGCCTGCCGTTTCAGGTTTTGGGTGGTTTAGGTTAGAATCTTTGTTATCCATTATCGTTACTCTTCTTAACGGTGGTGGTTAGAAGCCCGGCTTGTGTTCCCGCACAGCCGGGCTTTGCTTTACTTGATGCTATGCACTGATGTACATTTGCAATCACAAGGGTTAATATATACCGGAGAACACCAATGTCAACCAAAGAAAACCAAAGGGAGCGACATGTTGTACAGTTACGGCTTGACGCTGAACTGTCAGAGCGCTTAGCCATGGCAATGAAAGAAGATGGGGACGATAACAAGGCCGGATGGATAAAAAGATTGTTGCGCCGAGAATTGGATAAACGAGGCATAACAGCAATAGACTGATTTTACTAATTAATGATAGAGGTTCACTTCATGGCTAGAAAAAAATCGCAATTGACTGAATTAGTGGAAGATATTCAGTTAAACCCTGATTTAGCGACAACAACAAAACTAATGGCTGAAGTAAGTAGCCAATTTAGTGAAGAACGTGACTTCATAAATCAGTTGCTAGGCCAAGTGCAAATGGCACGTTCATTTGCAAAATTTGCTGACGTCGTCAGTTTGAGTAAATTAAAATATATAAAGGAAAACAAAATATATCATGCACTTAAAGGAAAGAAAGGTGTTGATCTTGATGGTAAGGAAATTGCTGACGTCGGCACTTGGGATGGTTTCTGTCAGGCTTTAGGTTTATCTCGTGGGAAAGTGGATGAAGACCTGTCAAATCTAACCGCGTTCGGGGAAGATGCGTTAAAGCATCTCTCTGCCGTTGGCGCTGGCTACCGTGAACTTAGACAGTTCCGCCGTTTACCAGAAGACCAAAAAAGCGCCTTGATTGAAGTTGCTAAAGAGGGCGACAAAACCGCACTGCTAGAATTGGCAGAGGAAATGATTGCTAGGCACATTAAAGAAAAAGAAGAACTCAAAACAGATTTAGAAATTAGCCGTCAAGCTCTAGCAGAAAAGAACTCAGCTTTTCATCGGGTGATAGATGAAAATTCAGAGCTAAGGGACAAAATAACTCGGGTTAAATATCAGCCTGCTGATGAGAAAATATCTAGAATCAAACAGGAAATAAATGCAGATCAATCCATAACAATTGTAACACTTCTAAGAATGAAAAATGAGTTTTCCGAGTTAATTAAAAGTTCTGACAATGTCAGTTTAGGCTATATTTCTGGAGTGCTGGAAGATATACAAACCCATATTGAGATTATCCGACAAGAGCTAGACTTACCTAATTATAGAGAGCACAACCCAGCTTCAGAATGGATTAATGGAAATGTAGACGATAATATAATTAACTAATGCCGTTTTTTCCCTGCTCTAGATTACCGCTATTTAGTTAATTATGGGGCAGATTACTTTATCATATCGAGGGTATAATGGGGCGGGTTAATAATATTGATAAGCTTCCCGAGAACATTCGTGAGGAGCTACATAAGGAACTATTGCGTACCAACTTTACTGATTATGAATACCTATCGTTTTGGATGTCAGAGAAAGGATATGATATTTCTAAATCAGGGATTCACCGCTACGCGATTAAGCATAAAGATGAGATTCTCGGCATCGGTCAGGAAAGTAAGTTTCATAAAGCACAACTGCGTTTGGCTTCCTTACATGTAGCAGCAACACTTTCTCCAGATAAAGAGCTGGAAAGTCTGAAGACCGATGCAGAAGATATTTTGAAATGGGCTCTTTTGGGGGCTGAGTGACTGGGGTGGCAACACCCTTTAACGTTTCACATACGGTAAAATATTTTCATATTTTTATCCCAATAAATCCCCGAAACCTACGCTAAATCCCATTTATCTCAGATTCTCTTAGTTGTTTATCTCACTTCTAATCAGTTGACGTTGGGGGTTTTGGCGTGGCGTCCAGCCGCGACATTACCCCCATGTGCCAGGCAATAAGGGCGTCCAGCCCGCATGAACTGGCACACGCCGTTCTGTGCCGGGAAATATATTTTTCGGCACATGACCGCATCGCGGTCACCTCTTTATCCCCACAAGATCGCCTCATGACGTCGACTCATGCCAGTGGGCGAAGGTATTCCCCATGCGATGAGGCGATAAAACCGAAAAAGCGAACACCCCAGTACAAAGCGAAGGAGGAACCATGCTGATTTCTGATTACCGTGAACGCCGGGCGCGTAGTCACGAAAAAATGCGACTTCTGCTCACCTTTCTGAAAGAAGAAACCTACAGCGATTTTAAAACCCTGATGCTGCTTTTTGATTTTAAAAATCACAAGCCGCTTTATTTGCTGCTGGCGAAAGCTATTAGCATGGGATTCATTCAAAAACAGACGTTTTGCACAAGAATGGAAAAAATCTCACTATGGGGTATCACCAACGACGGATTATCCGTTGTCGTCACACCCCATGAGGATAGTTTTCCTGCACGGTTTGAGCCCTCGAAAGTCACTGGCTGGACGCTGATGCAGCGCCTTGATCGTCAACTAGCACGGCTCCTTCTTGAGAAGAAAGGCGCTTATGGGTGGATCAGCGGCGCAGATTCAACATTCCGCAGCCGCTATGAGGTATATCATCGCCCGGCCGGGGTGATAACGTTACCAGACGGAACCGTCATCGCTGTTGAGACTGAGCGCCATCTGAAAACCAAGGCCCGTTATCAGGCGATTATCACCCAGCATTTGATAACTCGTACTCAACAACTTTGGATGTACGTCTTCTATGTCGTGCCAGATCCACAGAAAAAACTGGCTCTCGAACTGCTATTCAATAACATCAAACACGCCATCGTGAATCATCAGCGTATCCCGCTGGAAGCGAAGCACCGCAATGTCTTCCGGGTTTATACGTTTGAGGAGTTGAAGGGGTTGGAGTTGAATCTTGGCTAATTGCTGAACAACCATGTGAAGTATATACTCAAAGTATGCACAGAGAGGAGCACTATCATGAAACACCGCGTCAGCGTTACCGTGGACAAAGACAATTATCAGGTTCTGACTACCGCCGGAGTCAATATTTCCGGGCTAGTGAATGATGCTATTGGCAAAGAAGCCCGCCGCATCAAAGCTGAGGAGTGGAAGAAGGAAAACCGCGAAGGGATGGAAGAAATCGCCCGATTTATCGCGCAGAATGGCTCGTTTGCGGATGAAAACAGGAACTGGTGATCATGCAATTCATTGTTTATCAATACAGACGCGCCAGCCGCTACAAAATGTTTGTCGATGTGCAAAGCGATATTGTCGAGACACCTAAGCGACGCATGGTCATTCCGCTAATCGAAGCGCATCACCTGTCTGAGAAAGTGAATAAAACGCTGTTTCCTCTGATTCGCATCGATGGTGAGGATTATCGGCTGATGACAACTGAACTATCGAGCGTTCCCGTTGAAGTCATTGGTGAAGTGATTACGGATCTTGGCGAGTACGCGGATGAGATCAAGGATGCCATTAATCTTATGTTCTGGGGGATTTGAAAGGAGTTCAGCGTGTTCGCATTGAGCTTTACGTTTAGCCCCCCTCGACTGAACATTACTAGGGTGTGTCCCGTAACTGTTTTTTGTACAGATCAGCGTTGTTATAACTGTGCAAAAAACACTTTTAAGCGATAAAAATAGTCCTAAAAATGCTCAATATTCAACCAAAAATCACATTCCGGAAATGATTACTACATCACTTTTTGGTGTGCGAGGAGGTTAAGGGACACACCCTAGCATTCCAGAAATTCTCTGAAATTGAATGAATTGCCTATGAGCTAACACATTACCCCGCGCTTTTGATGGACGCCGCCTTATTGAGGTATTTACTCATGGATATGTGGATAAAAACCAACTTTCTATTCAATCCGGTGCGTGACGTCATTCCACTTCCAGCCAGCCCCTCAGCCAGCTATGTGATAAACAGTATGATTTTAACACTTCTCGGAGGCATTCAACCACACCGATTAAATATCATTTAAATACAATAACTTAAAATAAATCCCTCACATAAAAGACGCACCGGATTGAATATCCGCTGACTGGTATTACACGACCTAACTCCTGCCCTCAGCATAATAAAATTGGACAGGATCCTGACTAATGCCAACGTTAAATTGGATCGGCAAAGAAGCCGTTATTAAACATCACAAAGATGTTCCCTTTCGTTTGCTTGAGCATGATGCTGATTTATCTCATGGACAAGACGATAGTGGGAATATTATTGTTCAAGGTGATAACTTACAGGCACTAAAAGCATTGTTACCACGTTATGCAGGCCAAGTTAAATGTATTTATATCGACCCACCTTATAATACTGGAAATGAAGGTTGGGTATACAACGATAACGTCAATAGCCATGAAATTAGAAAATGGTTAGGGGAAGTTGTTGGTAAAGAAGGTGAAACTTTAGATCGTCATGATCGCTGGCTGTGTATGATGTATCCTCGATTAGTATTATTGAAGCAATTTATGACTAATGATGGAATCATATTCGTTTCCATTGATGATAATGAAATTCATTATTTAAGATCATTAATGGATGAAATTTTCGGAATAAAAAAAAGAGTAGCCACCTTAGTATGGAGAACAGATGGTAATTTTGACAACCAAGCAAAAATAAAAAACTGCCATGAATATATACTTATTTATGCATCAAATCCTGATAAATTACCTCATCCAAAAGTAATCGACCCATCTGTTACTAAAGATAGCAAGCTAAATCGTGATTTTATTCAAAACACGATAATAAAAAATGGACCTAAGAACCCTATTAGTAAAATCGTTCTTCCTGCTGGATTTCCTGCATCAGTTCAAGAGGCTAACATATCTAAAAGATATAATTCATGGCCACATATTTATAACGACATCATCATAAAAAATGGAAAGCTAACACATGATGTAACTGTTGAAAGCGGTTGGGCATCTAAGAATCTATTATTAGAATTTATAGCATCTGAATTTAAACCCGTATTAGACACAAAAAATCAAAACACTATTTTCTTCCTTACAGCCACAGGAGCTATTGAGTCAAAAAAAGAAAGAGAGAGTGCTAGCCATGTTATCACTGTTATTAGTGGAGTAGGGAGTACACAAGCACAATCACAAAAACTTTCTGACATGGGATTTAAATTTCCATTTCCAAAACCTGTCGAGCTCGTCAAATACTTGATTTCAATGATCGATGATAAAGATTTTATCGTATTAGATAGTTTTGCTGGCTCAGGTACAACAGCACATGCAGTTCTGCAACAGAACCAAGATGATAATGGGAACCGTAAGTTTATACTTATAGAAATGAATGAGAATATAGCGAAAAATCTGACAACTGAAAGAATTAAAAAAATTTGCAATGGGTACAAAAACAATAAAGGTGATGAATTTTCAGGTCTGGGGAAAGGTTTCAAATTTTTTAATCTTTCCGCTGAACCTTTATTTCAACCTGAAGGTCCTATTCGTAAAAATGTTACTTTCAATGAGTTAAGCGAATTCGTTTGGTTTATGGAAACCGGATCAGGCTTAACGGTATCACCTTTAACCAAGGAACAGCCAGCCACACCATTCCTCGGTGTACATCAGGAAAAAGCCGTGTTTCTTCTGTACAACGGCATATTGAAAGATCGCTCAGATATTGGCGGTAATGTTCTTAATCATCGTTCCCTGAAGTTTCTTGATGAAATCACCCCACCACATTTTTCCGGTACGCGAGTCGTATATGGCGCTCGCTCCCGGTTTGATAAGAAGAAACTCAATCAGTTAGGCATTACCTTCCATCAACTTCCTTATGAACTGGCGGTGAAAACATGGCTCTGAACAGTCTGAAATCATATCAGGAACAACTTCTTGATGATTTCTCTTCGTACCTTTCCCGCTGTAGAGAATTGCAAGATCCAGCAGAGGCTTTCCGCGAATCAACACTCAAAGGTTTCGGCCGAGCACTACCTTATTACCCCTTACCTGGCGCAGAAGAGATACCTTATATTTGTTTACGGGTTCCAACCGGTGGAGGGAAAACCCGTATCGCCGGTCAGTCAATAAAACGCGTTAACGACTATTTTCTTGGTATAGAGCACGCCCTAATCTTATGGCTGGTTCCATCAGATCCCATTCGTGAACAAACACTTCACTCACTGAAAACGCCGGGGGAACTACTATACCAAGATATGCGTGATCTGTTCGGTTCAGTACATGTGTTGGATATTCAAGAAGCTTTATATATACAACCAGCCACGTTAAATACCGGAAACACAATTATCGTCGCCACGATGCAGAGTTTTAAGCGAGATACTGACGATGGTTTGAGAGTCTATCGTCAAAACGGCAGCCTAATGCCGCATTTCTCTGGTACTTCGTCAGAACAAAAAGGGGAACATTCACTCATGGATGTCATCCGGCTACGCCACCCTTTTGTTATTGTTGATGAAGCGCATAATCAGGGAACACCCTTGGCTGTCGACACGCTTGTCCGCTTTAACCCCGCGTGCATACTTGAGTTGACCGCAACCCCTGACCGTGCGAATCAACCATCCAATGTCCTCAGGAGTGTCTCCGCTGCAACCTTGCAAGCGGAAGATATGCTGAAGTTACCTTTGGAACTCACTGTTCATCCAGAATGGCAGCGGTCTATGGCCGAAGCTATTAGCCGACTACGGCAGTTGGAAGAAGAGGCTGCTCAGGAATTTCTACAAACCGGTGAAGTAATCAAACCAGTTGTGATGTTGATACAAGCCGAGCGCCAGGTAAAAGGGCAAGAGACGTTTACACCGGAGCGTGTTAAACAGCATCTGATTAATGATTTCAACATACCCGCTGATACCATCGCTGTAGCGACAGGAGCTCAAGATGAATTATCGGGTAAAAAACTGGGGGCTCCTGACTATCCTCAGTTCATCATTACTGTCGATAAACTACGTGAAGGATGGGATTGCCCTTTTGCGTATGTGCTGTTCTCTTTCCGCAATACAACTTCCGCTACGGCGGTAGAACAAATCCTCGGCCGAATATTACGTATGCCGCATGTTAAAAGAAAACAGCATGAGGCGCTTAACCGTTGTTATGCCTACGTCGTATCGTCAGAATTTGCGGCAACAGTTCAGGGATTGCGTGATGGATTAGTTCAAAGTGGCTTTGAACGGCTCGAAACACAAAGTTTGATTCAAACCCACGGAGAACCGCCATCAACAGGAGATCTCTTCGCGCCCCAAGGCGATTTGGTTATTCCTTTACCCGAATCCGATAATAGTCTCGTCCTTCCAGATGAAAGCGCTCTGGAAACCTTACCGAAATCACTTCGTGACAAGCTAGAGATCTCACCAGAGAGCGGTACTCTGACATTAAAAGGTGGCGCTAATAATAAACAGATCCAACAATTGGCCGACACATTCAAGCATCCAGAAATTGCTAAAGACGTTCTCAACCGGCTTGAAATGGCGTCATCCAGACAAAATGCGTCACTACAAAAGGAAATAACACCCGCGGATCGGGGACATACTGCGCATATACCTTTACTCACATACCGGCAATCTGGGTTCTTTGATGTATTTGATGAAACTCCACTTTTAGATGCTGACTGGGAAATAGAGGATTTTGACCCAGTGCTTTCTGATAGCGAATTCACCCATGATGTAGAAACCATGTATCGCGCTGCATTAAATATTTCTCAACTAGAGAAAATCGAATGTAGTGTTTATGAACGATTAGATAATCAACTGGCATTATTCGGTAAAGAACATGGCTGGGAAGCTACTGATCTGATCTATTGGCTGGACCGCAATCTACCTTTCCCTTATTCCGAACGGGACAAAAAGGTCGCATGGATCAATGTAGTGGTTGATTATTTGTTGGAAAAAAGAGAGTTCTCTCTGGACGAATTGGCCTACCGAAAGTTTCGTTTGCGCGGTGCGTTGGAACGAAAAATGGCAGCAGGGCTAGTGCTCGCCAAGCAACGCATCTTCAACGACTTGTTTGATGACGAATCACAATTCGCAGTGCTAGACGAGCATGCCGTGTCGTTGGAACCTGGACGATATGCTTACGATTTTCGTTATGCAGGGTTTATTCAGCTCAAACGTCATTTCTATCCCGTTATCGGTAATCTGAAAGATGTTGGAGAAGAATTTGAATGTGCTGAATTTATTGCCAACAGGCTCGAAGGTGTCGATTGGTGGTTACGTAATGTAGAGAAAAAACCAACCTCTTTCTGGTTGCAAACGGCCTCAGACCGATTCTATCCTGATTTTTTGATACAAATGAGCAATGGCCCACTCGTTGCTGTTGAGTATAAAGGATCGCATATCAGTGATACCCGAGATAGCCGAGAAAAGAAACGAATCGGAGAACTGTGGGCCAGACGCAGTGAGGGTCGGAGCCTCTTTGTCTGGGTTGAAAATAAAGACTGGTCAATAATTCGTGAGGCTGTATCTCATGTAGTCTCCTGATACAAAAATCTGGTAAACCTGCCGTCAAAGAGGCAGGTTTACCACACTGATTATCCAGCCTATTCCTCACAGGCCCATGCCGCTATAGCCGACAGTCAGATATTCCACTGTTCAGGTACTGAAACCGCATACTCGATGCCAATTTCTCTGAAGTGTGCCTCGGCAGACTTGATTTTGGCATTTTCGGAGGGTCTCCTTTTTTGTTCATCCATGGTGCTCTTGGTTTCACGCACCATATAGATTCGATCCTCGCCTTCTTCGGATTTGATGATGGCCCAGTCCGGGTTATAAGGGCCAACTGGCGTGTCAATCTGGAATCTTGGCGGCAGCTTCATAAACAGCCTGATATCCTCGCGGTGATCGAGAAACTCAGCAAACTTTCGCTCCGGGCTATCCGGCCCGCCATCAAACACGACATAATCAAAATCAGTTTTCTCGGGGTGTTCAACGCGGTACAGATGCTCTTTGAAGAAATCCTTTTCAGCAAGACCGTCGGCTTGCAACTCACGGAGTTCATAGACGGAGCCGCCAATCTTTTCATACTGAACACCTTCCACAATGACACGCTGTAGCTCGCCCTCTACGCAACGGCGAATCATCGCAATAAAGTCGTTCGGATTGGCAATGAACTCGTCCAGCCTGCCGCTACCGATGAGAATATCCACCAGAGTCTTGCGCGTAAGAGACGTACCTTGCTGCAACTCACCGATAATGTTCGGCAAATCATAGCTGCCTTTGAAGTCGACAGTCCGCGCGCCCAGCTCTTGCCCTCGCGTGCCACCACGCAGCACTTTGACACCCGCACGGGTGACATCAATACGTAACGGCTGGATTTTGGGTTCAGACTTGATTGCCTTTATGCACGCCCCAACCAGCCTAGGATGCTTAACTGTCACCCGATAAGTCGTTTTCTGGCTGATAGCGCTCCAAAGCCTCTCAAAATCCGGCGAGGCATAGAGCTCTTTATTGAATTTACGCTTAGCCCGCGCACTTATAGGCTTCACATATTTCTCAATACCCGCATTAAGGATGCACCGGATAATATCTGATTCGTAGGGCCTGAGCTCATCAGGTAGATGTAATGAGAATCCTTCTGCATCCGGCAGAAACATGGAAGTTGTCTTACCATCCTTGATGAATCCCGCGTTTTCCAGATGTTTGAAGATGGCAGAAGATGTCTTGAAACCTAGCATATCATCGGTCATCACGCCATGAATATCCCGTTTCATCAGTTTGGCAAATTCATTGGGGCGCACCTGTCCAATGGCAACACCCGCATCTTTGTATTCAGCTTGCAGATTCTGAGCGAACGTAGCATAAGATTCGTTAGCAACCACGGTGAGCAATGCAATGCTGCGGTCGGCAACACGCTCATAGCCTTTTACTGTTTTCGCTACCGGCAGGCGAAGGCCACGTCCCAACGTTTGCCGACGTTCCGTTTCCGCACCCATTTCACGCAGCGTACAAATCTGAAACACGTTGGGGTTGTCCCAGCCTTCACGCAATGCGGAATGGCTAAAGATGAAGCGTACGGGTTCATCGCTGTCCAACAGGCGTTGCTTGTCCTGCATAATGAGTTTGTAGGCATCATCATCTTTGGCCGTTGTGCCTGACGAATCCACAAAGGTCGCGCCAGCACGCGTTTTCAGTTGGGAAAAATACGCTCGCCGTAATTCGCAAGGATCCTGCGGCAGCAATATCTGGTAGACGTCAGACTTGCTACGCTCTTCCCTGAACACCTCATCGAACCACTTGGTGAACTCGCCGTTTGCGTCTTCGTTGTTCACCCCGTCGCCGAGAAAACTCGCCACCTTGTCGACGAAAAATAGACTCAATACTTTAATCCCCTTCGGGCGCAACATCGCTTCCTTGCGCAAATGCTCACGCACGGTTTCCCTAATCATTTCCTTGTAAATCGCGCCCGTTGCGCCCCCCAGGGATTCACCTTCGTGCAGCAGATTCCCATTCGGCGTCAGTTCAATACTGGCAGGCTCACCGAAAGCGGCGATGCTCAACGCATTAATACGCCAGCCTGCGTAAGCCGGATTTCCAGTAACATCGGACAATTCCTGATGCGGCTTGACCTTTTTGCTACGACGCGCGATAGAGCCATCGGCCTTGCGGCAAGCCAGTTCAAGTTTCGCGGCTTTTGTGTCTTTCACTTCGAGCAATTTGACGTAAGGTGCAACGTCCGCACCGTGCTGTGCGACTTCAGCCACGACGATCTGTTTCACCAGACCGAGATCGTGTGCGTCAACCGGATCGAGCCGATAGACAAGATTGCGCCGCTGCTTATGCGTGGCCGAGTAGCGCAGCGTAAATACGGGATCGAGCTCGCCCACTGCGGACTGCGATAACAGTGATTCCATATTCTGTGGTTCATCCATGATAACCACGGGATGCGTGCCTTTCAGGTAATCCAATGGACGCAAGCCATTGAGCTTGTCGCGCGGTTTGTGAATGATGCGCGTATTCTTATCACCGCGTATCGCGTCGATCGTCATCACCAGTATTTGCACGTTAGTCGCGGTAGCAAAAGCTTGCACTTCCTCAGACCTGTCGCCACTGTAGACAGTGGCATCGAAAGGCTGCGCCGGATAGAGGCTGCGGAAGTGCTCGCGCATCAGGCGAATACTGGTGTTCACGCCTTCACGGATGGCGACGCTGGGAACCAGAACGATAAACTTGGTGAAACCGTACTTATTTGCCAGTTCGAAAACGGTACGCAGATAAACGTAAGTTTTACCCGTACCGGTCTCCATTTCGATGTCGAAATCCAGTTTGTCATCAACCAGTTTTTCGCTGACCTCCAGTCCGTTGCGATCCTGTACCGTTTGTAAATTAGCAAGGGTAGTGCCTTCATCCAGCACCAGATTATTGCCGATAGCGCCGATCTCCTGTTCAATGCCTAAATCCAGCTCACCTTCCCGGCTGGCAACGCTGCCACGCAAGGCAATCGCGATCTTGTCGGCATCCTTTGGCTGACCATCGAACAAATCCACCACGGCATTGATGGCATCAAGCTGATACTGCTGCTGCGAATCAAATTGAAAGCCCGTATTTTGAGAATGATGGTTCATCACGCCGTCCTCAGCTCAATACCTTTACTCTTGGCATATTGAGCAATATTGGTTTTCAGTTCGTCGTCGCCTTGGAAGGCATCCTCCAGAACGATCAGGCGCATAGGCTCGGCATTCACTAATTCCCGCAATTGTTCCAGTGTGGGTTTAGTTCTCTCGTTCAAATACGCCAGCAGACGCGGCTTGTCGGCATCACCAGCAATGTTACATACATCTAACCCAGCGATAGCTTTAGTACTGAGGTGCTCGCTCAACGAATAGCCGAGCTTCAGCA
Organism: Pectobacterium sp. IFB5596; assembly: GCF_021432585.1. Taxonomy (NCBI): domain Bacteria; kingdom Pseudomonadati; phylum Pseudomonadota; class Gammaproteobacteria; order Enterobacterales; family Pectobacteriaceae; genus Pectobacterium; species Pectobacterium sp. IFB5596. Next base: position 135,506 of record NZ_LXFY01000034.1, read on the forward strand.
GCAGCTCAGTAAGCAGGCCGTCTGGGCTGGCATCATCAGTGCTGCTGTCGCGCAAGTCGAGCAAATGCTGGGTTAGCTTGTCAGGTTCGATATCACTGGTGACGCGCCATTTGGTGAAGTGGGTGTCCGCCAGCTTATAGGCGCGGAAACCGGTATCTACATGGCTTTCTACAACATCGGATTTTATTTTCTCGCCCGCCAGTTCGATGCGCTTGCGCGAGATATCGGCGATAGTGGCAAAGCCTGCCTTACGTGCTTCAGATCCTTCAGGTGTGGGTTCCGGCAGTTGCACCATGATAAAGCGGCGCTTGCCTTTGTCTTCAGCATTGAGCTGCATTACAGCGTGGGCAGAGGTGGCACTGCCGGCGAAGAAATCGAGAACGATGCAATCAGGATCATAGCGGCTTGCAGCAAGGAATAGTTTTGCCAATAGCTTTGTTGGCTTCGGAAAACTCATTACATTTTGAAGCCCAAAGATAGCATGCAGCTCATCAAAGGCATCTTCATTCGTCCCCCAACCATCCGAAAATAAATCGTCCGAAATTGAAAAATTTGCTCCAGAGGAAGAAGTCCCCCTCATAGGAAGTAGATCTTTCAGTTTTTTCTCTCTAGGTTCACTGACAATACGACGAAAATAAAGATCTTGCGTAACATACAAGCTCTTCTCATCAGCATAGCTATCCAAGAGTTTTTGGGAATAAATCCAATTACTATCAACTTTGACGTCCTCAGCCAAAAAACCGTCTTTGATAATAAGGTCTGATAGTAAAATCATCTCCATATTGCCGGAGCTAATCCGGCTTCCGCTTGGAAGAATATGATTTTTTGATTTGAATCTACTCGGTATCCCTTTTTTGATAAGGCGTACACCACGAGAATTCGTAGTTTTAATCACAGGATATGTTTCTACATTTCGTGCAATTTCACCAATAAGTCCATTGAAATTAGAAACGCTCCTAGAATATACAAAAACATACTCCTTTATATTTGTTGAACTCTCAGATAAAAAGGCTCCTTTCTTTTTCTTTTCCCATACAAGTTGGGCAATAAAATTCCTTTCGCCGAATACTTCATTACATAGTTTCTTCAGGTTGTCCTGTTCATGGTCATCAATCGAAATAAAAATCACACCATCATCAGTAAGCAGATTGCGTGCTAACTTCAGACGCGGATACATCATGTTCAGCCAGTTGGAGTGGTAACGTCCTTCGGTATCACTATTAGTGGAAACCTTCTTGCCTTCCTCGTTCACCTGCCGCGTCCACTCAAGGTAAGTATCCAGCCCCTCTCTGTAGTTGTCAGGGTAAACAAAATCGTTGCCGGTGTTGTAAGGGGGATCGATATAAATCAGCTTGACCTTGTTGTGATAGTGTCGTTGCAGGATCTTCAGTACTTCAAGGTTGTCTCCCTCAATAAACACATTCTGCGTCGCGTCCCAGTCTTTTGAGTTAGCAAAGTCTGGTTTCAGTGTTGCAGTTGTCGGGGCTTGTGCGGCACGCAAAGCCCGTTTTTTCCCCGGCCAAAACAGGCCAAAGCGTTCGTTACTGTCAACCACATCATCAGCCAGCAGCTCACGGAGCTTTTCAACATCGAGCTTGCCATCAGCAACAGCCTCTGGAATTAGCTCAGCAAGCTGACCAGCCAGTTCGGTGCGAAAATTAGGGGTACTGCTTGGGATATCGAAAAGATCGTTGTGCAGTGGTGAACAAGACTCATCCTGTCTGCGCTCGGCCAGAACATCAATACTGCAACTCGATTCAGCATTTTCTTTCTGTTTAGCGCTATGTTCAGTAATACGTTCATTTGCCATACTGATAATCCGGTGTGTTTTAGTGATTGTTGTACATAACATAGGGATGTTACGGGTCATTGAGTCGATAGCAATAATTAATTTAGCACCTCAGAAAGATGATGCCTGCTGATTTTGCCTGATGCCACACCGGATTATCAGTGTGATATGTAAAACACGTCGTCTGGATAGACAGTCTGGTTAGTTGAGATTCTCGACATAAAAAATGACGATATTTAGCTCAACATCGTCATATAAAAGTTATCTACACTGCTAAAGTGGGCTGATAAGAACCCTATCAACTGAATTGACTGAGATAGCTCCGGGTGGCGGAAGTCTCTTCCCATTTTTCGCTGCTATAGCCTGAAATCGAAGTAATTCCACAGAGGCAATTTTCAGAGCATCATCATGCGTTGAAGCCGTCACAGACAGGTTATCAAGATCGGAGAATTTCAGCGTAACCGTTGTATCATCGATATCAATATCCGCTGGGTAAGGAACAAAGATGGAGGCTAGTTTTTTAGCCTGTTTCTTATGTGCATCCAGTTTGCTCACGAGGTGTGTTGCACGAAGGTGGGTATAGCGTTTCAACATATTCATTGATTTATGACCTGATATCGCAGCCACTTCCATAACATTTAACGTTCCCAGTTCAAAGAATCGGCTGATTGCCTCATGTCTGAGATCGTGAAAATGTAGATCGTCGATAGCCAGAGCCTTCAAAGCCACACGCCATGCGCTTTTAAACCCACTCGACGTGTAACTAAAAATATAGCCATTCTCATGATGTGGCCGTTCACTCAGGCCACACAGAATTTGCCGTGCTTTTGATGACAATGGAACATCTCGTGATGTACCATTTTTCGTCAAAGGCAAATGGGCAACGCCGAGGCGAAGATCGGTATATTCCCATCTCAACGACAAAATTTCGCCTTGCCGCATTCCCGTCTCCAACGCGATCTGAAAAATAGCCAATAATTCAGGATTTTTATCTTTGAAGTATCTGGTTAGCTGCCGTTCTTCCTGAGTCGTTAGCCTCCGGGTACGGCCTGACGATACGGTAGGTTTGCGAACATTTTCAACGGGGTTTATAGAGCATGTGCCCCACTCAACTTTTGCCAGATTATAAAGCGCCGATAACAATGCTAATTCCAGTCGCACAGTATTCGCACTTATCGGCTTTTGCGTTCTTGCGTTAAATTCCGATAACCTATTATCTCTATATTCTGCGATGTCTATTGATGATATTTCATCCATATTTCTGTTAGCCAAACGCGAACGCTTGATAACGTTGATTCGATAGAACTCCTGCAATTGTCCTCGTTTATGTCGTGAAACCGTGGAAAAATACTTATCCAATGCTTTACTTAACAGTATGTTTTTTATGCGTTTTTTCACTATTATTCCCTTCCCTATTGGTCAAAGGGAAAGACAATACAACAAATTGGATTCCGTATTCAGACCTCTAGTTGACATAGGTCTTAACAATCAAGCGTGAGATGACTTAGGAGAGGAGGTCATTCCTCCTGTTCCCACGGTGCAGGTGTTTGCATGGTTTTGCAAAGCGCGGCATTTGGTGCAGGAGGCTGATCCAAACGAGCAAGGAATTCCAGATAAACATCTGAACCTGTCATGATAATCGGCTGATCGATCAACGTCTCCTCAGTAACAGCTTGTTCATCGGGCTCGGTACGTAAATTTAATGCCACGCGTTTAGCAGAAACGTCTTTTGCTGCCGACATAATGTCATCCCTCATGGTTCCCTCTGGAGAGTAATTATACAGTTTGCATAAGGCTTATATCATTACGATTTGCAGATACCATGGGAATCGAACCAAAGGAACGAACCGGATATTTCTTTATCGCATGTGACCCATCATTCTGATCTATCAATGAAAATACGGGTCACACCACGGGTCTTGACAACAGCTATGATTAAAATTTATGCTGTATTTCAACTTAATAGAAAGCTGAATGATCCCGAGTCCGGGCACCACTAATTTAAAGAAACCAGCCTAACGGCTGGTTTTTTGCTTTTGGGGATTGGGTTCTGAACGGGGTTCGGTTCTCTACGAGAGTGCTATCCCGCCTCCCCTTCCCCATGATTCGGGCTCATGCTCGATAGCGTGACGGCCAGATCTCCTCAGGCCGCTTTCCCAATGCGCAGGCAATTAACCTTTCACCTTTGGGCCAATGTCTTGTTAATGCGTTAGCAAGTGTTGAAGACGCTAATCCTGATGCCCTTGATACCGCCGCCAACGTTGTTCCTTTCTTCCTTAAGCCAGCAATAATGTCTGCCGGGTGCCAATCGTAATTATCCATTTATCGACCTCTCCCTGTGGTGAATTGATTCAATTATCCCATTTTGGGATAAAGCAGTGAGCGACTGCTATTTGATCCCAAATTTTATGGGGTTGAATCGATAGCTTCTGTTTACTCTGATGAACATCAAATCGTTATCAAGGCATTACGTGAAGCACGCATTGCCAAAGGGATCACGCAGGGAAACCTGGCGCTAGCGTTGGAGCGCCCCCAATCGTTTATCGCCAAAGTTGAGAATGGGGAAAGAAGGTTAGACATCGTAGATGTTTATCCACATCGCCCGTTTACTTTCTCTAGATCCCGCCAGCATTATCGCTACGATCCCTGCAAAATATAAAGCGCTTGGTTAAAGAGGAACACGGCAATGAAACGCCGGATGAGTATTGCCGTGGACAAAAACGATAATCAGATTCCCAATGCTGCCGAGATACCTGTCTCTAGTATGGTGAATGATACCATTGGCAGAGAAGCCCACCGTATAAAAACTGAGATGTGGAAGCAGGAAAACCGCGAAGGGGCGGAAGACGTCGCCAGGTTTATAACCCAGCATGGTTCTTTTGCTGATGAAAACAGAAACTAGTGATCCTGCAATCTATTACTTCTCAATATAAAAGGGCCAGCCATTAAAAAATGTTTGTCGATGTACAAAATGATATTGTCGAGACACTAAAACAGCGTATGGCTATTTCATTTATCGATCACATTACCTGTCAGAGAAAGTGAATAATATACTGTTTACTAAGATTCGCATCAACGGCGAAGACTATCAACTGATGACCATTGAACTATCGAACGTTCCCGTTGAAGTCATGGGTGAAAATATCGCGGATCTCGGCAAGTATGCAGATGAGATTAGGGATACGATTAATCTTATGCTTTAGAGGATCTGAGAGGGATTCAGAGTATTAGAATCGAAACTTACCCATAGCGCTCATGTCAGAAGATATCTAAAAGTGAATGGTTGATTTGCTGGGATATTTACACCACATCTTGTCAGAATTTCACGATTTTCCATCGACTAGACAATTGCGGGACATAGCCTAGTTTAGGCTGATACTGTTTTCAGGGAGAAGGTCAAGTTGGATTAACAAAATTTTAGCGGATTCCGGTTACAACCCCAACAGTCTTATTGACTGACAATAGCGAATAATGCGACACGATTCACACTACCATGAAATCAACTGTAATAATTTGCTAAAAAGAAATTTAGTACTATTGTTTATTCGAGTGAAACACTCTAACTGTAAAATAGGAGATTAAAATGGGAAGGTCTAATACTATAGCTAGTGAAGCGAGAAAGAATAAAGAGTTCAATGAGTTTTTGGAGCAAAAAGATAAAGAGTTAGATGAAAGGCTTAGACAGTTGAAAGAAGGAGTTAATTCATCTGTAGATAAATATTACTCACAAAACAAATGGGATAATAGCCCAATCCTTACATATGCGAAAAAAGATTGGCAAACCACATCTACTTGGAGTATGGATAATGTAGTTAATATAGTTAGAGAAATTGGCAAGGCGATCTCTGGAGGAGGAGCATCAGATTTACCAAGCGGGAACGAAACACCTCCTGATGCAGCAACCGCTGAAAAAATGAAAGAAAATCAACCAGCTATAAAATCCAGCATTTCAAATATAGAAGAGACAGCAATTTCTCTTGTTTGTGGTATTATGCAGTCGTTTAAAGAAGTAAACTCTATCACTTCAACTCAAGTAGTTAGAGACTTGCCTCTAGGATATGGTTTACATTTATTCTTTGGCATGGAAGTATCTGTTTATTCAAGAAAACAGTTCTTCAAAAACGACTTTATCCAACAGTACTCCATGTTCTTTACTGTGAGATATTCTTTTGATGAACAACTATCTCAAACTAAGATGGATATTGCTAAAACACTTCAGTTTCAGATTGAGATCAACAATTCATTGAAAATTAAAAATTCTGAAGCTTTCGAAAAAAATGCTGCTAAAGCGATTGAAGAGTCGAACATTGACATGTATGAATCTGCCGAGCGATTCCAAAAACTTGTCAATAAAAAGCTAGATGAAAGTAACGCTGAACTTCTCATTCAAATGAATGAATTGATTAAACTTCATGTTGCTCAAATGAAACTTGAGATGAACAGGAAATTAAAAATAGCATCCTCTTGATATTATTTCATAGATATATAAATAAGGCCTATTGGGAGCCAAGTTGTGGTTTGATGACATTTGACTATGTATGTAACTGGGCAGTTACGCCTATGGTATTTTGGAGTATAAAAACTGTGTTGAATTAATTTTGGATACTGAAATTGTATCGAAAATAATTTTCGCACACGCTTCAAAAGCGTTACCAACCAGATGATAAATCGGTAATTAATGTAAATATCATCGCATCAGAACTTGGCTTCCAATAGCTCTACCCATAAGAAATTATGGCAATGCCGCAAGTAGCTAATAAATACAATATAGCTTATTAATTATTTTTTGCAATATTAACACGCGGAGTATTAATCCATATTTAATAATTTAAAGTGAAATATCTTCAGTAGTAAAAGAAATTTTAATTTTCTGTGCTAATGAAATGGACTCCTTCGCATATCTACTTCAGTGAACCATGCTGCAAGTGCAAACCAACAGCAAAACGAAGAGGTGTCCCATGGAAAAAATTATCGAAATTTGATCCTACCCATCATTAGTGGACACGCGACGAAGTTGTAAGTATCACGATGAGCTTACTGAAGTAAGTGATTCGGATAAGTAAACATAGCCAACGTACATCTAATGTGAGGTACGGCGAATATATCTCAGCCATCAACCGATGGCACGATGTCCAACAAAACCACAACCAGCAATAAAAACTGGGTTATACGGTAGCTAACCAAGACAATGCAGCATATATACCTCAAGCATAATTAGCTGCATAACCCCTTATGAAATTCAGGTAGTTACTACTGCTGAGGGATTTTATTCGATCATTACGCGACCTCATTTTCTTGTTCGAAGATAGCCTCTGTCAGAAAAGTGTAGAGTAATGCCTCCTCCTACAATCCCAACTCCCCGTCGTCATAGGCAACATGAACATTCTCAGGCAGCAGCGTTTGCGTTTGTAGCCAGTGATCCAGTTCGTGGCCGATGTGGGTCAGGTATAGCTGTTTGGGGTTAAGCTGAGTAAAAATCTCCAGCGCACGAGTGATGTCATTGTGGTTGCGTGGAGGTGTCGCTTGGGGAGGATGGCTGCAATCGACAACGGCATAATCCAGCGTGTGTGATGCAAGAAACTGAGCCGTTTCGGGCGGTAGACCGACGGTGTCGGTCAGGTAGGCCAGCGTGTGCGTCGGTGTCTGAATGAGGTAGCCATAGGTTAATTTGGAATGGATTAAGGGCACCGGCGTGATCCTGATACCGTCCAGTTCGAAGGACTGGAAAGCCATCAGCGGTTTTTGAAAATGCAGAATCCCTGGGTGTTTGAAGAGGTCGTCGCAGCCCGCTTCATCTGGGGGGCCAAAAACCGGAATGGGATCGCCGTAACCCCAACGCAGGGGAAATAATCCCTGAACGTGATCCATGTGGTAGTGGGTCAGCAAAATATACCGATGCGAATAAGGGAGTAGATACGGCGCTAGCTCGGGCAATCCCGCATCAATCAGGATAATCCGGTCTTTGGTTGTGATCGCCGCGCAGCAGGCGCGACGCCGTTTTCTTTTATCTCGCTGCGCCTGCTGACAGATCTCGCATTCGCAACCAAATGCGGGAACCTGCTGCGCGCCGCCGGTTCCCAGAAAGTGAAAAGCGATCCCGTCATTGCCCGCAGCCATCAACTTTCTCCTGATATACGGTATACCTGACATGTCGTTATTATTCGCGGTGCACCGCGCAAGCCCTGTCGAACGGCAGCAGCGACTGAAAGACAGATAAGGTATGTTGCAGATCGCCGTCGTTATTCAATAAAACGCAGTCATTTTGTAAGCGGCTTTGCTCTTCCCCGGCACGCTGTAAGCGAGTGGCAATCTGCTGTTCGCTTTCCCGCCCTCTGGCGCGTAGCCGCTGACGCAGTGCCGATTCAGAGACGGTCAAACATATCGGAAACAGCGTATTGCCATAGCGTTCACGCGCCTGAGCCAGATAAGCTCGCGAGCCGTTGACGATGACGTCACTTCCTCGCCGTAGCCAGTCATCAATCTCTATCCCGATGCCGTAATGGCACTGATGCGCCTGCCAATTGAGCGCGAAAATACCAAGCTGCTGACGGATCGCAAACTCTTCAGGAGTCAACGCAATGTGGTTCTCTCCTTGAATTTCTGCGGGACGGGTAATGTACCGATGCGCGACCAGCAGACGTGGCAGCGGTAATTGTCGGATCGCCCGGAGCAGGCTGTCTTTGCCTGCTCCAGAAGCACCAATCAGGTAGATGAGTTTTGTCATGATCAGAATACCCGAACACCCTGACGCCACACGCGCATCAACTTCATGTGCGGCACATGCCGTTTGACGAGCAGCAGGTCAGCTCGCCGTCCTTCTTCAATACAGCCGCGATCGTCAAATTTCAGTACCTGAGCGGGATTGCTGCTAACCAGTGCGATAGCACGCGACAGATCGTAATCATTACGCTCATCCTCTGCGATCATGAACGCCGCCTCCAGCAGACTGGCCGGATAGTAGTCTGAAGACAAGATGTGAAGTACGCCCAGCGTCGCCAACTGGTGTGCCGACACATTGCCGGAATGCGAGCCGCCGCAGATAACATTTGGCGCTCCCATCAGTACGTCCATTCCAACGCGATGTGCCTGCTGCGCCGCGATCGCGGTAGTGGGAAATTCGGCAATGCTCACACGATGCTGGTGGGATTCGGTTATATGCTCCGACGTCGCATCGTCATGGCTGGCCAACGTGATACCTTTTTCGTGGCAAAGGCGCACGATAGCCTCGCGGTTAGGCTGCGACCAACGGCGTGAACCGACCAGTTGATCCTCCTCAAACGCGGCCATTTGTTCATCATTCAGGTGATACTTGCCTTTGTAGTACTGATGATATTTCTCCTGAGAGGAAAATTGCCGCTGCCCCGGAGAGTGATCCATCAATGATACGAGCGCGACCAGCGGAATATCCGCCAGTTGTTCAAAGAGGGGGAACGTATCCTGATGCGGCAGCTCGCAGCGCAGGTGCAAATGATGATCCGCCCGATTGGTGCCGTGTTGCTGACTATGCAGTACCGCATCCGTCATGCGCCGCAGGTTCTCAAGCCGATGCCCGCCATCACGTACGTCCCCTACTGCAACGGCATCCAGCACGGTGGTGATCCCACTAGAGATAATCAACGCATCGTGGTTGCGCATCGCCGCTTCAGACGGCCAGTTAACACCGGGGCGCGGGGTGAAACACTTATCGAGATTATCCGTATGTAGCTCGACCAACCCCGGCAGGAGCCAGGCCTGTTCACCATCCAGCGCACCGGGATGGCGGCTCGGTCTATCGCTGATGTGATGGATCACACCGTTGCGCACTTCCAGTGAGCCATGAATGATTTCCCGTGAGAGCACCATATTGACATTATTAATGATCATTTATGTTCTCCTGCATGCGGGAAGCCATTGCCATTGAATAAAGGCGATCGGCGACGTGTTGGCGCACTTCGTCATCATGAAAGATGCCGACGATGGCACACCCTTTGTCTTTCGCATTGTTAATGAGCTGTGTGACAGCCAGTCGATTTTTAGCATCCAGCGAGGCCGTTGGTTCGTCTAACAGCAAAATCGGGTAATCACCAATAAACCCACGGGCAATATTGATGCGCTGCTGTTCACCGCCGGAAAAGGTGGCGGGCGCGAGCGACCACAGCCGCTCAGGGACGTTCAGATGCGTCAGTAATTCACCAGCGCGAATCTCGCTTTCCTGACGTGACATACCGCGTTCGAGCAAAGGCTGGATGACCACATTCAATGTGCTAATACGTGGGATGACACGCAGGAATTGGCTTACCCAGCCCAACGTTTCGCGGCGGATTTCCAGCACATGGCGGGCATCCGCGTTGACGATATCGACCCAGCGCTCGCGATGACGTACCCAGATATGGCCACCGTCAGGCTGATAGTTGCCGTACAGAGAGCGCAGCAGCGTGGATTTCCCGCTCCCGGAATGCCCGTGCAGCGCCACGCATTCACCGCTCTTCACCGACAGACTAATATCGTGGAAAACTGGCAGCCGCGCGCCCTGCTGGTTATATAACACGAACGTTTTATCAACGTTCTCGATGCGTAATTGCGTATCCATCAAGCGTCCTTTTGGCTGGATTTACAGAATGGAAGAAACGAGCAATTGGGTATAAGGATGCTTCGGATCGTCGAGCACCCTGTCCGTTAATCCCTGTTCGACAACCCGACCGTGCTGCATCACCAGAAGGCGGTGTGACAGTAGCCGGGCAACCCCAAGATCGTGCGTCACGATGACGACTGAAAGCTGCATCTCCACCACCAGCGTCCTGAGCAGATCGAGCAACCGTGCTTGCACCGATACATCTAACCCACCCGTCGGTTCATCCATAAATATCAACCGCGGTGCGGTGACCAGATTGCGGGCAATCTGAAGGCGCTGCTGCATCCCACCAGAAAAGGTGGTCGGCAGATCGTCCAGACGGTTTTCGGGCAGTTCGACGTTTGCCATCCACTGTGCCGCCTTACTGCGAATATCACCGTAGTGTCGATGACCGATAGCCATAAGTCGTTCGCCAATATTGCCGCCCGCAGAAACGGTGGGGCGCAGCCCTGCCAACGGGTGCTGCCAGACGATTCCCCACTCGGTACGCACCAGCGCACGCCGTTGCCGCTCGCTAATGTCATAGACCGAGAGCCTCTGTTGCTCGGCGTTGCGGTAGATCACCTCGCCTTCCTGCGGTGCCAGACGGGCAGAGATCGCATTCAGCAGCGTCGTCTTCCCCGAGCCGGATTCACCGACAATCCCTAACACCTCCCCCGGCCACAGCTGAAACGACACATCGCGAAAGCCTTTTTCCGGCGCATACAGGTGCGTGAGATGCCGTACATCGAGCAACGGGCTGTCGGATACATGATGCTCTGTCGTCATGACGTTTCTCCTCTCTGGCTTTGACGCTGCTGACAATAGTCAGTGTCGGAGCAGACAAACATGCGTGTACCGTCATCATCCATTACCACTTCATCCAGGAAACTGTCGCGCGCGCCACACAGTTCACAGGGCTTGTCCCACTGCTGTATTCTGAACGGGTGATCGTCAAAATCGAGGCTTTCCACCACGGTATACGGCGGAACGGCATAGATCCGCTTTTCACGGCCGGCACCAAACAGTTGCAGCGCAGGGCTCATGTTCATCTTCGGGTTATCAAATTTCGGGATCGGCGAAGGGTCCATAACATAGCGATGGTTGACTTTCACCGGGTAGGCGTAGGTCGTGGCGATGTGCCCAAACCGTGCAATATCTTCATAGAGCTTCACCTGCATAACGCCATATTCTTCCAACGCATGCATTTTTCTCGTCTCGGTTTCACGCGGCTCAATAAAGCGCAGCGGCTCAGGGATCGGTACCTGAAAGATCAGGATCTGATCCTCTTTAAGCGGCGTTTCAGGAATGCGGTGCCGCGTTTGGATCAGCGTCGCGTCGCTGGTTTTTTCCGTGGTTGGCACATTCGCGACCTTACGGAAAAAAGCGCGGATCGATACCGCATTGGTCGTATCATCGGAACCCTGATCGATCACTTTGAGCGTATCGTCCGGCCCAATAATACTGGCAGTAATTTGAATGCCGCCAGTACCCCAGCCATAGGGCATCGGCATTTCCCGGCTACCAAACGGCACCTGATGGCCGGGTATGGCGATCGCTTTCAGAATAGCGCGCCGTATCATGCCCTTCGTGTTTTCATCCAGATAGGCGTAGTTGTATTCTGTTTCTGAATAGCCGTATTCCGTTTCTGGCTGATTGCCTTTCTGGCGAGAGATCGTTGTCTGGCCCATCACGCTTTACTCCTTGGCACAGAAGCGAGGTATTCCTCACGTAGTCGTTTTAATAGCTCCAGCTCTGACTGAAAATCGACGTAATGCGGGAGTTTCAGGTGTGAGACAAAGCCAGCAGCCTCCACATTGTCAGCATGGGAGAGGACAAACTCCTCATCCTGAGCCGGGCCGCGCACCTCTTCTTGATAGTCAACGGCCTGAAGTGCGCGATCGGCTAATGCCACCGTGATAGCCTTACGTTCCGAGCGGCCAAATGCCAGCCCGTAACCACGGGTGAAATGGGGCGCGTCGTTAGCAGGTTTAACAAACCCGTTCACGGTTTCGCATTCGGTGAGCAGAATCTCGCCAATATCGATAGCAAATCCCACCTCTTCAGCAACAAGACTGACGGTGATATACCCCGTGCGGATCTCACCAACAAACGGATGATTACGGCCATAGCCGCGCTGGGTTGAATACCCCAGCGATAGAAGGAACCCCTCATCGCCACGGAACAACTGCTGGAGACGCGCCGCACGCGTGCCGGGATAACTCGGTGGTTCCATTGTGATATCTGGCGGATCGCTATCGTTGCTGATATTCCGCTCAGGAATGAGGTGTTGTTGAGAAAGGAATTGAAACGCATGGGGAATAGACTCACGCGTTTCTTCATCTTCATCAGAATCGCCTGACTGCGGTGCGATAGGGTCGTCACCGTCGGCCAACAGAGAAAAATCCAGCAGACGATGGGTATAGTCGTAGGTCGGGCCAAGTAGTTGCCCACCGGGTAAATCTTTGAAAATGGCCGAAACACGACGTTCAAGCCGCATGTTGGGCGTGTTAAGCGGCTGACTGATTCCCCAGCGTGGCAGCGTGGAACGGTAGGCTCGTAAAAGAAAAATACTTTCCACCAGATCGCCACTGGCCTGTTTGATGGCCAGCGCAGCGAGTTGGCGGTCATAAATATTACCTTCGGTCATAACGCGGTCGACGGCTAAATTAAGTTGCTGTTCTATTTGTGAGCAGTCTAGCTCTGGTATATCCGTACATCCGCGGCGGCGACAGGATTGTAGCTGGTGGGCGGCCTCAATAGCCTTTTCCCCCCCTTTGACGGCAACGTACATTAGCATTCCTCCACGTGGGTACTTCTGGGGATTGCAAAGAGCTTTTTCCCAGAGGTAAAGAGAAAATCCAACCCTGTCGGGAAGGTATGAGGGCGGTTACACAGATAGTCCCTGACACTACCGGGCAAACGGGGAGAAATAATGCGGTGGGTCTTGATACCCGGCCCGGTCAGCTTTAAACACGGCCCGTCATGCATGCCTTCCACCTCGACAATAACGGTGGTCGATTTCTCCGGTTCAACTTCGCTGCCGCAGGAGAGCGCCATCAGGTCATAAGAAAAGCGGTTTCCACTCAACAGCACGAAATAGGCCTCTTCGAATGTCGTGGCGAACGGCACATTCGTATGCAGGCAAAGCGTACGCAGCAGCAGTGGATTACCGATCTTGGGATCGATAAACAACGGTGTCGTGTGGCTGGTCAGCGTAAGCAGCGTGGCTGCCGTTGCAGACGACATCGATTCCAGACCGGAAACATTGGGAACCGTAACCAGAGCACCCGGCTCACTCATTGCCTTCACGATTTTTCGAAAGCAGAGCTGTGTGCCAAATACAGGGTGGGCGAAGCCCGTCATCGTTGTCATGACAAATCATTCTCCCCTGACCAAAGTAAAGAAATTCACCCGGCTGGCAGCCACTTCCTGCTGTTGCTGTTCCCGGTGAGCACGCTGTTGGTCTGCCAACGGTGTGATGATTCGCTCCCATATCTCATGGAAATAGGATCGGGTTTGCAGCAGTGCATCGATCCAGGCGCAGAGCTCGGCATGCGGCTTATTTCTGCCTGCGATATAGCTGTAACCGCACGTCCCATCCTCCAGTTGCACCGCAGCACGGGTCACTGTCATGTCACCCACAATAAAACGCGGACCATCAACTTCCATTCTTCCCTGTAGCTGGATCAAACCAATCTGCGTAGGACGTAAGAGCTGGTAGTCCGCGGAAAAGTGCAGCGTGTTCCAGTGTTCTTCCAGCTCGGCAGGGTCGGAGTGAGCGAGGATAGACATCCAGCGTTGTCGCTGTGTTAACTCAGGCATTTAGTCCCTCCCCGTCGGCGAGGTACGTGAGAGATACGAAAAGCAGGCGGTTTGATCCTGAGGAACGGCAGAGAGATCGGCCGTGTTTTGATAGAGCTGGCGCGCCGTATCAAAGAATTCACTGTGGATCGCAGAGCGCTGGAAAAGCGTGTTGGCGAGGTCGAGATCTTTCAGGCGGATGGATAACGGGACAGACACGGTTTCACGCGGGTTCAGATAGCGATCCAGCATCACCTCCATGTAAGTCGAACGCCCGCGTCCCAACGTTAGCGCCTTTGCCAGCACATCGGAGGCAATGCCGTGACCTTCCGCCACCAATAGCGCTTCTGCCGCCACCAGTAGATGTACCGCTTCACAATAGTTATTAATCACCTTCATGGTCTGCGCACTGTGGTTGTTCGCCATCAGCACATAGCGATCTGACAGGCTGGTAATGACATCATTAACCACGCTGGCAAAGCTATCCACACAAGGCCCCACCCAGGCGGCAAGTTTGCCCTGTCGCGCACCTTCTGGCCCGCCCGAGACGGGGCACTCCACATAATGCGCACCGTGCTGGTGAAAAAAGGTTTCCATCCAGCGGCTCTCTTCCGGCCCTATTGTGCTGATATTGAGTAACAGAGGACGATAGCGAGCCAGTTTCTGTGTGACTTCCTCCGACTGAAAAACCTCACGTATCGCTCCTGCATCCTTCAGGCAGATCAGCACAATTTGTTTTTCCTGCGTGAACAACTGGTGCAGTTCAGGGACGGCGTGCGCGCCTTCAGCGGCAACCTCGTTCGTTTTGCTGCGAGTCCGGTTGAACACGCTGAGCGAAAAATGACGCTGTAATAGTCTGAGCGAGATAGCTTTTCCTAATACACCAACGCCAACTAAAGAAACAGAATGAGTCATATCGGCAATCCTTGTCGCTGAGGTCATCAAGAGGACTGAGGTGATGTAGTAAGAAATTGCATAAACGCATCACGGTTTTGCGCGGGAGACGTCGCTGGTCGACCCAGATCGCTGCGATGGCCCACGCGGCATTGCACTTCAATGAATTGACTGCTTTGTGCCCGCAGTGCCTGTTGCAGCGCAGCCTGTAAAGCGTCTTCTGTCTCCGCGTAGTACGTCGCGCCGTAGCCACTGGCAGCCGCGATAGGGGCTAACGGTAAGCGGGATGCAGCCGTGGGCTGCCCCCCCACGGAATCATGCGCGCCATTGTTGATGACGATGTGTATCAGGTTGCTAGCCTGAGCCGTGTTCGTCAGCCCTCCCATGTGCATCAACAGCGCCCCATCCCCATCCAGACAAACGACTTTTCTCCGCGGCTGCGCATCGCACAAACCCAGTGCGATCTGGCTGGCAAGCCCCATTCCTCCGACCGTCAGAAAATCTCGCTGATGCCCTTCTCCCCGTTGTTCGCGCAATTCATAAAGCTCACGCGACAACATGCCCGTGGTACTGACGATGGGGAGAGTGGATGGCAGCACATTCAAGCATGCGGCGACAATGGCTTCACGCCGCATCAACGCTGACTCGGCAGGTGGGCTGGCAGGAGTGGCTACCGAGGAAAAGGTGTTTTTTCTCACCACCAGCGCCACAGGACTGTGTTCCTCATGCGCGTGCTGGAGCAAAGCCTGAATATCATCCCACGGAGGCGTGTTATGGCTATCCAGCACGATATGCGGAATATCCAGCACATTAAGTTGAGGCAATGTGACTCGCCCCTGCATAACATGCTGTGGCTCATCGTGAAGTTGCTCCCCACTATCGTCGACTTCGCCCCGCCAGCCGATAATCAGTAACAGCGGAATACCATACACATCCGGCGTAGCCAGGGAGCAAAGTGGGTTAATCGCATTGCCTAACCCCGAATTTTGCATATAGACCACGGGCAACGTTCGCGTCGACAGATAATGTCCAATCGCCATCCCCATCGCACAACCTTCATTACTCGCGATACGGTGCGCAAGCCCAATGTTATGGCTTCCGATCGCCAGACAAAATGCTTTTAATAATGAATCAGGAACGCCACTGAAAAAATGTACGCCACGTTGAACCAGAAATTCGATAAGCTTATTAGGGTCAATCATAATAAACCTCCCCTTCGCATCATGTTGTAATTAGCAACAATGATGACGTTTTAGTTTTATCATTATATTGCGCGAATAACTTGGGGCTACGCGATGGCGTTAAATAATAATAATACGCCTACAGCGCCAATTAATAGCGTGATAAAAAATAATTATACTGACGCCCCACTCTATTTCGTTATCGTGTACCCGGTATAAGATCGAGAATATCTTTTATCGACATACATTTATCCTCAACTTCCAGCGTTCGGCCATGTTTGAGAATTTCTGGCAAAATTGATTTCATCGCGGGATACGCCGCGCGTAACATATGGTTTGCGTAAATAACGATATTAAATCCGCCATCAATCAGTTGATCGAAAGTAATATCATTAAAACTGGTCGGGACACAAACCAAAGGCAAATGCGGGTAATGTTCACGAAACTGCTTAGCGAAAGCTAAAATCTCAGCGGGGGTTTTATGCCTACTGTGGATCATAATGCCATCGGCACCCACATCAGCATAGTGCAAGGCGCGGTTTATCGCATCTTCCATACCAACGTCCAGAATAAGGCTCTCAATACGCGCGATCAGCATAAACTCGGGCGTCAGTTGTGCCTTTTTGACCGTCGTGATTTTTTCGCAGAAATCCGTTATGGAAGCCTGCGTTTGCTTTACCTCATTGCCAAATAAAGAGTTCTTTTTCAGGCCAGTTTTATCTTCAATAATCATGGCTGAAATACCCAGGTTTTCGGCAGCGCGAATACGATGGGCTAAGTGTTCCGTTTGCCCACCAGTATCACCGTCAAAAATTAATGGGCGAGTGGTAACATCAAATATTTCCGTAATCGCATGAAAACGATGGCTGATATCCACTAACTCCGTATCAGGCTTTCCGCGCAAAGTGGAATCCGTGAGTGAACTGGACCAAAATGCATCAAATTGATAATGCGTATCGCCATCTTCATAAGCAGCTTGTTCGATTAATAAAGCAGAAAGCGGACTGTGAGCCTCCATCACTCTAATACCTTTTTGCTGCTGCAATAATTCACGGAGCGCACTACGCCGTGAGCCAGGCGTACATCCCATATAAGAATCCGCTGGGGCATGATGAGGTAAAATGACAGACATGGTTATCTCCTATGTACCATAGAGTTGGGGTAAACTTTCCCTAGTAAACCAAGTGCAACAATCCAAAGACCACGCAACGTTATATTTATTTAAATTAAATATACCAACGGAGCAATTCTATTCATTGCAAAAATCACTGCAATAGGGTTGGAAATTTTTCGTTTATTTTTTTATTTCGCCTACCTTATTGAAATAGAATCAATTTAAACGAGAAGAAAATATTAAAAACAGAACGTTAATTACAGTACACATTTTTATTCGTGTTAAAAAACTAAAAATATGGTTTTTTTTGGTTTTTTAATTCAGTACATATCGTCTACATCATGGGGAGGTAGAAAGAAAAACCTGTTGATATGAATATTCACCGTTAAACCTACTATTATTTTCAGGTAAATGATTATACTCCAAATAATTCGAGTTTCAGGAAGGCGGCAAGAGAAGGACAAATTCGTCGGGAACGAATTTGACCAGCCAACGGCTGGCCTCCGGTGAGAGACAGGATGTCTCTCATTTCATCCCGATGAGCTTACTCAAGTAAGTGATTCGGGTGACTGACAAACCTGCCAGAGGCAGGTTTGAACGCTGCTTGCAGCGGCCCCAACGGGGCGAGGTACACGCCAGTGTGCAGAGTAATGCGGCCAACGCACATGCAACTTGAAGTATGACGAGTATAGAATGGAAAAACGAGGACATGGTTAGATTATCATGGACTGATGACAATCCGATTTCAGTTTCACTGATAGCGGTGTAACACGCTCCCCAAACACGCCTCTCTTCGCTATCGATGCCACGTTCAGCGACACAAAAAGGAATTGTTCGACGGCTCTCTGTTGATCTTGTCAGCTTGGTCCATTTTGTACCATGATATCCTCCAAAATTAGCACCGCTAATAAGTGAAAATTCAGAGGGTCATGACTCTTTCGGGCTTGGCACGCATTTCAACAAAATTAAGGCAGGTCAGTGTGGATAGTTTCAATAACTCAGCACTTCGTCGCGCTTTTACGTCACTGGCATTTTGCCTATTGACGTTTAACGCCCATGCCCAAACTAGCGACCCACTGTTGGCAATGCCTTCTCATGATAATCAATCCCCTACCCACGCCGACAATCAGGCACGTGGGATTCTGATCGCTGTCGATCAAGCCACGCTATCCAGCGATCTGGCTGGGCGCATTATCGAAATACCGTTTAGAGAAGGGGAATCCTTCAAAAAAGGCGATCTATTAGTGCGGTTTGACTGTTCAATTTATCAGGCTCAATTAGCCGCAGCCTCAGCCGCTACGCGAGCCGCAGAAGCGGAGCTGAGCCAAAATCAGCAACTGGCACAGATGAAATCAGTGGGAAAACACGCGGTGTCCTTATCCGCAGCGCATTTTGCACAAGCTCAGGCAGAAAGCCAGGTCTATCAAATCCAGGTCAATCGCTGTCGTCTTCTGGCTCCGTTCGATGGGCAAGTGGTAAAACGTCGAGCCCAAACGTACGAAAGCGTCGCGGTTGGCGCACCCGTTTTGGATATCGTCAATAATCGCCATCTGGAGATTAACCTACTCGTGCCATCACGGCTTTTGTCGGTACTAAAACCGGGATTAACCTTTACCTTCACCCCTGATGAAACCGGAAAGCCGTTACAAGCCAAGGTCACACGGCTTGGCGCACGCATTGATGAAAGCAGTCAAACCCTTGGCCTGACCGGTACGCTGGCCCACACGGACGAGACCTTGATGGCCGGAATGAGCGGCACGGCACAGTTTTCGGAGGCGCGGTGAGCATCACGCCAACCTCTGCCAGTACCGCCGCATTTGCCCGCTTTCTTGACGTTGAGCGGCAAGCACGAGCAGCCAACAGCACCGAAGAGCTGGCCTACTGCATCGTCAACGACAGCCAGCCGCTATTTGGTTTTCGCCATGCCGCCCTCGTGATTAACGGTAAGGTGCGAGCCGTAACCGGCGTCACTCAACCCGCGCCCCATGCACCCTTTGTCGCCTTTGTGGAACGCGCCTGCACGCAGTTGCAGAGTAACCAACAGCATGAACAGTGCGCGGTGGTGGCGGCAACCTCACTGGATCAGCAAAACCGCAACGACTGGCAAACGCTATCTGCACCCGAGGTACTATGGTCACCGCTGAAAGATCGCCAAGGGCGCACGTTTGGTGGAATCTGGTATGCCAGAGAACAGATCTGGCAGCCTGCCGATCAGATATTGGCGGAGCAACTCAGCGGCGCTTTTAGCCATGCCTGGCTGGCTCTCGAACCGCAAACTGCCCGTTGGCGTCGTCGACAGGCCCGGTGGAAAATCGTCGTACCTGCACTGCTGCTGCTCGCTTGTCTGTTTATTCCGGTACGTCAATCCGTATTGGCCCCCGCCGAGGTTATTCCCCATCAAGGACGTGTCGTCGCCGCCCCACTGGACGGCGTGATTCAATCCTTTACCGTGTTACCAAACCAGAGTGTGCGCCAAGGAGACGTGTTGGTTCGCTTTGACAGCACAACCCTGAAAGCCCAGGCAGATGTAGCCGAACGTGCATTGAATGTCGCCGAAGCAGAGCACCGCGCCAGTTCTCAACGCGCATTTCAGGATGCGGACTCCAAGGCTCGGCTCGACTTTCTCGCAGCCCAGGTAGCACAAAAACGAGCAGAACGTGATTACGCCAATGCCCTGCTGAGTCGCACAGAAATCCGCGCCGAACGGGATGGCATTGCGGTATTTGCCGACGCTACGCGCTGGATGGGTAAACCAGTACGCACCGGCGAACGTTTGATGGAGTTGGCAGACCCCGCTCTTACCGCATTACGCATTGAGTTGGACGTAGGCGACGCCATCCAGTTGCAGCAAGAGGCACCCATCACACTGTTTCTGGACAGCGATCCACTCACGCCGCACGCGGCCTTGTTAGAACGTATCGCCTATGAGTCGGAACAGACACCAGCCGGCAATCTTGCCTACCGTCTGGATGCACGCTTCACTGACACACCGCCACGTATCGGCCTGCGCGGCACGGCAAAAATTTCCGGCGACTATGTTCCCCTTGCCGTTTATTTGTTCCGTCGACCGCTGGCAGTGATCCGTCAGGCGATTGGGTTATGAATCCGCACCTGCCTCCCCTGCGCACCGATCTTCAATTGGTAGAATCGGCTCCGGGCATCAACGGAGCCCCGCAGTGGGTGCTGTCCGATCCGATAACCGGGCGTTATTTTACCCTGACTCCCTCGGCTATCCGCCTGCTGCGTCATTGGCCACTGCGCCAGCCGCAGCAAATACTGGACGCCGCCAACAAGGAACCCGGCCTGCCGCTGCGAGTGAAAGAGTTGGAGCAACTGCTACAGTTCCTACGCCAGCACGATTTGGTCGCGGCAAGCGATCCAGAACAACGTCGGCGCTATCTGGGCAAAGCTCAGGCGATGCGCACCAGCTTGTGGAAAAGCGTGCTGCATCAGTATCTGTTTTTCCGTATTCCTCTGTGGCGACCCGATCCGGTACTCAACCGCTGTTGGCCGTGGCTACAGCGCTATGGTGCGCCCTTTCTGGTCTGGATCTTTCCATTAATCCTGCTGCTGGGTTTATTTTTAGTCAGTCGAGACTGGGTACGTTACACCCATTCATTTCCACACCTCTTTAGCCTGTCCGGTATGGCCGTGTTCGGTGTCTCTCTGGTGTTCGCCAAATTTATCCATGAGCTAGGCCATGCCTTCATGGCCAAACGGGCGGGCTGCCGTGTGCAAAGCATGGGCGTTGCCTTTATCGTGTTATTTCCCTTGTTTTACACTGACGCTACCGACGCCTGGAAACTGAAGGATCGTCAGGCACGTTTGCTGATCGGCGCAGGCGGCATTCTGGCAGAACTGATGTTGGCGGTTATTGCGCTATTGGCCTGGACATTACTGCCAGATGGCCCGGCACGAACAGCCGCCTTTATGCTTTCCAGCGCGACGTGGCTGACCACATTGGTTGTAAACCTTAATCCTTTGATGCGCTTCGATGGCTACTTTTTACTTAGCGATTTCTGGCGCGTAGAAAATCTGCAAGAACGTGCCTATGCGCTCTGCCGCTGGCGGTTGCGGGAAAGTCTGTTCGGCCATGGTCACCCTGCGCCGGAAAACCTTTCCCCATCCTTGCAGCGCAAACTGCTGGTGTGGGGCTATGCCTCCTGGATATGGCGCTTTTTCCTGTTCTTTGGCATCGCGCTGGTGGTTTACCACTTTTTTATCAAGGTGATCGGCATTGGTTTAATGCTGGTTGAAATCGTCTGGTTTATCGCGCTACCGATAGCCAAAGAAGCCTATGCCTGGTGGTCCATGCGAAAATCAATACACCCCATCGCTTTTTTGCGCAGCGCCCTGCTGTGCTTAGCCCTCTTGTTTATCTTGCTCTATCCATGGAGTGGCAACATCCACATTCCTGCCGTATTGGAAGCCGAGAAGGTCAGTACCCTCTACAGTCCGGTACCGGCACGGGTTAACCAGCTACACGTTACAGATGGTCAGCGGGTGGATATCGGAGACATCCTGCTAGAGCTGACGTCGGTCGATCTGGATTATCGTCTTGATATTGAGCGTCAGCGTATCGCCCAGTTACAACAGCAGCGACAGCGTGGAGCGGCACGACAGGAAACGGCGAGTGAAATTCAGGTCATGGATTGGCAGTTAGCTGAGGCGCTGGCACGCTATCGTGGGTTGGCAGCACAGCGTCAACGCTTAACGATTCGGGCACCGCAAGCGGGTGTGGTACGCGATCTGGCACGTGATATGACAACTGGGCGCTGGCTAACGGCGGATACACCATTATTACGCGTGGTGGAACCCACGCAGGGACGGGTGGTTGGCTATATACCTGAAGAATCACTCATGCGTACTCAAGAGACCATGCAGGGCATCTTCCTTGCCGACGATCCCGCTTTCCCACGCCTTGACGTCACGCTTCATGACATCGCCCCCACGGGCAGCGCTTACCTACAACAAGAAATGCTCGCGTCCGATCGCCATGGCCCGATTGCCGTGCGACGCGACCGCGACCACAATCCTCAACCGGTACAGGCGCAGTACCGCGTTCGTTTTATGGTACAGGAAGAGCAATTTCTGCCGCTGCAACAGCCTCTACGGGGCAGCGTTATTCTGGAAGGAGAAAAGGAATCTATTCTTGGTACGGTGTGGCGTCGGGTAGCGGCATTGGGTATCAGAGAAAGTGGTTTTTAGCGGGCTGGTTATCCTCGATATATACGCCTGTCTTAGCTGGTATCTGGAGCAGGAAATACTCCAGACTCTGTAGAAAAGCGTTACACCTTTTTTTATTTCATCCGTTAATAAGATTACCTAACGTTTTCACGTACCTATTGCGTCGAACATACACTACATTTTATTAACAAATAAATTTCTCTCTGGTTTTTTTATTACGCTGACAACATACACATATCGCAGCAACTTCAGCACATCCGCCCTTTGATAAGACAAATAAATATCAAATAAAATCAATTATTTAAAAAAATAAATCTTTTTATTATCTGCCCACGTAAAAGCTTATTGCTAGTTTCACTTTTTATATGTAATTTTGTTTTTATTGTTTACATAAAATT
This sequence comes from Pectobacterium sp. IFB5596, assembly GCF_021432585.1. NCBI lineage: Bacteria > Pseudomonadati > Pseudomonadota > Gammaproteobacteria > Enterobacterales > Pectobacteriaceae > Pectobacterium > Pectobacterium sp. IFB5596. The sequence continues at coordinate 158,463 of NZ_LXFY01000034.1, forward strand.
ACATGTTACTTAGCAAGTGAAGTTAGGCATCACAAGACCAAGCATCAAAATCATCAGATATATTTCACCCAGCGTGGAATTATCCCCCATTCCAAGGAGAGATGTTTATGAAATGCGTTCAGCGTCTGTTTGCCAAATCTGCGATCGCAACTGTGTTAGCTGTAGGCCTATCGCAACCAGCTACCGCATCTGCATGCAGTATTGAGCCTTACATTGGCTCTATTTGTTATATGGTCACCAGCTATTGCCCAGAGGGCTATCTGCCTGCAAATGGGCAAACAGTGACTATCAATCAATATCAGGCGCTTTATGCCTTGATCGGAAATATCTGGGGAGGTTCTCCACAGCAGGGGAACTTTATGCTCCCCGACATGCGTGGGCGCGTACCGGTAGGGGCTGGACAAGGAACAGGATTAGCGAATGTCACTCGTGGACAAGTATTTGGGGCAGAGAATGTCTCATTGACGACGAGCAACGTTGCCCCACACATCCATCCGGCCACTGTTGCCTCTTCTGGAAGCGTGAGCGGTACCGCATCTATCGCTATTCCTGTGGTAAATGGTGCGGCAACAGCCAACGTACCAGACAACACGACATCACTGGCGATAACGTCTCCTTCGTTTGATTTAAGTGCCGTTGGTGGGGTTGACTCACCAGCTAAAATTTACAGTAATGCCACACCTACAACAACGTTGAAACCATTTTCAGCCCCGTTTAGTGTGAGCAACCTAACGGGTATAACCATTTCCCCTAATATTGGCGGTACACCTTTTAGTGTTCGTAACCCCAGTGTAGGTCTCACTGCGTGCATCGCTACTATGGGCGTTTATCCTGTAAACCCAAACTAATATAACTACGCGCTTCCCTCATTTTTAGGGGAGCGCGACATCTGTAAGATTTTGAAATTAAAAGCGCAATATGTAATCTAATGATGGACATAGGAGTGGTCTGTTGGTAGTCACGATGGCAAGCGTACCGATAGTCCGTATTTAGTGATGACTTCCCGATATTAGCTGTAGAAAAATTATACGTACTAACACCACTCTGGAGTATGTCTTATGCTGTGGCGCCAATTATTCAGTAAGAAAAATGACCATCCAACTGACCATATTGAGCAGACTTATTCCGCTCCTCTTGGTTTTGCCCTTGAATCCCGCGTCTTATTTGACGGCGCAATAGCCGCAACGGCCACTCAGGCCGAAACCAGTAACTCGAGTGACGCCACGGCTTCTTCTAATCCTAATCCTGCACAGACCGCAAATCATTCTGCTGAGGCCACATCGGAGAACAACACATCATCCGATCAGAATAGTGCCACGCATGACATCACGACTGACGTCGTTGTACAGGCTGTTGCAGGCGAAACAATACGTAAAGAAGCGGTATTTATTGACACAGCGCTGACGGATTACCAAACACTGGTCAACAGTGTCCCCGCTGGGGTTGATGTATTTTTATTGGATAGTAGCAAAGACGGCCTGACGCAGATGGCGGTATGGGCTGAAACTCATACGGGTTACGATGCGATCCATATATTGAGCCATGGCAACGAAGGACAAGTTCGCCTTGGTAATCTGACGCTGGATAGCGCTACGGCGGAAGCACGTTCGGCCGACCTGGCTAAACTCGGCACCGCGCTAACACAGGATGGCGATCTGCTGCTTTATGGCTGTGATATTGCACAGGACACAGGAAAAAGTTTTGTCTCTTTACTATCACAGCTCACTCAGGCAGATATTGCAGCCTCAGATGATTTGACGGGCGCAGCATCCAAAGGTGGCAACTGGCAACTGGAAACAACGGTTGGCAATATAGAGACAACCGGCGCAGCACTGGGAACCATCGCGCAAGAATACAATAGTTTGTTGGCTTCCCCAACGCATGGTACTAACACGTTCTCGCAATTTTCAGGCACGGAAGAATTTGTCAAAACCCAACCGGGTCTCCAAACGTATAACGATCAAAACAACGGTTTTACCTACGTTGCTAACAGTACTGGCAATGTAACCATTCAAACTGTTGCGATAAGCGGTAACCAGGTCCTGAATACGATTGTTACTCCTGGGGGAAATCTTAACTATTTTGCACTTAAATCGACGGATGGCAGCGAATTCAAACTATCGAGTATTGATCTTAGAGGGCTAGGCAATTACGTATCAACGTTCACCATCACGGGGTATAAAGACGGTAGCGCGGTGGCGGGGGCAACGCAAACCATCACCCTCACGGTAGCATTCCAGACGGCGACGCTCTCTAATGCGTTTCAAGATATTGACGAGGTGAGATTAACAACAGCAACAATCGGTAACGGTACTGTTACATGGGATAATATCGTCACTGCATCTCTCGCCGCTCCCACCGATAACGTTCCCAGCATAGCTGGCTCAGCGACCAATCCTACCTACACCGAAAACGGTGCCGACGTCGGCTTATTTACCAACGTAATCGCGAATACCAACGACAGTGGACAAACCTTTACTGGCGCGACATTGACCATCTCCAATGTCGCGGACAGCACAGAATATTTAAACATCAACGGTGTCAAGGTGTCCTTGATCAATGGCAATAGCGTCACACTTGGCAGTGGTTACGGTTCGGCCAGTGTCTCCCTCAGCGCTGGCACGGCAGTCGTCAGCCTAAGCGGAGCGACATTGAGCAATGCCGATATGGGCACCTTGCTATCTGGCATGACCTACGGCAACAGCAGTGAAAATCCCCATACCACCGCACGGGTCGTGACCCTGACTCAGGTCACCGATTCTGGTGCTAGCAACAACAGCTACAGCCCCGGCAATATCGCCAGCACCGTCACCGTGGTTGCCGTCAACGATGCACCACCGGATCTGGCGCTTTCCAACACGACATTCGGCCAGTCTCTGGGCAGCAACGGCATCGTTGGGACGCTGTCGGCAACCGACGTAGACTCCACCACGTTTACCTACAGTCTGGTGAGTGGCGCTGGCAGTACTGATAATGCACTCTTTATCCTCAGCGGCAGCACGCTGAGAGCGGTTAATGCCGCTACCATGGCACCCGGAACCTATTCCGTGCGTCTCCAGGTCTCCGACGGGCAAGCCACCTATGAGAAGGTCATCACCTTAACGGTGGCCGACGATATCGCACCTACGTTTGACGCGACACCCACAATCACTGCACCGACAACCAGCGGTTTTACCCTTAATACTGACCTCAACGAACGGGGCACCATCTATTATGTGGTGCTCCCCGACGGCGCCAGTGCACCGAGCGTCACTCAGGTCATTAACGGGCAGAACGCCTCAGGTAGCCTGGCACTCACTTTCGGCAGTCAGTTAGCCGGCAGCGCGCCCTACAGTCAATCCCTGACCCTGACGGGTTTAGCCGCAGCCACTGCCTATGATGTGTATGTGGTCGCCAGAGACAGCGCCGGTAATGCCACCGTCAGCGTCGTCAAGCTTGATGTCACGACCGCCGCAAGCAGCACCGCACCAACCTTGTCCGCCACGGGCAGCAATCCGATATTTATTGGCGGAATGGCGGGTGCTGTCGATCTGTTCAGCGGCGTCAGCGCAGACACGCGGGACAGCGGGCAGACCTTTAACGCACTGACTCTGACCGTGTCCAACGTCAACGACAGCGGTGAATTTATCAGCGTGGCGGGCAACACCATCAGCCTAGCGAGCAATGGCAGCGGCACACTGACCGGCATCGGCAGTTATACGGTAACGCGTGTCGGCAATACGGTGACGCTACAGTTGAGCGGGATGACCGCCAGCAACACGCAATTTGCCGGTCTGGTGGATGGCTTACGCTACGGCAATAGCAACAGCAGCGTTACGGCGGCAACACGGGATGTGTCCTTAACCGCCGTCAGAGATAGCGGGACCAACAACACCACCACGTCGCTGAACCTTACCTCTTCAGTCAATGTGTTAGCGAGCAACAGCGCGCTGTATGTTACCTCTGGAGACGATACCGGCGACGATGCGTCCTTTGGCAATGGCAATACACTGCAAGATGATATCAATGATGGCGGCGGGCTCAGTCTGCGCGAGGCGATGTATTGGGCCAACATCACCCCCGGCATTGACCGTATCGTATTGCAGACCAACGTGACGCTGGCTGAAGGCCTGCTGGTACCGACCAGTTCCATGCTGATCGACGGGCAAAGCTTTACCCTGAACGGTGGCGGTTATTCCGGCTTCCAAATCAACACCTCGTCAATGACGCTCGCCATCCAGAACCTGACATTGACGAATTTCACCACCAGCACCAACCAGTTCTCAGGTGGTGTGCTGGGGATCAATGCTAGCGCATTAGATATCAACTTCAGGTTGTACAACGTTGATATTACGGGGAACACCGACGATGGCGGGTGGGGCAATGGCATGATTGACCTGAGCAATATTCAACAAGGTGCCTACATCTTCGATCTCGATCAGGTCAATATCCATGATAATACCCAGTCGGGCGGCATGAATGAAGAAGGCGTGATCAAGCTGTTCGTGTCAGCCCAACAAACACTCTCGCTGTCGATCACCAATTCATCCATCTACAACAATATTGGCGCCAATGCGGCCAATGGGTCGATTGGCGTGGCGGGTCTCTATCTGGCGGCAAGCGGCAGCACCAACGCGCCCAACACGCATGTCACCTTAATGAACACCACCATCACCGGTCAGGATGCCGGGATTCAGTTTCACTTCACCAACCATGCCTCTAGCTGGGTTACCAGTGTGCGCAACTCGATTATATCGGGCAATACTGTCGATATGGTCATCCATAACGACACCACCAGTAACGGTTCCTATACCCTAAATGGCGGTAATAACCTGATCGGCAGTAGTGTGGATCTGGTGTCATCGTCAGATCCTCGGCTGGCTGCTACAGCCAGCAATGCCATTAATCAGGGTGATCGTTTCTATGTTACCGGCAATGGTGATGCGCGGGGTCTGGATCGTGTGCGACAAGGGGCTGTCGATATCGGTGCTTACGAATCACAGTTTGCTTCGGGTGTGAGTCCACAAGTGGACCTGAACGGTGCAGGAGCGGGCAGTGACTATAGCGCCACCGTCTCAAGCGGTCTGAGCACGGGCGTCCCCATAACCGATATGCTGGCGACGCTGTCGCAAACCGATGGCGATACTCGTCTGTGGACTCTGACGCTCGCGCTCGCTGGCAGTACTGATGGCGCTAGCGAATACTTGACGTTATCGCAACAGGCATTACTGGCTGCCCATGCTGCGGGCATCAACGTGTCAGGGGATGGCAGCCAAACCCTGACTCTCACAGGCGGCGCTACGTCAGAAGCCTTCCAGACCGCACTACGCGCTATCGTCTATGTCAATGTGGCGACAACGCCTAGCGGCGGTGCACGTACCATTTCGGTTACCGCCAATGACGATGCCAGCCGCAGCGCGACCTCAACGTTGACGGTGGTCGTTGGCAATCCCCCTGTGGTGGCAACGCCAATCCCGGCACAAAGCGTGGTACAAGATGGCAGCCTGAGCTTCACCGTACCGGCAGGCACCTTCACCGATCCGGATGTCAG